>NZ_CP118108.1:0-10000 GCF_028747985.1 Paenibacillus urinalis
GTGGACAGCCATACTTCCGAACTATGGCAGCAAATACTATCAATAATTCAAACCAAGCTTAGCAAACCCAGCTATGACACCTGGTTTAAGGCGACCAAAGCCATTAAGCTGAATGATCAGTCTATCGTCATATCAGCGCCCACTACGTTCGCTGTAGAGTGGCTGGAGAGCCGCTATACGAAACTTGTCGGTTCAACCGTTTATGAACTGCTCGGAAAACAAGTGGACGTTAAGTTTGTCATAGAAGAACACAAGACGGCTGAGCCGGATCCGCAGCAAGTGGTCACGCCTCCTCCAGTACCACAAGAAGAGGCTATGGCACATATGCTTAATCCGAAGTACACTTTTGACACGTTTGTCATCGGCCCGGGCAACAGATTTGCACATGCAGCATCGCTTGCTGTTGCAGAAGCCCCTGCCAAAGCGTACAATCCGCTCTTCTTATATGGAGGAGTTGGACTCGGCAAGACACACCTCATGCATGCCATAGGGCACTACATTTTGGAGCATAACCCCAGCAGTAAGGTCGTTTACCTCTCATCGGAGAAATTCACGAATGAATTCATTAATTCCATCCGGGATAACCGTGGTGAGAATTTTCGCAATAAATATCGCAATGTCGACATTTTGCTGATTGATGATATTCAATTTTTGGCCGGTAAGGAATCGACACAGGAAGAGTTCTTCCATACCTTTAATGCACTGCATGAAGAGCACAAGCAGATCATTATCTCAAGTGACCGGCCGCCGAAGGAAATTCCGACGCTTGAGGAACGGCTGCGCTCCAGGTTTGAATGGGGACTGATAACCGATATCCAGCCTCCGGATCTTGAGACGCGAATCGCCATTCTTCGCAAGAAGGCCAAGGCAGAGAATCTCGATATTCCGAATGAAGCAATGATGTATATTGCCAATCAGATCGATACGAACATCAGAGAACTTGAAGGGGCCCTTATTCGTGTGGTAGCATACTCGTCTCTGACCAATCAGGACGTTACAACACATCTGGCGGCAGAAGCACTTAAGGATATCATTCCATCAAGCCGTCCGAAGATTATTACCATTCAGGATATTCAGCAGAGGGTTGGCGAATATTACAATCTGAAGCTTGAAGATTTCAAGGCTAGAAAAAGAACCAAAGCGGTGGCCTTCCCAAGGCAGATTGCAATGTATCTATCTCGAGAGTTGACTGACTTTTCCTTGCCTAAGATTGGAGAAGCATTCGGGGGACGGGATCATACAACCGTCATTCACGCGCATGAGAAAATAACACAATCGATTAAGAACGATCAGGAACTGTTCAAAGTTATCAACAATCTAATCGAGAAAATCAAAAACCCAACTTAACAAGTACAAAGCCTATGCACAATCTGTACACATGTGGATAGGCTTAATTTTATGCCGTTTGTAGGGTTTATCCACATATTCAGTGCGCCTATTACTATTACTACTATTTTTTTAATAAATACTACATCAATATAAATGCGTCTTAGCGACGCTATATTTCGAAAAAGTAAGTACGTTAGGCAGCAACATCAAGCTTATATTCCCCAAGGAGTGAAACTATGAAAATCAGCATATTGAAAAGCTACCTGAATGAATCCATTCAACATGTATCCAAGGCGATCTCCAGCAGAACTACGATCCCTATTCTTACCGGGATTAAATTTGATGTGAATTATCAAGGCGTTACGCTTACTGCAAGTGATACTGATATTTCTATTCAATCGTTTATCCCTTTAGAAGAGGATGGTAAGACCATTGTTTCTGTAGAGCAGGCAGGAAGTGTTGTTTTACCTGCGAAGTTTTTTGTCGAAATTATTAAGAAGCTGCCATCTCAGGAAGTTCACATGGAAGTTAAAGACAACTTCAATACTTTCATCTCTGCAGGAGCAACAGAAATTCAGCTCGTTGGACTCGATCCAGAAGAATTCCCTGTTCTCCCTAGCATCGAAGAGAACCAAACCTTGTCCATTCCTGGTGATCTGCTCAAAAATATGATTAAGCAAACGGTGTTCTCTATCTCCACGCATGAAACAACACCAATTTTGACTGGCGTATTATGGAGTCTGAATGATAATGAGTTCAAATTTGTGGCAACCGACCGCCACCGTCTTGCAACTCGCTCTGCCCATATTGAGGGAGCCGATGAGATCAAATTCCACAATATCGTCATTTCAGGAAAAACACTGAATGAGCTGAGCAAAATTATCCCTGATCAAAATTCACTCGTAGATATCGTCGTTGCTGACAACCAGGTGCTGTTCAAGATTGATCGTGTATTATTCTATACCCGCATTCTGGATGGAACTTACCCTGATACTTCTAGAATTATTCCGAGCTCCTACAAAACAGAACTGATTTTGGAAACGAAAAAGCTCAGTGAATCGATCGATCGCGCGTATTTGCTGTCCCGTGAGGAGAAAACGAACATCGTTCGTATGCAGACACTGGATAACGGGGATATTGAAATCTCATCCAGCTCCTCTGAGCTAGGTAAGGTGCGTGAAGAGCTTCAAGTTAAAGATTTCAAAGGGGAACCGCTCAAAATCTCCTTCAACTCGAAATATATGCTTGATGTGCTCAAAGTAGTCGAGAGCGAGGAGCTTATGATCTCCTTCACCGGCGTGATGAGCCCAATTATCCTAAAACCGACGGACAACAGCTCAAGTCAGTATGTCATTCTGCCATACCGTACTACGAACTAGAGCTGTGTATTATTTTTTTTGAAATAAAAGTTATTCACATGAGAGGAAGTTTTCCGTGAAAAAAATAGTTATCCACAGTGAATATATTAAGCTCGATCAGTTTCTGAAGCTGGCCGATTGTGTTCCTACCGGAGGAATGGCGAAGGCGCTGCTGCAGGAGCAGGCTGTCAAAGTAAATGGTGAGATCGAAGAGAGACGGGGCCGTAAGCTGTATGCTGGAGATCTGGTAGCCGTTGATGGAGAAGGCGAGTTCCAGGTCGAAGAAGCGAAATAGAATAGCGAACACCTGCTGCTTCCTCAAGAGGCGAGAGGCAAGGGAGGATGTAAAGTGTGTTTGTAAGTGACATTGAACTGAATCAATACCGAAATTACGAGCATTTGAAGCTCGAGTCTTTCGGACCGGTTAACCTGATTATTGGTCAGAATGCTCAGGGCAAGACGAATCTGGTTGAGGCGATATACGCTTTGGCACTAACGAAGAGTCATCGGACCTCCAAAGACAAGGAGCTCATTCGATTCAATGCCTCGAGCGCGCATATTAGTGCACATGTGGATAGAAGGTACGGAACAATTCAGCTTGATTTATCGTTATCCCAGCAAGGCAAAAAAGCAAAGATTAACGGTCTGGAGCAGCGCAAGCTCAGTGATTTTATCGGCAGCCTGAATGTGGTCATGTTTGCGCCGGAGGATCTGGAGATCGTCAAAGGGACACCGGGGGTTCGCCGCCGGTTCCTTGACATGGAGATTGGACAGGTCGCTCCAGGCTATATTTATCACCTCCAGCAGTATCAGAAGATTCTGGTCCAGCGAAATAATCTGCTGAAGCAGTTATGGGGGGCTTCGGAATCTCAGCAGGTGATGCTCAGCGTATGGAATGAGCAATTAGCAGAGCATGGTGTTAAAATCGTTAAAAAAAGGAAACAATTCATAAAGAAGCTGCAAAAATGGGCGGAAACGATTCATGAAGGCATTACAGGGGGCAAAGAGAAGCTTGAACTTGCTTATGTTCCATCCTTTGCTGATGCCCTCGAAGAAGATGAAGCTGTTTTATTAAACCTTTTTATGATAAAATTATCACAAACCAAGGATCAGGAGATCCGACGAGGCACCACGCTAACCGGTCCTCATCGCGATGATCTATCCTTCTTTATTAACGGCCATGAAGTACAAACCTATGGATCACAGGGGCAGCAGAGAACGACCGCTCTATCA
This sequence comes from Paenibacillus urinalis, assembly GCF_028747985.1. Classification (NCBI taxonomy): domain Bacteria; kingdom Bacillati; phylum Bacillota; class Bacilli; order Caryophanales; family Paenibacillaceae; genus Paenibacillus; species Paenibacillus urinalis. The sequence continues at coordinate 3,921 of NZ_CP118108.1, forward strand.
CTCAAGCTGGCAGAGATCGAGCTGATTTGCGAGGAGATTGGTGAATATCCGGTTCTGCTTCTGGATGACGTATTATCTGAGCTTGATCCATACCGTCAGACGCAGCTAATTGAAACGTTCCAGAGCAAAGTTCAGACGTTTATAACCGCAACAGGGGTTGAAACACTGAATACCAGCAAGCTCCATGATGCTCATATCTATCATGTACAGGCTGGTCACGTGGAACGTTAAGGAGATGAACGGACAATGTATATCCACCTGGGCGGAGACAAGATTATCCGCTCTTCCGAGCTCGTTGCTATTTTTGATATATCGATTGAAAAATCGTCCAAAATATCGAAGCAGTACATTACTTACTCTAAACAGGAAAAAAACCTGGAGATCATTGGAGAAGAAGAAGCGAAGTCGATTGTCGTTACCAAGAGCACGGTTTACTATTCCCCAATCTCTTCAACCACTCTCAAGAAAAGAGCGAATGTTCTAAGCGATATATAACGATCTATTGAGGAGTATCGTCATCTTGCGAACAAGAGCAAGGAGGCGGTACTTTTATAACGCATTTGGCACTTTTATATACAGTCATAACAAAATTATCAGATCCACTCTAATCTAGTGAAGTAGGTGAAAGGCATGTCTATGAATCAACCGACATATGGTGCAGATGAGATTCAGGTCCTTGAAGGACTTGAGGCCGTCAGAAAACGTCCAGGGATGTATATCGGCTCGACGAGCTCGAAAGGCTTGCATCACCTCGTATGGGAAGTCGTGGATAACAGTATCGATGAGGCTCTTGCAGGCTACTGTGATCAGATTGATGTGACGATCCACGAAGATAACAGCATTACCGTTGTGGATAATGGACGGGGGATCCCTGTAGCGGAACAGGCCAAGATGAAGAAATCTGCCCTTGAGGTTGTTATGACCGTCCTTCACGCTGGAGGTAAATTCGGCGGCGGCGGATATAAGGTTTCTGGGGGTCTTCACGGTGTAGGTATTTCCGTCGTGAATGCTCTGTCTACAAAGGTTAGCGTTATTGTTCAACGTGACGGACACATTTACCAGCAGGAATACCGCCGTGGTGTTCCAGAGTATGATGTCAAAGTCATCGGCGATACCGACAAAACAGGAACCACAACAACGTTCTATCCAGATCCCGAGATCTTTACGGAAACGACCGTATTTGAGTATGATATCCTGCTTACCCGTATTCGTGAGCTGGCGTTCCTGAACAAAGGAATTGGTATCAGCATTACGGATGAGCGTTCCGGTGATTCAAGCTCGTTCCATTACGAGGGCGGGATTAAGGAATACGTACAATACCTAAACAGCAAGAGAGAGGTTCTTCATGAGCAGCCGATCTATGTTGAAGGGCAGCGTGAGAACATTCAGGTGGAGGTAGCCCTCCAATACAACGACAGCTATACTGAGAATATCTACTCCTTTGCGAATAATATTAACACCCATGAGGGTGGTACTCATGAGTCCGGCTTCAAGAGTGCATTGACACGGATCATTAATGACTATGCTCGCAAGGCTGGCGTTATCAAGGATAACAGCAGCAATCTGACGGGAGATGATGTGCGTGAAGGACTGACTGCCATTATCTCTGTCAAGATCCCCGAACCGCAGTTTGAGGGACAAACCAAAACCAAGCTTGGCAATAGTGAGGTGCGCGGCGTTGTGGAATCACTGTTCGCTGAGAAGCTGCAGGAATTCCTGATTGAGAACCCTTCTGTTTCCCGCCGTATTCTGGATAAAGCCCTGCAAGCATCCAGAGCGAGAGAAGCAGCGCGTAAAGCGCGTGAGATGACCCGTCGTAAGAGCGTTCTTGAAGTGAGTGCTCTGCCTGGTAAACTCGCTGACTGCTCTTCGAAGGATGCTTCGATCAGTGAGCTGTACATCGTTGAGGGTGACTCGGCAGGTGGATCAGCGAAGCAGGGACGTGATCGTCATTTCCAAGCGATTTTGCCGCTACGTGGTAAGATTCTGAACGTGGAAAAAGCGAGACTCGATCGTATTCTCTCAAATGCCGAGATTCGCGCGATTATTACGGCGCTCGGTACGGGGATTGGCGATGATTTCGATATCGAGAAGGCACGTTATCATAAAGTGATTATTATGACCGATGCCGACGTCGATGGAGCCCATATCCGGACCCTTCTGCTTACGTTCTTCTACCGCTATATGCGCAAAATTATTGAAGCAGGCTTTGTGTACATCGCTCAGCCGCCGCTCTTCAAGATCGAACGTAATAAGACTGTCCGCTATGCAGGTTCTGAGGCCGAGCGTGACCTCATCCTTAAGGAGTTCGGCGAGGGCGTTAAGGTCAATGTACAGCGTTACAAAGGACTTGGAGAGATGAACGCCGGTCAGCTGTGGGAGACGACGATGGACCCCGAGAGCCGCACGATGCTTCAGGTGTCTATTGGGGACGCGATGATTGCAGACACCATGTTTGATACCCTGATGGGAGACAACGTAGAACCAAGACGCGACTTCATTCAGGAGAATGCAAGATACGTCAAGAATCTTGATGTTTAGTATTCATATAAACAATGTGTTTTACAGAAGGGGCCGGTATGGCCCCTTTTTCTGATTTTACAGTAGACGGGATTGCAGCTGAATAACTACTATGGCAGAGAGTGATTAGGAGCGAACGCTAGATTTTGCTGCGAATGGCTACATTCGTACTCTACCGTAGGCTCTAGCGTATTTTTTGATTTTTCGATAAATGCTCTTGTCTGGTAAATAACCGAACACATACAAGCCAGGAGACGTATTAACCTCAAGAATCCACGGTCTTACTTTCTCATCTAGCGCAATGTCGAGGCCGAGCTCCTTAATGCCGGGATAGTTCTTTTCCATCTGTCTTGCCGTTTTGAGAGCGAGAGAGTTCAGTTCTTTCTTGAATTTCTTTGTCCCGCCTTCTCCGAGATAGGGCTTTAACAAGGCTTCAAAAGAAGCAATATGACCGCCGCCGTTAATATTAGTCACAATTTTTCCTTTTGCAGCGACTTTACCGATAATGCCGGTAGCTTCCCATTTGCCCTGAGGGTTCTTCTGAGCCATCACTCTTAGATCGAATGGGCAGCCTTGATGCTTAAGAAGTCTGATCCCGCGCTGAACTAAATATGACTTTCCATTCATTCGCTTTTGTATCTTTTGATGCAGGGCTGTAACGGTAGTGTACGTTTTTTTCGTTTTTTCATAATGGAGAACATGCTCGGATTCATTTGATGAATGGGTCTCATCGCTGCTAGAATTTGGTTTCTCTACCCGCATAATTCCTTTGCCATGAGATCCATGCTCTGGTTTCACATATACCGTACGATGGGAGTTCAGCATTTTCTCTAGATTATTCTGATTGTACTTGCGAGTTTCTGGAACATAGACAGCGATCTGAGGATCTTTTAAGAGAACAGCTGTCTTTTTCCATTTGCTTGAGACACGTCGGATGCTCATTTAACCACTCCTTTATTACTTAATCGAATGTAGTCAATAAATTCGCGAAGTATCATACCTGCCGGAGGAAATCCATAGGACAAGGAGAAAAATCAGTGGTATAATAGAGGAATATGGCGTTTTGTGTGGATATGAGTAATATTGTGCAGCTGAATGTCCATTCTGAATTTGTACAGTATATGGTTTGCTCTTCAAAACAGGAAGGGCATATCCCTATAGATAGGTCCAATTAGAAGCGTGAATACGTTTAATAATGGACTTTTTGTCTAGGCTAGTAATAGAGAGAAATTCATTAGAAGATTTGGGCGTTAAAGCCTTGTTAGGCTTTTCACAAATACATTTTCAGCTTAACAATGTTGTTTGATAGACAAGAAGGAGGTCCAGCATGGCGGATCAAAATAACTCGCAAATTAAAGACCGCGATATTGGCGAAGAAATGCGCGAGTCCTTTATGGACTATGCGATGAGTATCATCGTCAGCCGTGCTTTGCCTGACGTTAGAGACGGGCTTAAACCAGTGCACCGTCGTATTCTGTTTGCGATGTCGGAGCTTGGAATGGCACCTGACAAGCCTTACAAGAAATCAGCGCGTATCGTCGGCGAAGTTATCGGTAAATATCACCCGCACGGAGATTCGGCCGTATATGAAACTATGGTACGGATGGCCCAAGATTTCTCGATGCGTTATATGCTTGTAGACGGTCACGGTAACTTTGGTTCCATTGATGGAGATATGGCAGCGGCAATGCGTTATACGGAAGCCCGCTTGTCCAAGATCGCGATGGAAATGCTCCGTGATATTAATAAAGATACGATAGATTTTATACCTAACTATGACGGGGAAGAGCACGAGCCTGTCGTTCTTCCTGCTAGATATCCCAATCTGCTCGTAAACGGTGTAGGCGGGATTGCCGTAGGGATGGCGACCAATATTCCACCTCATAATTTGGGAGAAGTCATTGATGGGGTTCACGCAATGATCGAGAACCCTGATATTGATTCTTTAGAGCTGATGGAATATATCAAGGGTCCTGACTTCCCGACTTCTGGATTTATTCTTGGCCGTTCAGGTATTCGCCAGGCTTATCAAACAGGCCGCGGAACGGTTACGATGCGTGCGAGAACGACCATTGAAGAAGTGAACAACAAAGCAAGAATTATCGTGCACGAAATTCCATATCAAGTGAATAAAGCACGTCTTGTAGAAAAGATTGCAGAGCTTGTACGTGAGAAGAAGATTGAAGGTATTACAGATCTTCGTGATGAGTCAGACCGCAGCGGTATGCGAATTGTAATTGAGCTGCGCCGCGATGTGAATCCGAATGTGGTGCTTAACAATCTGTATAAGCATACTTCCATGCAATCCAATTTCGGTATAAACATGCTGGCCATCGTTAACAACGAGCCTAAGATTCTGAGCCTGCGTGATGTTCTCTATCACTACTTACAGCATCAAATTACTGTTATTCGCCGTCGTACAGAATTCGAACTGCGCAAAGCGGAAGCCCGTGCACACATTCTCGAGGGATTGCGAATTGCTCTGGATCATATTGATGAGATCATCGCTTTGATCCGTGCTTCTGCAACGACAGATGCTGCGAGAGAAGGATTGATTGAGCGCTTTGAGCTAAGTCATGATCAGGCTCAGGCTATCCTTGATATGCGCTTGCAGCGTCTTACAGGACTTGAACGCGAGAAGATTGAGAACGAATATAACGAGCTTCTTGCCAAGATTGCAGAATATCGCGAGATTCTAGCGAATGAGCATTTGGTGCTTGAAATCATTCGTGATGAGCTGCAAGAGATCAAGGACCGTTACAATGATGAGCGCCGTACGGAGATCACGGTTGGTGAGGAGAGCATTCTTGATGAGGATCTAATTCCGCGTGAGGATGTCGTTGTCACGATTACCCATACTGGTTACATTAAGCGTCTACCGGTATCCACATACCGTTCGCAGAAGCGAGGCGGTCGTGGTGTGGTGGGTATGGATACCAAGGATGAGGATTTCGTTGAGCATTTGTTTGTAACCAACACACATAATTATCTGATGTTCTTCACGGATAAAGGTAAGGTGTACAGGCTCAAAGCTTATGAGATTCCTGAGCTTGGCCGGACCGCAAGAGGAACGCCAATTATTAATATGATTCAGATCGAGCAAGGGGAGACTGTCAACGCGGTTATTGAGGTTGAAGAGTTCGAGAGCGAGAAGTTCTTGTTCTTCGCCACCAAGCATGGCGTTGTGAAGAAGACCCCACTCGACGATTACGTAAATATCCGCAAGGGTGGACTTATAGCTATCCACTTGCGTGAGGATGATTCCCTAATCGAAGTGAAGCTTACCGACGGCAAACAAGAGATGATTCTCGGTACAGCTCACGGAATGTCCATTCGTTTCTCTGAAGATGACGTTCGGTCGATGGGAAGAAGCGCGACAGGGGTCAAAGGCATCAACCTGGACGAAGAGGATTCCGTCATCGGTATGGATATTGTTGATTCAGAGCTTGAGGTTCTCATTGTTACGGCTAACGGATACGGCAAACGTACCCCGGTATCGGACTATCGTATTCAAAGCCGCGGCGGTAAGGGAATCAAGACGATTAACATTACGGAGAAGA
>NZ_CP118108.1:15000-80000 GCF_028747985.1 Paenibacillus urinalis
TTGCACAGACAACCAGGATGTTGGCTTAGAAGCAGCCACCATTTAAAGAGTGCGTAATAGCTCACTGGTCGAGTGACTCTGCGCCGAAAATGTAACGGGGCTAAACACACCACCGAAGCTATGGCTTGATACTTATGTATCAGGGGTAGGGGAGCGTTGTATGCAGCCGTGAAGGTGGACCGGAAGGACTGCTGGAGCGCATACAAGTGAGAATGCCGGTATGAGTAACGAAAAGATCAGTGAGAATCTGATCCGCCGAAAACCTAAGGGTTCCTGAGGAAGGCTCGTCCGCTCAGGGTAAGTCGGGACCTAAGGCGAGGCCGATAGGCGTAGTCGAAGGACAACAGGTCGAAATTCCTGTACCACCGTAAATCGTTACGAGCGATGGGGGGACGCAGTAGGGTAGTGACGCAGACTGATGGATGTCTGTCCAAGCAGTGAGGCTGGTATGTAGGCAAATCCGCATACTATTAAGGCTGGACTGTGATGGGGAGTGAAAATTACAGTAGCGAAGGTCATGATCTCACACTGCCAAGAAAAGCCTCTAGCCAGATGAAGGTGCCCGTACCGTAAACCGACACAGGTAGGTGAGAAGAGAATTCTAAGGCGCGCGGAAGAACTCTCGTTAAGGAACTCGGCAAAATGACCCCGTAACTTCGGGAGAAGGGGTGCCCCGGTAGTGTGAATAGCACGAGGGGGCCGCAGTGAAAAGGCCCAAGCGACTGTTTAGCAAAAACACAGGTCTGTGCGAAGCCGCAAGGCGAAGTATACGGGCTGACGCCTGCCCGGTGCTGGAAGGTTAAGGGGAGCGGTTAGGGGTTAAACCCGAAGCTGTGAACCGAAGCCCCAGTAAACGGCGGCCGTAACTATAACGGTCCTAAGGTAGCGAAATTCCTTGTCAGGTAAATTCTGACCCGCACGAATGGCGTAACGACTTGGGCGCTGTCTCAACGAGAGATCCGGTGAAATTTTAATACCTGTGAAGATGCAGGTTACCCGCGACAAGACGGAAAGACCCCATGGAGCTTTACTGCAGCTTGATATTGGATTTGGGTACGATCTGTACAGGATAGGTGGGAGCCTAGGAAACAGGAGCGCCAGCTTCTGTGGAGGCAACGTTGGGATACCACCCTGATCGTATCTAGGTTCTAACTTGGTACCGTGATCCGGTGCGAGGACAGTGTCAGGTGGGCAGTTTGACTGGGGCGGTCGCCTCCTAAAGAGTAACGGAGGCGCCCAAAGGTTCCCTCAGAATGGTTGGAAATCATTCGAAGAGTGTAAAGGCACAAGGGAGCTTGACTGCGAGACCTACAAGTCGAGCAGGGACGAAAGTCGGGCTTAGTGATCCGGTGGTACCGCATGGAAGGGCCATCGCTCAACGGATAAAAGCTACCCTGGGGATAACAGGCTTATCTCCCCCAAGAGTCCACATCGACGGGGAGGTTTGGCACCTCGATGTCGGCTCATCGCATCCTGGGGCTGAAGTAGGTCCCAAGGGTTGGGCTGTTCGCCCATTAAAGCGGTACGCGAGCTGGGTTCAGAACGTCGTGAGACAGTTCGGTCCCTATCTGTCGTGGGCGTAGGAAATTTGAGAGGAGCTGTCCTTAGTACGAGAGGACCGGGATGGACGTACCGCTGGTGTACCAGTTGTTCCGCCAGGAGCACCGCTGGGTAGCTATGTACGGACGGGATAAGCGCTGAAAGCATCTAAGCGTGAAGCCCCCCTCAAGATGAGATTTCCCAATTAGTAAGACCCCTTGAAGACGACGAGGTAGATAGGCTGGGGGTGGAAGTGCAGCAATGCATGGAGCTGACCAGTACTAATCGGTCGAGGGCTTATCCAAAAAACACCCCAATAATGGGGAAAGCAATAAATCGCACATTGTTTCGTATCTAGTTTTCAGGGAGTAAATCCTTGTTATAACGATTTTTCAAGAAGCGAAAGCTTCGAAAAATCATGTTTGGTGGCGATAGCGGAGGGGTTCCACACGTACCCATCCCGAACACGACCGTTAAGCCCTCCAGCGCCGATGGTACTTGGACCGCAGGGTCCTGGGAGAGTAGGACGTCGCCAAGCAAAGAACCACTGTCGATGACGACGGTGGTTTTTTTATTTTGTCTATTTATATATATGAATCGTTTATGTAATAGGTAGTAACATTTTTGTTACGGATTAAAACACATGAGAAGTTATAATAGAATAGGGTTCTTTTAACATAGAGATCGTGTCACTTCGCAACAAAGGGGGAATTTCGACTGCGTTACAGAATGCTATGTCTCTATGCTATCATCTGCTTCACTATCATCCTTACCGCCTGCAGCCAGGGCACATCGTGGGACTCATACGAGGGTGCAGTGAATGTTAATACCTTTCCCGTACCTAAAGAAGCCAATCGAATGGATCGAGCATCGAACAATCCAGAAATGGATTATGTACAATACACTCTGCCTGGTGTAGGGAAGAATACAGATATACCTCAAGAATATATTAATGAAATTATAGAGTGGGGCTGGAAAGAGGATACGGCGGCCGAGGATACGAGCAACACGGACTCTGCCCCTCGCATTTTCGTAAAAGATAGCACCCGTGTTCATTTATCCCTGCATAATGGCTATCTGACGGTATTGGTACCCACACAGGACCCTTCCATTATTAAACCTAAGACCGTAGACAGTAACTAGACCTTCACGAGAGTGAAGGTCTTTTTTATATGTATAGAATGAGCCGTATCCGCTCTATTTCATTGAATATAGTAGGCAACTTCTAGATGGGATATTTTTAAATAGCCGTCTTTTCTTTGTCTGAATAGCCATAGGAGGCACGTGAGACGCGGCGCCATCAGCCATACATGCCAAAATAACAAGCTCATCGCAAATGAGGGAGGAGAAGCGACGATAAAAACAAAGACAAAGACTAGACCGATCCAGGTCATATGTAAATGAATACGGCTAAAAAGAGGATAAGCAATATGTTGGGAAGGAATCAGTCCTATCCAGGGAGCTCTCCAGGACCAATGCCACCGATGAAGCTGCCGATTACGAAGAAGAAGGATAGAACGAGATACTAAATAATGAATCCATACCATGGTTACACAGGACAACAGAAAATACAAAAGCCCAGACCAAGTAAAGAAGACGAGGCAGGCGAACAGCATAATGAATGTTAAGCTTAAGTAACTAAGTAAAGCTGGCCTGGATATATTGATTTTGCGGATAAGACGATATTGATAGTAAGTAGCCTGATCTCCGATTACCGCGGACATTCCATTCATAACCTCCTATTCATAGCAGAGAACGGCTCTTGATACGAGCTACATAGCAATCAAAAGACCGAATTTATATATTATATATCGGATGGCTGTCTGGAAAAATTTAAATGTTACGCATAATTGGGTACAGACACCTATACGTATTAGGTTGAATAGCATAGGTTATGGAAATAAAGTAGAGTTTCACTATGAAAAGGTTTAAAATAGTAGAAACTGTACCATACTGATAGCAAAAGGAATGAAGGTGGGATCGTATGGAAACACAACAAATGGAGCACACGTGCATTGTTTGTGAGCAGCGTAAGAAGGAAGGCATTTTTATAGTCTCTGAGTTTATTTGCACAGATTGTGAGACCGAGATGGTACACACTGACGCGCAGGACGCCAAGTATCCATTTTTTATTCATCAGTTAAAGCAGATTTGGCTGCATCAAAATAATGTATAATAGACAAGTCATAATTATGAACTTATTTTTAAAGGTCTGAGTAAGGCCTTTTTATTTTTTCTAGATTAAATGGATGGGTCCAGAGTAAGTTTGATATGATATACCTTTAAAATGTTTTACAATGGAAGAAGGATAATGACGGAAAGGTTTTATGATCTATGGGAAACCAGCTTGATAAGCATAGAGCACCTTTATATGAAGCACTTTTGAAATACAAATCATCTCAACAACGAACCTATCATGTTCCAGGTCATAAAAATGGACAAGTATACTCAGATGCATACAGCCGATTCATGCAAGACATCCTGAGTATTGATGTGACCGAAATAACAGGAACAGATGATTTACATCATCCTGAGGGTGTCATTTTAGAAGCTCAGCATCTGGCGGCAGATTGTTTTGGCGCTGAAGAGAGCTACTGGCTCGTCGGAGGCAGCACTTCAGGGAATATCGCCTTACTACTTACGGTATGTACAGAACCTGGTGATCTTATACTTGTTCAGCGGAACGTTCATAAATCGGTATTACACGGGTTAATGCTGGCCGGAGCTCGGGCTGTCTTTATGTTACCGGAGATGGATCATCAATCCGGGTTAGCTACAGCTCCTTCGGTCGAGACGGTTAGGGCCTCCCTTGAAGCCTATCCGCAAGCAAAGGCTGTATTGATTACGATGCCGAATTATTATGGAATGGGCTTCTCTATCCAATCCATTGCAGCAATATGCCATCAATTCCACGTTCCGCTTCTTGTGGATGAAGCACATGGCGCACATTATGGAATGCACCCGGATGTCCCGGCATCCGCGTTGTCTGCTGGAGCAGATGGTGTGGTTCAATCCACGCATAAAATGCTGTCGGCGATGACGATGGGAGCCATGCTGCATGTACAGGGAGAGCGGATCAATCGGACACTGCTGAAGCAGCGCTTGTCCATGATCCAGAGCTCAAGCCCTTCGTACCCGCTTATGGCTTCGCTTGACTTAGCGCGCCGGCATCTTCATGTGCACGGCGCAGAGGCTTTCACGGCTGGCCTCGCTGCCGTGGATACAGCAAAGCGCGGCATACAGTCGATGCCGCGCTACGGTATACTGCAGCCACCGGCGACAGCGGCTGCAGGCTATACCGCTCAGGATCCATTTAAGCTTGTCATATATGACGAGTCAGGGGACCTGAGCGGTTACGAGCTGCAGCGAGAGCTTGAAGCTCACGGCTGCATGCCAGAGATGAGCGACGACCGTTACGTCGTCCTCCTGTTTAGCCTGGGCTCTACAGAAGAGGATGCCATGCACCTTTTAGGTGCACTCATGCATATATCGTTAGAGAAGGAGCCCAGAAATAAAGACAGCACAGAAGCAAACAACAGTCCTGTTTCCACGTGGAACATTTTGCAATCTGATGTCTATTCCTGTCCCGTCCCTTTTGATATGCGAACCAGAACGGAAGAAGATACCGAATCTGTTGAACTCAGCAAATGTGCTGGCCGCAGAGCAGCGGAGATGGTGATTCCTTATCCGCCTGGTATTCCGATCCTGTATCCAGGAGAGCTGATTGGTGAAGCTATGCAAGAGCGCTTAATTGCACTTCGCAATGCAGGGGCCAAATGCCAAGGGACGCGTGATTCGAGTTTAAATCAGCTGCTCGTTATACAAGAAAAAAGCTAGCGAACACTGAATATTTCAAATAGATCAAGTTGAAAACGTAGTTTAGGAGAGATACACATTGCCGATAGGAAAATTGATTACATTTGAAGGTGGAGACGGCTCCGGTAAAACAACCATGATTAAGAAGCTGTCTGCGTATCTAGAAGACAAGAAAATCCCATACTTAATGACACGCGAGCCCGGTGGAATTGATATAGCAGAGAAAATCCGCTCCATTATATTAAATCCGGAGCATACAACGATGGATGCTCGCACCGAAGCATTGCTCTATGCAGCTGCCCGCAGGCAACATCTTGCAGAGAAAGTCATTCCCGCTCTTCAAAAGGGCGTGATGGTCCTGTCTGACCGCTTTGTCGACAGCAGTTTGGCTTATCAAGGATATGCCAGAGGTCTTGGTATGGAGGAGGTTCGCTCCATTAATGAATTTGCTACAGATCATTTATCACCCGATTTGACACTTTACTTTGATATTAGTCCAGAACAAGGATTAGCTCGAATTGCTGCCAATCAAGGGCGTGAGGTGAATCGGCTGGATATGGAAAACCTGTCGTTCCATGACAAGGTAAGAGAGGGATATCTAATTCTCGCGAAGCAAGAGCCGGATCGAATTCAGGTTATTGATGCTTCTTTGTCACAAGAAGAGGTGTTTTGTAGCTTAATTACGAAGCTAAGGTGTGTAATAGAGGATATTTGAGGGTATATGTCTAATTATTAAGTATTTAAGAAGTACTGTACATCTCTCAGGTACGCTTTGAATCAAATTTTTAGGATCTTAGTATGGGTTATCACTGCAGCTTAAGATTCTTATGGACTAAGTTTTATTCTTCATTATTTGTCGAACTCCCTTAGATGGGGGAATACTCATCATATCTTTGAAGGTTACGCTGCCTTTGGGCAAGAGTGGCCTACTCTGGAATAGAGTAGTGACTTATGCTTTATTCTAAAGCTTGATCCATGGTTTAAGGCAGGTTGAAGCATTAGTGCTGAGCAGGACATTATTTAGAGGAGGCGTTTCAAGATGAAACTTATTGTTGCGATTATTCAGGATAAAGACAGCAATCGTTTATCTAGTGCACTGGTCAAAGCGAACTTCCGGGCGACGAAGCTGGCGAGTACAGGTGGATTTTTGAAAGCAGGGAACACCACATTTATGATCGGGGTGGACGACAGCCAGGTTGAATCCGTAATGAACGTGATCCGCAGCAGCTGTAAGGTAAGAGAGCAGCTCGTTACTCCGGTTACACCAATGAGCGGAACGACCGATTCTTATTTACCCCTTCCTGTAGAGGTTCAGGTAGGAGGAGCGACCGTGTTCGTTCTGCCAGTTGATCGATTTGAACATTTTTAAGAGCAGTCTTTTGGCAACAGAAAGCAGGGATATCTTGTGAAAATCAATCCAGGATTCAGACCACTTCAGAGCGGCATCAATTCGAATGAGAATAATACGAAGCCTGTGCAAAATAAAGGTTTTGCGGATATGATGCAGCAGCAGGGTGAACGAGCTTCTCAGGCAGAGCTGACTCGGCGGTTGAATGAAATCCAGCTGCAAGGGGATCGATTAGCGAGATCGATGACCATACGAGAGCTCAAGGCCTATAAGCAGCTGGTTAAGCGATTCTTAGATGATACGGTAAGAAGAGGCATAGCTACGAAGCAGACCAAAGGCTGGGACCGCCGTGGACGCGGTAAGAAGTATCTGCTGCTTGATGAAGTGGATGCCGCGCTGGTTGCTATGGCGGAGGAGCTGCTTCAGAGTGAGCAGGGGAAGATAGAGCTTCTGCAAAAAATCGGCGAAATTCGGGGAATGCTGATTAACTTGAGCTTTTAAAATCTCATAGCTTATGACGTAACCAAAGACAAGTGATTTCGATCGCTTGTTTTTTTGTAGATAAGAGCAGGCGTTAAATAAGCCGATTGATTTTTTGGCTGAAGAAATGGAAAATGTTTTTTTGTGAATACTAAAATTAAAATGGCTGCGTGTCATGGTATAATGAAGATTAGAGGATTGAACTAAGGATATCCTTCTTTCGAGGTTTTGCTAAGATGGATGATCTTTTTGGTTCTACTCTTCTAAATGATATATAATATCTCATGCTGACTTTTGGTGTGTAACAAGTGAAGTTCTAGACCGCAGCAGCTTTTTTATAGGGGAGGAACTCATGTCATTTCGTGAAATTTTGGGGCAAGATACAGCAAAACAAATGCTGCAGGGCGGACTCCGCAAGAACGCGATCAGTCATGCTTATATATTCAGCGGTCCATCCGGCAGCGGACAACGTCAGATGGCAACAGCATTTGCCCAATCTATTTTTTGCACTCAAAATGCAGACGATGCATGCGGTGAATGTCTGGAGTGTCGGAAGGTGAAGCATGGGAATCATCCAGACCTCCATTATGTAGAGCCTGAAGGCGCAAGCCTCAAAATAGATCAGATTCGCGATTTGCAAAAAATCTTTGCCTATCGGTCTGAAAAAAATAATCCTAAGATTTATATTATTGATCAGGCGGATAAAATGACGGTGCAGGCTGCGAACAGCATGCTGAAGTTCCTGGAGGAGCCGCCGGTGCCGGCAGTAGGAATACTGATCACGAGCAACAAGGGAGCTATGCTTCCTACGATTTTATCTCGAACGCAGGAGATCCCCTTTAAGGCATTGAATCCAGAGCTGGTTCAAGAGATGCTGCAGAAGGAAGGATATGCTCCCGCGCTCGTCAGAACAGCTTCATTTTTAAGCGCCGGACTTGATTCTTGCAAGAATTTGCTTGACCAGAATTGGTTTGCAGAAATTAGAAATGTAGTGTTACAATTAGGGAAAGAATCTCTGTCCAGAGGCGATATTGCGCTGATTTCTGCCCAGCAGAAGCTGTTCAAGACAGGGCTTTCTGAACATCTTGAACTGATGTTTGAACTCTTTCACTTATGGTTCAAGGACATGCTTTATGTTATTTACGGTAAGCAGGAGAACGTTATTTTTATAGATCAACTCAATACACTCTCTACCATTGCTATGACTCGTACAACCGAACAATGGGTGTCCTATATGGACTTGGCTGCAGAATGCAGGAAGAAGCTTCGGTATAATGTGAATGGTCAGCTATGTGTAGAACAACTACTAATTGGACTAGCCTCTTGAGGTGGAGCGCGCAAGTATGAGGTGACTCGATCTCAGGGACGTTCATTCTATACCCTAGCACAGTCCTAACATGATACGCTTCTCGATTGCGGCCCTGTCTTCAGGCTTCGATAGAGGTTTATTGGCATACAAGGGGGTTAATTTTTTTGTATAATGTAGTCGGTGTCCGTTTTAAGAAAGCGGGCAAAATTTATTACTTTGATCCCCTCGATCTTCCTATTGAAAAAGATTCTAGCGTCATCGTAGAGACAGCGAGAGGGATTGAGTACGGCAAAGTCGTTATAGGAAAGAAAGTTGTTGGTGAATCTGACGTTGTATTACCTCTGAAGAAGGTAATTCGCATTGCAGGTGACTCGGACGCCAAAGTGGTGGAAGAGAACAAGCTTGCTGCAAAAGACGCATTTGGCACCTGTTTAAATAAAATCAAAGAGCACGGACTTAAGATGAAGCTTGTCGATGTGGAATTCACATTCGATCGAAATAAAATCATATTTTATTTTACGGCTGAAGGACGTGTCGATTTTAGAGAGTTAGTTAAAGATTTGGCCAGTATTTTTCGGACACGGATTGAGCTTCGCCAAATTGGCGTTCGTGATGAAGCGAAGATGCTGGGAGGGATCGGTCCATGTGGACGGATACTCTGCTGTTCATCTTGGCTGGGTGATTTCGAACCGGTATCCATTAAGATGGCCAAGGATCAGAGTCTGTCCCTGAATCCAACCAAAATATCCGGACTTTGCGGCAGACTTATGTGCTGCTTGAAATTTGAGCATGATAATTATGAGAGCGTCAAGGAAGAGCTGCCGGCTGTCGGTAAGCTTGTCGTAACCTCGTTAGGTGAAGGCAAGGTTGTTGGCATTCACGCAGGCAACCGCAAGGTACATGTTCAATTGTTTGAAATCAACAAAGTAAAAGAGCTTTCTATGGATGACGTCGTCATCAAGTAACCATTATGTTTGCTTTCGGGGTGGGATCTTGGAGAAAAAATCGATTTTTGCGCACATTCTTGAAATGGAAACACAAATGGGACAAATGCATAATGATCTTGGCGAGTTAAAAATGATTGTAAAGGAACTGCTCGAAGAGAATCAACGTTTGACGCTGGAAAATGAACAGTTGCGCAAGGTCCTAAAGCGGGAGTCCTCTTCGGAGACACCTGCACCAGCTCCCAAAAATCCTGTACAATTAGTACCCGCAGCCGAGACTACCGAAGAGGTGGTTGGAGAGGGTTACGATAATTTGGCAAGATTGTATTACGAAGGTTTCCATATTTGTAACGTTTATTATGGGCATTTACGTACAGAGGGCGATTGTTTGTTCTGTCTGTCATTTTTGAATAAGTAACGAGCCGTAGGGATACCCTACGGCTTTTCTATTAACAATACAAACATGAATCATTTCATAATACCTTTAGTTGCTTCAATCAAGGGTATATCCATTAATATAAATCAGGCAGGTATCAAAATGAGCATAAACAAGATTAAGCTACAGCCATCTGAACGATTGGATGATCTGTTAACTCATGATTTGCGTATTATTCAAAGCGACGAGGTATTCAGCTTCTCAATGGACGCTGTGTTGCTGGCCAGATTTGCAGGCCTTCCCAAGCGGGGAAAGGTCCTGGATCTCTGTACAGGGAATGGGGTCATTCCACTCCTCGTGTCCACAAGAACAAAAGCATCGATCGAAGGAATTGAGATTCAGCCTAGAATTGCCGATATGGCCAGACGAAGTGTCATGCTGAATGAGCTCGGAGACCAGATCATGATTCGGGAAGGGGACCTGAGAGCACTCTCTGGCATTACAGGTTATGGAGTCTATGATGCCATTACTGTTAATCCACCCTATATGCCGTTAAACGGCAGTGATATTACACTGAATGAGCATCAGGCGATCGCCAGGCATGAGATCCATTGTACTTTGGAGGAGGTGCTGAAGGCTTGTATGCATTTAGTACGTACAGGCGGAAAAGTATCCATGGTACACAAACCCCAGAGAATCGGTGAGATCATCACCTTAATGCGTAAATATCGGTTGGAGCCGAAACGAATTCGCATGGTTCATCCACGAATCGATAAAGAAGCGAATATGGTGCTCATTGAGGCTTTAAGAGATGGCAAACCGGATGTCAGAATGCTGCCGCCGCTGATCGTGTATAACGAAAATGGGGAATACTGCAAAGAAATTATGGATATTTACTATCCGAGTACATGACTAGCGCTGGATTGGATAGAAGCAGCATCCATGAAACGTGGAACTGGAGAGGAGTTAGCAATGAGTATTCAAGTACAGAAGAGCTTTGAACAAAAAGAAGGGACAGGTACATTGTATCTTGTAGGTACGCCCATCGGTAATTTGGAAGATATCACATATCGGGCGGTAAACACCTTGAAGTCATGTGATATCATTGCCGCGGAAGACACAAGACAAACCCGTAAGCTATTAACTCATTATGAGATTAGCCCTGAGCTGTTGTTTAGTTATCATGAGCATAACAAGGAAGCCAGTGGACCTGAATTAATTCGATATATAATAGAAGGAAAAAATTTAGCCCTCGTCAGCGATGCTGGTATGCCAGCCATTTCTGACCCTGGTTCAGACCTGGTCCGTCTTGCCATTCATGCAGACATTCCCGTGGTGACGGTGCCAGGAGCGAATGCTGCTCTGTCCGGACTAATTGCGTCTGGTCTTGGAACCGAGAGATTTACCTTTGTCGGATTTCTTCCCCGTGAGAAAAAGGACATTACGGCTATTCTGAAAAGTTTCGGCGCATCGCAGGGCACCCTGCTGTTTTATGAGTCGCCGCATCGGGTACAAAAAACGTTGACCGTCATGCAGGAGTTATGGGGTAACCGCAGAGCAGTGCTCGCCAGAGAGCTGACCAAGCGTCACGAGGAATATGTGCGAGGGAATCTACAGGAGTGTATAGAGTGGCTTGAGGAGCATCCGCCCCTAGGTGAATATTGTTTGATTGTAGAGGGAAGAAGTCAGGACGAAGAGAAAGAGCTGCAGAACGAGTGGTGGCAGCATTTAAGTCTTACAGCGCATGTGGAGCACTATGAGAAGGAAGGCCTCTCTCGCAAGGATGCGATGAAGAGTACGGCTGCAGACCGCGAGCTATCCAAAAGGGATGTATATAATGCTTTATTAAAAGAGGGACGATAGACCTTATGCGGATTACAAAGAAAAAACACCTTCTTCGGCAGATTGGATCTGACGAGGAAGGTGTCTAAGGAGATATGAAAAAGGTTAGAAATAACAATTATATATTCACAAGAAAAGCGAGCATCTATATTAAAGGAATCGTAATGATTACTGATTGAAAGTATGCTTTTCTCTATCCAAAATTGATTATAACCTATTTTACTTAATTTGTCACAGGTGCCGGAATTTCAGAAATACATTCGTGACAAACAATTTTACCCTTGAAGTAAGTTACGTTCTCAGCGTTGCCGCAGAAAATACAAGCAGGCTCATATTTCTTAAGCATGATGCGCTCACCGTCTACGTAGATTTCAAGAGCATCTTTTTCACCAATACCGAGTGTACGGCGCAATTCGATAGGAATAACAACCCGGCCCAGTTCATCAACTTTTCTTACAATACCTGTAGATTTCATCATTTTATACTAACTCCTCTCGCCATCGCTTATTACTGTCATGATTCGACATTATTTTATCTTTTATGCTAATCATCATACCAACCATTCCCAAATCAGTCAACATTGAAAATGAAGAATTAAGTTAACATTGTATGAAGAAAGGGAATGAGTACTGGTATTAACGATGATTTTCTAGTATCTATCTATTATTATAACGCGTGTCGATTTGGAAATCAAAACTGCATCATCATTCGACAAACTTTGTCGTATAATGTCGAATATATGAAGTGATTTGTATGGAAAAAGTCGAAATCCGACTTTAGTTGCACACAATTGAATTTTGTTATAAGAAATTAGGTTGAAAAAGGAGCTGATTATCGATGGAACAAAAGCTTAGCGAAGAGAAAGTATTCAAAGACCCTGTTCATAACTATGTGCACGTTCAGGATCCGATCATATGGCAGCTTATCAATACCCCTGAATTTCAGCGTCTTCGCCGAATTCGACAATTGGGGACTACATATTTGACTTTTCATGGAGCAGAACACAGCCGTTTCTCTCATTCTTTAGGTGTGTATGAAATTACAAGGAAGATCATATCGCAGTTTGAACGGAATGAATATCCCGATTGGCCAAAAGAAGAGAAGCTTGTCGCTCTATGCGCAGCTCTGCTGCATGATGTTGGACATGGCCCATTTTCTCACTCCATTGAAGAGGCGTTTGATATGGATCATGAAGAATGGACCTGTAAAATCATACTGGGAGATACAGAAGTAGGGCGGATACTGGGTACCGTAGGTCCTGATTTTGCCCAAAAGGTCGCTTCGGTTATTGCCAAGACGTATGACAAGCCTATAGTTGTTAATCTGGTTTCTAGTCCACTTGATGCCGATCGAATGGATTACTTACTGCGAGATGCCTATTATACCGGAGTGAATTATGGAACTATTGACCTTGACCGCATACTTCGAATGCTGCGTCCTTACCAGGGGAGAGTTGTCGTTAAAGATTCAGGAATGCATGCCGTAGAGGATTATTTAATGTCGAGATATCAGATGTATTGGCAGGTGTATTTTCACCCGGTCACTCGAAGCTCCGAAATTGTCCTGCGTCAAATCTTTAGAAGAGCCAAGGAACTTGTAGCAGAAGGGTACATATTTGACTTCATGCTCAGACCTCTCCTTCATCTGATTAAGGGGGATGTGTCGGTCACAGACTACCTTCGTATCGATGAATCCACGATTCAAGCTGCCTTTAATGAATGGACCTACGAGAAGGATCCGATTCTGAGTGAGCTTTGTACCCGGTTCCTGGACCGTAAGCTCTATAAGTATGTGGAAGTGGATTATATTGAGCAGAAGGATATCAAGCGGATTGAAGATGCATTTCTCAAGGCAGGCTTGAATCCAGCCTATGACCTTGAAATTGATTTTCCTACCGATCTGCCGTATGATGTGTTCCGACCTGATATTGCGGAGAGCAAGAGACAGATCATTATTCTAGACAAGCAGGAAAGACAAAGAGATATATCCGAAGTATCCGAGATTGTTCGCTCCATTAGCGGCATGCAAAAAGGGAATTATCATTTATACTTCCCACAGGAGAAGCTGATGAATGCACTGCCCAAGCTTCCACCGGAAATTGCCGGCATGTTCAAATAATGTGAGACAAGATACAGCTTTGAAAGGAGTAAGAATATATGATGTTATTCGACACACATACCCATTTGGATGCACCTGAGTTCGACGCTGACCGCGAGGAAGTGATTCAGCGCGCTGTCGAAAAGGGGGTTACCCGAATGATTAATATAGGATTTAATCGGGAAACGATTCCTACTACGATGAAACTTGCTGAAACCTATGATTTTATCTATGCGGCAGTAGGCTGGCACCCTGTCGATGCCATCACGATGAAGGATGGAGATTTAGAATGGATTGCATCATTATGTAAACATGAGAAGGTTGTTGCAATCGGTGAAATTGGCTTGGATTATCATTGGGATACTTCTCCCAAAGAGGTTCAGCATGAGGTGCTGCGCAAACAAATCGGACTGGCTAGAGAGATCGCTATGCCGATTGTGATTCATAACCGGGATGCACATGAAGATATTATTCGAATTCTGCGTGAAGAGAAGGCGCATGAAGTGGGCGGAGTGATGCATTCCTTCTCAGGCAGCTGGGAAACTGCAAAAATGGCGCTGGATATGGGCTTTCATATCTCCTTCGGAGGGCCGATTACGTTCAAGAACGCGAAGCAGCCCAAAGAGGTGCTTGCAAAGGTACCGCTAGACCGGCTCTTGATCGAAACGGATGCTCCATACTTGACTCCACATCCATTCCGCGGCAAGAGAAATGAGTCAGCTCATGTGGCCTTGGTAGCAGAAATGGCAGCCGAGCTGAAGGGTATTTCTGTGGAAGAATTGACAGAGATTACGACCGCAAATGCACTGGAACGATTTGACATTCGTTAAAAGACAGAGGAAAATAGACGAAAAAGTGAGTAAAACGGAGCGATTAAACTTTTTGTAAGACTTTTTCGCTGATTATTACAAATTTTTAACCAATTATTTAGAAAAACATAGTTGAATACTGCTTTACAACATGTATCGAAACAGGATATCATCGTTTCAGTGAATTGTTGATTGTTGGTAAAGTCAATTTTACATTCAGTTGATTTACCACTTTGAATTCACTTCATGAGTCATTCTCGCTGAATCTTTTGTAATTTAACAAAGAACGGGGGAACCGATATAGTGGTCTGCTGCTAGTCAGAAGATGGAATTAAGAGAGTTGTCTCTCTTGCTCTGACCACTGTATTTGATTTCAACACTTGAGTCTTGGGGTGAACGTAAAGGACAGCTGCCATGAGCAGCCTGGATCTGAGCGGGGGCGACTCTTACGCCCGAACCCGACAGCTAACTCCGTAAGCGTATTGAAGAGGCAAAACTCGTGCATGATGTTTCCGATATTCTCATTTGAACTTATCGGAGCCACGAAAGAGTTCCTCTTAAACTCTTTTTTGGCTTCTTTGTTTTAGGAGAATAAAAGTTACATTGTCGTCATACTGTTGGTTAACAGGAGGTGACATCATGCTGCGAAGAGTGGCACATGATGCAGAATCGGACGGGAGTTTCTCCGGTTTTGTAGACAAATCGGTATAGTCGCGTCAAATACAATCATGCAATACTCTTGACGGCGGGACTATGAAGGAGGACGGAGGAAGTGGGAAATTTCCAACTAGAGGAGACCCATGAGTCACCATCATCCAGCAAGTCTTTCGCGTTGCGATGGAAGCATGAGAATCTGCGTCAGATCACACTAGTCGCAATCTTCTCAATCGCACTGTTAGTCATGATCTCACTCATTTTGTATGGTCAGGGAGGCAAAGAAATCTCAATTGTCGTGGACGGCAAGGTTCAAGCCTTGGAAACACGTGAAGGAATGCTTAGTGAAGTGCTGGATGAGCATTCAATCGCAGTCAGTCCACATGACGAAGTATCGATGTCTTTGAGTGATGAGATTGAAGATGGGGATCGAGTAACAATTAACCGGGCCGTAGCGATTAACGTGACGGCAGATGGTGAGACAGAGCAAGTTTACACGACACAGGATACAGTTAAAGAAGCACTCGCTGCTCATAGCATCGAAGTATTAGAAGATGATAAAGTATATCCCGCTGCTGACACTGCGGTGAAGGCGGATCTTAATATTCGAGTAGTCCGGGTAACCAAGCAAACAGCGACACAAGAAGCTTCGGTTCCGTTCAAGGTAATCAAGACGGCTGACCCAAGCTTGTACAAGGGTGATAACCGGGTCATTCAGAGCGGTAAGGAAGGCGTGATCGTCCAGACGATCGAGAAGACCTTCCAGGATGGCGAATTGGTGTCTAAGAAAATGACGGGCAAGAAGGTTCAAACAAACCGTGTCGACAAGGTCATTGCCGTTGGAACGAAGAAGAAGCCTGAGCCAGTTCAGGAAACGGTGGTTGCCGCTGTAAGTACAACCGAAGCTGCAGCTACTTCTAAAGCTTCAAATGCATCCTCTTCGAAATCGTCAGCAAATCTGGCTGATAAAGTGAAGAAGGTATCTGCTTCAACTGACAGTGATTCTGTCACGAAGGATGGAGTTACATTCAAGGCCAAAAAAGTGCTGAGCAATGTATCTATGACAGCTTATTCCTCAGAGCAAGAAGGCATTGGTACGAAGACGGCTTCCGGCACACGTGTACAGGAAGGACGTACCATCGCAGTTGACCCCGATGTGATCCCTCTTGGATGGTGGGTATACATTGAAGGTGTAGGATTCCGTCGTGCTGAAGATACAGGCGGCGCAATCAAAGGGAACAAAATTGATGTGTATTATGACAGCTTGGAGCAGGCTCTCAATTTTGGCCGCAAAAAAGGTAAAACTGTATACGTTATCGGTCCGGTGAAGCCGGAACTGAATTAAAATATATTTTACAATGCGTCCCTGATGTTATAGTATTAACATCAAGATTAGGTGATGCTATATAAGGTAAACGAAAGTTTAGACAGCAAGTCTATCGTTTGCCTCTTACATGCAGAAGAGGAGTTTTTCCTCTTCTCTTTTTGTTTAGAAAGGAAGTCATGTGGTCATGATTAAAGAAATCATTGTCGTTGAAGGCAGAGATGATACCGTAGCCATCAAGCGTGCAGTGAATGCAGATACAATTGAGACCGGCGGTTCTGCTATAAATGCCCGTATACTTAAGAAGATCGAGCTTGCTCAGCAAAGAAGAGGTGTTATCGTCTTTACAGACCCTGATCATGCAGGTGAGCGAATTCGCAAAATCATATCAAACAAGATTCCTGGCGTGAAGCATGCCTTCATTAAGGAGCAGGATGCGACCCGCAAAGGTGATATCGGTGTGGAGAATGCATCTCCAGACTCCATTCGGGCAGCACTGTCCAAGGTGCATACAACCTATGATGGCGCTAAGCCGCTCATAGACTGGCAAGATCTGATTGAAGCCGGACTCATCGTCCATAAGGACGCCGCAAATCGGCGTATGATGCTGGGCAACATTCTGGGCATAGGATATTGTAATGGCAAGCAGCTGCATAAGCGGCTGACGATGTTTCAGATAAGTCGTGAGGAATTTGTACGAGCACTAGAGCAAATAGAACGTGAGGGATCATGAGAACGTGAAAAATATAGATGAGATTGCAACGCCAAGACGAACGAAAGAGATCATAGCGAAACACGGTTTTTCTTTCAAAAAAAGCCTGGGACAAAATTTTCTGATCGATCAAAATATACTCCATAAAATTGTGGATGCTGCTGATCTGGATGAACATAAAGGTGCACTTGAGATCGGACCGGGAATCGGTGCTCTAACAGAGAAGCTTGCACAGCGTGCAGGGACGGTAACTGCTGTCGAAATAGACCAACGCTTGATACCGATCCTCACCGAAGTGCTGGAACCTTACTCTAATATATATGTACATCATGGAGACGTTCTTAAAACAGATCTTCCTGAATTATTTGCAAAAAATTTCGCGGGCATGGATAAGGTCAGCGTCGTTGCTAATTTGCCTTACTATGTAACGACACCGATCTTGATGAGACTGCTGGAGGAGAAGCTCCCGCTCGACAGCATCGTTGTCATGATTCAGAAGGAAGTTGCAGAACGAATGGCTGCTTCTCCAGGAACGAAGGATTATGGGACGCTAAGCATCGCGGTGCAATATTACAGCGAGCCTGAACTGGTATGTATCGTTCCTCATACGGTTTTTATCCCGCAGCCTAATGTTGAATCTGCCGTTATTAAGTTAAAGGTAAGAGAGAAGCCTCCGGTTGAAGTGAAGGATGAGAAGTTTTTCTTCGAGGTGATTCATGCTTCATTTGCACAAAGACGGAAGACCATCGCAAATAATTTGAAGAGCCGCTTCTTTACCAAAGAAAATAGAGATCAGCTGGAGCCTCTGCTGGAGGCGGCTGAGATTGAACCTACAAGACGCGGAGAGACACTCAGTATTAAAGAGTACGCCCGTCTAAGTGATGTCTTGCTGGAAGCAGGAATCAAGGGTTAAGACTCTAAATAGCCCTACAAGCGGTCCTCCCTTCGCCAAATACGAAAAAGAGATGAACCAAAGCCCTGCCTCGCCCATAACATAGGGTTAGAGGTGATAACGTTGATGAATATAGGAGACTTGGTCGTTCGGAAATCGTATGGGGGAGATGTCACGTTCCGAGTGGAGGGCCTCGAGAAGGATAAGGCAGTCATTAAAGGAACCGAATTTAGGCTCCTTGCGGATTCTCCGCTGAATGATTTGATCAGAGTGCCGTATGAGCCTGAGACGAACAAGACGCGGCTGGCACATATTAAAGCAAACGAATCTTACTCGCTATTGCAGAAGCACCGTCTGGAGCAAGCACAGCGTAACCAGGCGGGGTTAGTTGATGAGTGGAGCAAGAACACACAGACAGAGTCTCCTTCTTTTTTTGAAATGCCTGGCAAGGTGCTCCATCTGGATGGAGACCCTAATTATCTTAAGAAAAGCATGGCATTGTATGAAAGACTGCGTGTACCCGCAGAAGGCCATTATGTACATGAAGCTTCCATGGCAGATACACTATATCGGCTCCTGCCGCGCTCACGCCCTGATATTGTCGTCATCACGGGGCATGATGGAGTACTAAAGGGCAGACAGCCCTATGATCTGTATAACATCAATCATTATAAGAACTCATCTAACTTCATTGCAGCCGTTCAGGTAGCCAGACAATATGAATGGCATTTGGATGCGCTGACGATCGTTGCAGGTGCGTGTCAGTCCCATTTTGAAGCACTGATCCGTGCAGGTGCGAATTTTGCCAGCAGCCCCAGCCGGGTATTAATACATGCGCTTGATCCTGTATATGTGGCAGCGAAGGCGGCGTTCACCTCCGTGAAGGATACGATTAACATTAATGATATTATCCATCACACCATTAGCGGCAGTGACGGTGTCGGCGGGCTTGAGTCCAGAGGAAGCTATCGGATAGGCTTACCTCCGCTTCAGGATTTGTCCACTCTTAAGGTCACACCAGCAGCGATCTGAAGCTTACAGAATAAGTATTTAATTCACAGGGACTCCTTATTTCTAAGGGGTCTTTTTCTGCTTCGTATAACAAGGGAGAATTGAGCTGATGATCAGTGAATTGGGAATTTTTTCGATCCAAAAATAGCTGTACTTAATTAAAGCAATAACGTTGCTAAAATATTCGTTGACAACACATTTTTGATGCTGATATAATTGATGATTTGACAAACTCTGAAACACCTTGTATAATGGACAAGGAAAGAGGTGGTCGTTAGCCATGGCTAAAAATTCGCTATTGGATATCAAACGCAGTCTCGACGCTCATGTTGGCCAGAAGATTCTACTTCGTGCAAACGGTGGACGCCGTAAGACAATTGAGCGTACTGGTGTATTGGAAGAAACGTACCCTTCTGTTTTTATTGTGAAGCTAGATCAAGAACAGCAAACGTTTAAACGGGTGTCTTACAGTTACGCCGATATATTGACTGAAGCAGTACAGGTTTCAGTATATGATCCTGAGCAAGTCATCAGCGAAATATCGTACAACGAAGTGTAAGCTTGATTTCTCAAGGCGGCTCTCGTCCATTATGGACGGGGCCGTTTTTTTTATTGCATATTTTTTATTGCATAAGTGAGAGGATTAGCTGCCAGCACCGTCTTATTAAGTGTGAGGGGTTAGTACGGCTTAAGGAGGGCGTTAAACGAGTGCGCATATAATAACCCGCCTAGACACATACTAACGACCGAAACATGAAATTATGAGTCCTTTAATAAGGAGGAAGCCTTATGAGCCGCAGAAGACGCAGTGTAATGTCAGAAGAGCTCAAGTATGAGCTGGCCAAGGACCTGGGCTTTTATGATACTGTTCAGCAAGAAGGCTGGGGCGGGATCAAAGCCAAGGATGCAGGCAATATGGTGAAGAGGGCTATACAGCTTGCAGAGCAGGCAGCACGAAAGGGTCAAGGATAATTAGGAAGGTCCCCTGGATACAGCAGGGGGCTTTTTATATATAGCCACATTTATGAAGGGAACAATATGACTTGACAGTCTGCTTTTGATATAATATGTTAAGTTGTCTTGAGGGAATAGCTGAGGGTGGGTGAGTCGCCTTGAAAATTTATGAAAAAGCTCCTGCGAAAATTAATTTGATGTTGGATGTATTACATAAAAGAAGCGATGGTTATCATGAAGTAGAAATGATTATGACCATGGTTGATCTTGCGGATCGGATTGAAATGTCTGAAATCAAGCGGGACACGATTATGATCTCGAGTCAGGCGGGGTATATCCCCCTGGATGAGAAGAACCTGGCCTTCCAGGCTGCCAAGCTGGTGAAGGACAGATATGACGTTAAAAAAGGCGTGTACATTCATCTCGATAAGAAGATACCCGTAGCAGCGGGTCTTGCAGGCGGCAGCAGTGACGCTGCGGCCACCCTGCGGGGCTTGAACAAGTTGTGGGGTCTCAATATATCCGATGAAGAGCTGAGGCTCCTGGGTGCAGAATTAGGCTCGGATGTGCCTTTTTGTATTACGGGAGGAACGGCACTAGCTACTGGAAGAGGAGAGCAGCTTCATCAGCTTCCGAATCCGCCGCAATGCTGGGTCGTGCTGGCGAAGCCGCCGATTAACGTTTCTACTGCAGAGGTATATGGTCGTGTACGCAGCGATCAGATTCAGAGGCATCCATCCGCCAAAAGAATGGAAGATGCCATTCGCAATCAGTCTTTTGCAGGGGTTTGTAAGGAACTGGGTAATGCATTAGAGGATGTAACTTTGAAGCTGCATCCAGAGGTAGGCCAATTGAAGGAAGCAATGATGAAGCTTGGAGCCGATGGTGTTCTCATGTCGGGAAGTGGACCTACGGTATTCGGCCTCGTTTCAAAAGAATCGAAGGTGCCGAGAATCTATAATGGCCTTCGAGGATTCTGTAAAGAAGTTTATGCAGTAAGATTACTGACATAAGCTTCATTTTTTCCATTTATAGTATAAAAACGAATTGATTGTTGTACAAATACGTACAAAAATGATATATTGAATTGTAAACATTCGGATTTGGAGATAGATCGTGAGGAATCGACGTGAAGAAATTAAAACGAAGCGCTCGTTTAGTAGAAATGACACAATATTTGCTTTCGAGACCACATACACTGATTCCCTTAACGACTTTTGCAGAGCGTTATGGTGCGGCGAAATCTTCGATTAGTGAAGATCTTGCCATTATCAAGGAAGTATTTGAGGATGAAGGAATGGGAGACCTGCAGACACTCGCTGGCGCAGCGGGTGGGGTGAAGTTTATGCCCAAGATGTCCTATGAACGTTCGTTATCCTTCATACAGAATTTATGTGAATTACTCGAACAGCCTGATCGGATTTTACCTGGTGGATATTTATATATGTCTGATCTGCTGGGTCAACCGGCTACAACGAACGAGATCGGCAAGATTATGGCTACCGCATTTGCAGGCCGAGAAATTGATGCCGTGATGACGGTAGAGACCAAAGGCATTCCGCTTGCTTATGCTGTAGGCTCACAGCTCAATCTTCCTGTAGTCCTAGTTAGACGAGATCATCAAGTGACAGAAGGCTCAGCTGTGAGTATCAATTATGTATCCGGCTCTCATAAGAGCCTGCATACGATGTCCCTGTCCAGAAGGGCTCTTCCAGAGAAGTCTCGCGTGCTCATCGTCGATGATTTTATGAAGGCCGGAGGAACGGTGCAAGGGATGATCGATTTGCTGAGGGAGTTTAATGCTGAAGTGGCCGGGGTCGGCGTGCTTGTTGAGTCGGGGGAAGTGGATTCAGAAGAGCGTCTGCTTCATGATTATGTTTCACTGGCCACACTGACAGCAGTGGATCCCAAGACGAAGCAAATCTCAGTTGCACCAGGCAATTATTTTAACCGAAGCGAGTGACATCGACTTCCCTGATACAGAGGGATTTCTATCGATCTTTCGCAAGTTTTGTCGAATAGCTCTCGAATTGCACCAAAACTCAAAAAATTCCTTAAATTAGGACATTTTTATGGAAATAAAAAGAAGGAGTTTCTGTATGTTGTGTGGAATTATACACCAAGTTCCGATGGAAAAAGGTGGTGAACACACATGCAGATTACAGATGTCAGACTCCGCCGTGTCAACTCTGAGGGGAGAATGAAGGCTATAGCTTCGATTACGATCGATAATGAGTTCGTCGTTCATGACATTCGCGTTATTGATGGTAACAACGGAATGTTTGTTGCTATGCCAAGTAAACGGACTCCCGATGGAGAATTCCGTGACATCGCCCATCCGATTTCTTCCGGTACACGCGAGAAGATTCAAGCGGCTGTTTTAGCTGAATACGAACGTGCTGCAACTGAGGAAGAGGTTATCGAAGAAGGCGCTTAAGAACATTATTGGGGTTCGAAAGAAAAGAGGGTCATTTTATGGCTCTCTTTTCTTTTTTTCAAGAATGAAGTATATTCATTAATGAGCAATATTGGAGCACGGACTCGTTACCTCCCATAATATGGATTATGGGGTACTTGCTTGTGCCCAATTTAATGTTGACTAGACCGTTATTCCTTTCAAAGTGAACGAGGAATGGGATCCTTTTCGTTCTGTAACAGCAGAATGGATAACATTACAATTTCAGCGCAGGAGGTCGGGATGTTGAAGAAAATGGCTATTGTACTTGCCGCAGGGCAGGGCAAACGAATGAAGTCCAAATTGTATAAGGTGTTGCATCCTGTATGCGGCAAACCGATGGTCGGCCACGTTCTGGACACCGTAAAACGTGCAGGCGTTACTCGTAACGTTGTCGTGGTTGGACATGGAGCAGAAGCTGTACAATCTTACTTGGGAGCTTCCGCAGAATACGTATTACAAGAGCAGCAGCTTGGCACGGGACATGCCGTTAAACAGGCTAAGGATTTGCTAGGTTCTGAGGAAGGAACTACGATTGTCATTTGCGGCGACACTCCGCTCGTTACAAGTGAAACACTCGAAGGCTTGATGCAGCTGCATGAAAGCCGCGGTGCTGCAGCTACCGTTCTGACCGCTCATATGGACAACCCGGCTGGTTATGGCCGTGTCATTCGGGGCGAGGATGGATCTGTAACGAAGATCGTTGAGCAGAAGGACTGCAACGATGCAGAGAATGCAGTTCAAGAGATAAATACAGGCACCTATTGCTTTGACAATGCCAAATTGTTTGAAGCTCTGGATAAAGTTACGAACAACAATGCACAGCAAGAATATTACCTGACTGACGTTGTTGGTATTTTCCGTGAAGCGGGCGAAACGGTTGAAGCCTTCATGACCTATGATGCAGCAGAATCGATTGGTGTAAACGATCGTGTTGCTCTATCCGAGGCGGAAGGATTTATGCGCGAACGTCTTGCA
Organism: Paenibacillus urinalis; assembly: GCF_028747985.1. Classification (NCBI taxonomy): domain Bacteria; kingdom Bacillati; phylum Bacillota; class Bacilli; order Caryophanales; family Paenibacillaceae; genus Paenibacillus; species Paenibacillus urinalis. Next base: position 38,541 of record NZ_CP118108.1, read on the forward strand.
CGCAAGCATATGCTGAACGGGGTAACCATTATTGATCCTTCTTCCACCTATATCGGTGCGGATGTTGAGATCGGCGCAGACACTGTCTTGTACCCTGGAACGATGCTCAAAGGCAACACCAAGATTGGAGAGCAATCGGTCATCGGTCCGAATACAGATATTGAGAACAGTGTCATTGGCGATAACGTTACCGTTAAACAGTCCGTATTAGTCGATGCCGAAGTGGGTAATGAAACATCAGTAGGGCCTTTCGCGTATCTGCGTCCGGGGGCCAAGCTTGGAGAACAAGTGAAGGTCGGCGATTTTGTCGAGATCAAAAATGCGACCATTGACAATGGCTCGAAGGTTTCTCACTTGAGCTATGTTGGCGACGCAAAAGTCGGTAAGAATGTGAATATCGGCTGCGGCGCGATAACTGTGAACTACGATGGATATAATAAAGCTGTCACTGAAATTGAAGATGATGCCTTCGTGGGCAGTAATGTGAATTTGATTGCTCCTGTCAAAGTAGGTAAAGGCGCCTATGTTGTTGCGGGTTCGACCATTACGCATGCTGTTCCGGAGAATGACCTTGCTATTGCAAGATCGCGTCAAGAGAATAAACCTGGCTATGCAGAGAAGATTCGTGGACGTGCGAAAGCCAAGAAGAATAACGCTAATTCCTAATTTTTGCTGTATTTCGTGATGAAGCAGCGCCGACGTTTAGACACAAGCAGATCTAAAAATAGATTCCAATGAACCAGCACGGAGGTTTTTTATTTTATGACTTATTTTGATTCCAAATTAAAAATATTTACTTGTAACTCGAACCCGAAGCTTGCACACCAAATTGCTGATTACATTGGTATTCCTATGGGCGAATCCCATACTACGAGTTTTAGCGACGGTGAAATTCAAGTGAAGCTGTCTGAAAGTGTACGTGGTAGTCATGTTTACATTGTTCAGTCGACTTGTGCCCCAGTAAACGACAACCTGATGGAGATGCTGGTCATGATTGATGCATTGAAACGTGCATCTGCCAAAACGATCAATGTCGTTATTCCTTACTATGGATATGCAAGACAAGATCGGAAGGCACGCTCAAGAGATCCGATTACGGCTAAGCTTGTAGCTAACCTGATTGAAAAAGCGGGAGCGACACGCGTCATCGGGATGGACCTGCATGCTATGCAGATTCAGGGCTTCTTCGATATTCCGGTAGACCACATGCTGGCGGTTCCGATCTTGGCACAGTATTTCCGTTCCAAGCAAATTGAGAATCCAGTTGTTGTGTCTCCGGACCATGGCGGCGTTGTACGCGCACGCAAGCTGGCGGACTTCCTGAATGCTCCACTTGCGATTATTGACAAACGCAGACCAGAGCCTAACGTTAGTGAAGTGATGAATATTATCGGTAATATTGAAGGCAAGACAGCGATCTTGATCGATGACATTATCGATACTGCGGGTACAATTGTGCTTGGTGCCAATGCACTTATGGAAGGCGGAGCCAAAGAAGTGTACGCTTGCTGTACGCATCCTGTATTGTCAGGCCCTGCGATGGAGCGTTTGGAGAATTCACCGCTGAAGGAAGTTATTGTAACGGATACGATTCCGATTACACATCCGAATCCAACGAAGAAACTGAATGTTCTATCCGTCGCTCCATTGCTTGGCGAAGCCATCATTCGGGTTCACGAGGAATTGTCGATTAGTAAATTGTTTGAAATCGAATAAAGATCTGCATGAAATAAGAAAAAGGGGTTACATTGTCGTCTAGGACGACAATGTAACCCCTGTCGGCGTATCCCGGTTATTATTTAATATCCGGGCCTTGAAATGAACTGATGATAAGATCGGTTAAACAGAGCACCGTTAATTTCAACAAAGGGCTCATCGTAAGTGGTAATGCATCCGATCTCGACATGGTTGCCGTGGTCATACACTTGCACCGGTATGGCCTGTTCCAAATGGTGTTGAAATTGGTACGGCTGCGTTAAACGTTCAATATCATGGCGCATGACCGGTTCATCCTTTCTTGCTGTTATGCTGATCGAATCTAAACAATTGTTTTTATTGTAAAGTGAAACTTCGTGTAAGTCCAATTGGTTGTTCAAGATTAGTGCGCTGGTTGGGAAGCAATATGAAATATGAAGGAGGCAGCCTCTCATATGAAATGGATAGTGGGACTTGGCAATCCCGGTTCCGAATATGCCAAGACGAGGCATAACATAGGATTCATGGCACTCGACGCTCTGGCAGAGCGCCATGGTATTACTATTAATCAGAGCAAGTGCAAAGCTCTTATCGGAGAAGGAATGATACAAGGGGAGAAGGCAGTGCTGATTAAGCCAATGACGTATATGAATCTCTCTGGCGAATCCATTAGAGCGTATATGGATTATTATAAGGTTGCCCTTGAAGATCTTATTGTAGTCTATGATGATATGGACACTGAAGTAGGCAAGATCCGCCTCCGATACCAAGGCAGTGCAGGCGGCCATAACGGAATTAAATCGATTATTCAGCATACCGGGACACAGCAGTTCAATCGTGTGCGTATGGGTATTTCGAGACCGGAGCCAGGCTACGCGATTGTAGATTATGTTCTGTCTAAGTTCGCGAAGAAGGAGCAGGAAGCGGTTGAATCTATGATTGAAGCAACCTGTGACGCCCTCGAGTATGCGATGAAGGATACTTTTGAGCGGACGATGGCGAAATTTAATGGATAAGGATGAATTAACCAAATAGCAAGATGTGAATTTGGTTAATTCAGCCGGGCGGATGTAAGTCGAATAGACATTGTAAATTTGATTACTTGTTTCATCCAAGCTTTATAAACTCGTGATTTCTGGAAAGAATAGAAGATATCATTTCTTTTCAGGAGGATAAGAGTATGCCAATTCATTATGTCTGCAGGCATTGTGGAACTTCGATTGGACAGATTGATTCATCCGAAGTAACGGAAGCAAGGCTGGGTCTTCATTTCTTGACCCCTGCGGAACGAAGGGATATAATAGCCTATAATTCAAAAGGCGAAATGATGGTTAACATCACTTGCGATTACTGTAATGAGGCGATCCTGGTGAATCCAGAGCTTTGTCTGTTAACAAGCCCGCTGCAATAGCGGTGAATAGGGAATCAAGAAGCATAGAACAGTGCTTTAAGGATGGGAATTATACATCCAGCCTTGCGGCCTTGGCAGCGTTTGCTGAGGCTTTTTTTTCAGTTATCTGGCTGCAGCCCGCCCACTTTTGCTGGTCAGGTCCGTCAAAAAAGATTATGATGAAATCAGATTCATTATCCATATGTTTACAGTTATAAAGAGAATGACAGGTTATATTAAAAGTAAAGTAAGTTATAAGAGAGGTGCCCCTTTTGCTACAAGCACTTATTGAAGCTTTTACTAAAGATTCCGATTTTGAATCGATAACTTCCGGTATTCGGTCAGGAATGAAGGAGCAGCTCATCTCCGGATTGTCGGGTTCAGCTCGCCAGGTTATGATGGCTGCTATGCATAAACAGCTGGATCGACCGATGCTCGTGGTGACTCATAATATGTTTGCGGCACAGAAAGTGGCAGAAGACTTACAGGAAGCGCTTTCTGCCGATCAAGTGCTGCTATATCCGGCCAATGAATTGATTGCTGCAGAAGCAGCAATTTCCAGTCCTGAAACACTTGCTCAGCGCATTGAAGTATTACTGAAGTGTGCAGCCGGTTTTCGGGGCATTGTTGTGATTCCACTCTCTGGCGCAAGACGCTACCTTCCTGCTCCGCAGGTGATAGCAAGTGCAGAGATTACTCTTAAGCAGAGCGGAACGATTGAGCTGGAGCAATTTCTCAAACGTATGGTTGAGCTCGGATATGAACGCGTTGAGCGCGTTGAATCTCAAGGTGAGATGAGTGTACGCGGAGGAATCATTGATTTCTTCCCACTCACGGCCGAGCTGGCTTATCGTATTGAGCTGTTTGATGATGAAATTGACTCGATACGGACATTTGATCCCGCAGACCAGCGGTCAATAGACCGAGTAGAGCAAGTGAGGATAACACCGTGTAAGGAACTGATTGCAAGCCAGGAGAGAATGGAACAGGCTGCGGATCGAACAGTGATTCTGCTCGAAGAGCAGCTCGATAAAACAACGGACCGCCAAGCGAAGCTGCGTCTGCGCGAGGAGATCCATCGTGAAATCGAGCTGCTGCGCGAGCATGTCTATTTTCCTGAAATCTATAAATATGTAACAGAGCTGTATCCAGAGAAGCAGACCATCTATAACTACATGCCTGAGGATACCATTCTTATCATGGATGAGCCGGCAAGACTCTTGGAGACAGGGAAACAGCTCGAACGTGATGAATCGGAGTGGAGTGTTCATTTGCTGCAAAACGGCAAAACGCTGCCGCAGCTTACGCTCTCTCTTGACCATGATCAGGTGCTGTACCATCGGCCGTTCCAGACCTTATTCGTATCCATCTTCCTTCGTCAGGTACCGCACACACAGCCGCAGAACATCCTAAATATGGTCAGCCGCAGTATGCAGGATTTCCATGGCCAAATGAATGTGCTTAAGGCAGAGATGGAGCGCTGGCAAAAAGCAGGTGTCAACGTCGTTATGATGGCCAGCGGCGAGGAACGGCTCGATCGAATGCGTAAAGTGCTGCAGGACTATGACATCCATGAGCCAAACATGGTCATTGGGAATCTGCAAAGCGGATTTGAAATGCCTTCTATTCAGCTGGCTGTTATTACTGAGGGAGAGATGTTCTCTCAAAAACAGCGCAAAGTACGGAAGCCGATGCGCAATGTGGACAATGCAGAGCGGATCAAGAGCTACAGTGAGCTCAAGGTTGGAGATTACGTCGTACATCAAAATCATGGAATCGGTAAATATATGGGGATCGGCACACTTGAAGTAGGCGGTATCCATAAAGATTACATGCATATTTTATATGCAGGCGGCGACAAGCTGTCTGTTCCAATCGAGCAGATCGATCTCATTCAGAAGTATGTCGGTTCAGAAGAGAAGGAGCCGAAGATCTATAAGCTGGGCGGGAATGAATGGACCCGTGTTAAAAATAAAGTCCGCAGCTCTGTCCAGGATATAGCCGATGACCTGATTAAGCTCTATGCAGAGCGGCAATCCTCTCCTGGGTATGCCTTTGATAAGGATACCGCAGAGCAGCAGGAATTTGAGGACATGTTCCCATATGACGAAACGCGGGATCAGGTTCGTGCTATAGAGGAAATCAAGAAGGATATGGAGCAGGGTCGTCCAATGGACAGACTTCTGTGTGGAGATGTAGGTTACGGTAAAACAGAGGTCGCCATTCGTGCTGCATTCAAGGCGGCGATTGAAGGCAAACAGGTTGCTGTTCTTGTACCGACGACCATTCTGGCTCAGCAGCATTACGAGACATTCCGTGAACGCTTCTCCGGGTATCCGTTTAATGTCAGTGTTCTTAGCCGTTTCCGTACACGCAAAGAGCAGAACGAGACGGCCAAAGGCATCAAGCAAGGAACGATTGATATCGTCATTGGTACACATCGTTTACTCTCTCAGGATCTTGTGTTTAAGGATCTCGGGTTGCTGATTGTGGATGAAGAGCAGCGATTCGGTGTAACGCATAAAGAGAAGCTGAAGAAGCTAAAGACCAATGTCGATGTGCTTACACTCACAGCTACGCCGATTCCGAGAACGCTGCATATGTCCATGCTGGGGGTAAGAGATTTGTCGGTTATCGAAACACCACCGGAGAATCGCTTTCCCGTACAAACGTATGTTGTTGAGCATAGTCAGACGCTTGTTCGTGAAGCGATTGAGCGGGAACTGGCGCGAGGCGGTCAAGTGTACTACTTGTACAACCGAGTCCAAGGTATACAGGAGATGGCAGCAGAGATTTCCGCACTTGTCCCTGAGGCAAGAGTGGGGGTTGGTCACGGCCAAATGTCCGAAACTGAACTAGAAAAAACGATTCTTGATTTCCTGGATGGTGAATTTGATGTGCTGGTCAGCACCAGTATCATCGAGACCGGGGTTGACATACCAAACGTGAATACACTGATCGTGCATGATGCGGATAAAATGGGCTTGTCCCAGCTGTATCAGCTGCGCGGCAGGGTAGGGCGTTCGAATCGGATTGCGTATGCCTATTTCACGTACCAAAGAGACAAAGTGCTTACTGAAGTAGCGGAGAAAAGACTGCAATCCATCAAGGAATTTACAGAGCTTGGCTCTGGATTCAAAATTGCGATGCGCGATCTGTCTATCCGCGGGGCCGGGAATTTGCTCGGTGCAGAGCAGCATGGCTTCATCGCCTCTGTCGGGTTTGATCTGTACTCTCAGATGCTGTCAGAAGAGATCAATCGACGCAAAGTAACAATGCTCGGAGAAGAAGCACCGCAGGAGCAGAGCTGGAGCACGTCCATTGACATTAGTATTGATGCGTATCTGCCTTCTGATTATATCTATGATAGTATTCAGAAGATCGAGATTTATAAGAAGGTTGCTGTGCTCGCTGCATTTGATGATGCAATGGAGCTTGAGGATGAGCTGGTTGATCGGTTTGGAGATCTGCCGGAAGCTGTTACGAATCTGCTGTCTGTGGCCAGACTCAAAATATACGGCAAGAAATACGGGATCGAGACCATTGTGCAGCGCGGGGACCAAATCTCTGTGAAGTTCTATGAAGGACGCGAAAAAGCAGTGGATGGCGCTAAGCTTGCAAGGATTGGCAATCAATTCGAAAGACGTGTACAATTTGAACAAGGACAGAGCATGATCGTCCATATTAAAGGCAAGGGTCTGAGTGATCAAGAAATGCTCCAAACATTAGAGAAGTTTCTTGCAGCCATGAAGGATGCATTCAAATCAAAGGGGGAACTACAGGATGTTGCAAAATAACAGAAAAACCTGGAAGACGATCGCGGTGACCGCTGTCGGCGCTCTATCGATATCTCTTCTGGCAGCATGCGGAAGCAATGATGCGGGAGGAGGCAGCACCAGCTTTAATAATTCAATTGAAGGCGACACGAGCAGTGTGGTTGTAAAATATAAAGGCGGCGAAATCACGGAGAAGGAATTCAATGCAGAGCTCAAGATTATGGAATTCATGAATCCAACGATTGCAGCCTACCTGCAGATGGATGAAATGCGCGAGATGTTTGTGAAACAGCAGGTAGCGTATGAATATTTGAGTAAAGACGTGTCTCAAGAAGCAGGGGAAAAAGGCCTTGAAGAGGCAGAAGCCCAGATCACTCAAATGAAGACTCAGGTTGGCGGAGACGAAGCCTGGAGTCAGATGCTTAAGGATTACGAAGTGACAGAGGACGAGCTTAAGAATTACATGACACGTGTCTTGAGCCTGATTGAGTACAAGTCACAGGATGTAACTGACGAGCAGGTGAAGACAGAGTATGAAGCTAGTAAAGATCAATTTATTACAGCAAGTGTTCGTCATGTGCTGATCAGCAACACAGATCCTGAGTCAGGGGAAGCTCGCCCGGAAGGGGAAGCTCTTAAACTTGCGAAGGAAGTCAAAGCCAAGCTGGACAAAGGTGAAGATTTTGCTGCCGTCGCCAAAGAGTATTCTGAAGACCCGGGATCGGCAGAAAACGGTGGATTGTATGAGGACACACCGGTTACGAATTGGGTAGAAGCTTTCAAGGAAGCGGCAAAAACCCAAGAGGAGGGTGTCATTGGTGAGCCGGTCGAAACGGATTACGGCTACCATATTATTAAGGTCGAGAAACGTACAGAGCCGACCTTTGAAGAGTTAACAGAAGCGCAAACGAAGCTGCTCAAGAGCTCTGTCGTGAACGTGGAAGTTCAGGAATTTATGACGAATGAAGTGGATGGAGTCATTGAAGGCGAGATCAAACTGCCTGCGAATCCGGCTGCTGAACAAGGTACCGAAGGTACAGAGGGTACGGAAGGCACCGAAGGAACTGAGGGAACTGATGCTGGAACCGAAGGTTCTGAAGAAGGATCGACAGGTGACGAGGGCGCAGCCGATTCGGGAACAGAAGGCGAGAGTACAGAATCGAATACCGATGGTAAATAAGAACAAGGCTGAGGCGCGGGAAACCGCGCCTTTTCTTTTTGGATGAGAGCGGATTCTGCACTTAGGAACTTATTGTATATTTCATGTATAAGGAACTGGGAACAGAAGAATACTATGGTCTAGATAGATTGAACTAAAGTTTTGCATCGTCATTATTTTGATCAGAGGTGGATCTGGTGGCAGGACTAACCCTGAAATCACTGCAGGGGGCCCAGCACATTAGGGCCGGTCTGTTACCTGTGATGAACATATTTTTCTTTAGTTCACTCTATATAGAAATCACACTTAACTACCCTGGACCCTCCTCATAAAAGGAACAGTAGTTGAAAAATCTTCTCGAGAAAGTGGGGCAACATGTAAATGAAAGCTACTGGTATCGTCCGCCGTATTGATGATCTTGGTCGTGTGGTTATTCCGAAAGAGATTCGCCGTACTTTGCGAATTCGCGAGGGAGACCCGCTCGAGATTTTTGTGGACCGTGACGGCGAGGTCATTCTGAAGAAGTACTCTCCCATTGGAGAGCTTGGCGATTTTGCGAAGGAGTATGCAGAATCACTGTATGAAAGTACCGGCCATGTAACGTTAATCTCAGATCGGGATACGATTATTACTGTGGCAGGCGGATCGAAGAAGGAATATTTGGATAAGCAGATTGGTCATATGGTAGAAACGTCAATGGATAACCGCAAGACATTGCTTGAGAACAGCAACGGATCTTATGAATTAGCTAAAGATCATATCGAACCTTTATCATCCTATGTTGTAGCACCGATCATATCGGGAGGAGACCCGATTGGTGCAGTCATTATGTACAGCAAGGACGAATCCACTAAAATGTCTCAGCTCGAGACCAAAATGGCTGAAACCGCTGCCGCATTTCTTGGGAAACAGATGGAGCAGTAGCGTGCAGAAGAACTCCTGCCTTCTAACAGGCAGGAGTTCTTTGCTTTTTTAAAGCTTGTTTTGGGATTTATGCAAAATGCTCGTATAATAGAGATCATGTACTTCACCTTTATTTTATAACAAAGCAGGTATACATAGATGAACTCATCCAATTCGGGCAAAAAGCTGCTTCAAGGTGCTTTTATTCTAAGCAGCGCTGCGATCTTATCCAAACTGATTGGGACACTGCAGAAGATCCCGCTGCAAAATATTGCCGGAGACGGCGTATTCGGTATATACAATACGGTCTATCCTTTTTATATCATGCTCGTTACACTGGCGACCGCCGGCTTTCCTATTGCGGTATCCAAGCTTGTGGCAGAGGCAGAAGCAAGAGGTGACGAAGAAGAGGGCCGTAAAGTACTGAAGGCGACCACCATACTGCTTGCCATCGTAGGAGGATGTCTCTGTGTCCTTACTTATTGGAGTGCACCGCTGATTGGTCGTCTGATCGATAACAGTGAGGTTATTTCATCGGTACGGGCAGCCTCTCTCTCCTTGCTATTCGTGCCGGTGATGGCAGGGCTGAGAGGCTACTTTCAAGGTCTTCAGAACATGGTACCGACTGCGGTGTCTCAGGTTACCGAGCAAACGATACGTGTGACTGTTATGTTAATTGTATTATTTCTGCTCATGGGATATGGCGCCAGTGCAGAGAATATTGCCGCTGGGGCTATGCTGGGTTCCGCAGCAGGGGGCGCGGCAGGTCTAGTCGTGATGTGGATATTTTGGCTGATACGATCTCGGTCAAGGGGATTTCGACAAAGTCAGAGCAGTCCTCGAATAGGGACACAGCCTTTGGCTCCGGAGGGAAAATCCACGGGTGCGCTGCTCCGGACAGTACTGAGATATGCCATCCCGGTTGCTCTCGGCTCGGTTGCTGTGCCTTTAATTAATATGGTAGATACCTTTACCGTCCCTCGGCTGTTAAAGCAGGAAGGACTAAATGATCTGGAAGCGATGCAGACATTCGGCATTTATAATCGGGGATTGCCGCTGGTCCAGCTTGTGACTATGCTGGCTACATCTTTATCGGTATTATTCGTGCCTGCTCTGGCAGAGGCCAAGATCAGACAGGACCAAGCGGGAATTCAAAGACACAGCAGTCTGGCATTGAAGTGGTTCTGGCTGATTGGACTTGCCGCTTCGATTGGCATTATGGTGCTGGCAGAGCCGATTAACCGCATGCTGTATATGAACGCAGAAGGGACGATCACGCTCCGTATACTCGCGTTATCTGCTGCAGGGAGCACCGTCAGCGTCATCGCTGCTGCCTTACTGCAGGGGCTCGGCAGCGCCAAAGCGCCTGCGCTTATCATGCTGGCAGCAGCAGCGATTAAGACGCTGCTGAACCTCATACTCGTGCCGCCGCTCGGAATCAGCGGAGCGGCCATCTCGTCTGCGGCAGCCTTTGCCGCTGCAGCCGCCATGAACGCGCTGCTGCTGGCAAGGCTCTTGCAGCTGCGTGTGTCCCCCAGCGCCGCGTTACTCAAGCCGGCGCTGGTGACCGCCGCGATGGCTGTCTTCGCGGCGATGGTCTCCGCAGGCGCTGCTGTGCTGTGCACAAGCGTCGCGGGGCTTAGCGCGGATGGGAGAATCACCGCGCTCGTCCAGAGCCTGCTGGGTGTTGCAGCAGGCGTGCTTGTCTTCGTGCTGGGAGCCATCCGCACGAAGCTGATTACGGCAGCAGAGATTGCCGTGCTGCCGAAGGGAGCGAAGCTCACACAGCTGCTGCAGAAGCTGAAGCTGCTGTGAGCCGCCTGCATCCTGATGACTGCATGCAGGCTGTCGGGCTGTGTTATAGTTAATACGACTTAAACTATTTTGGAGGTAATGCTTATGAGCGGAGCGATCACGGTTGTTGGTCTCGGTTCGGGAGGAGAAGACCAGCTGACGCTTGGAATACTGAAGAGGTTGAAGCAAGCGCCGCATGTCTATGCACGGACACTCGATCATCCGGTGTTTAATGATCTGTCAGATCTACAATTAACGATTACTTCTTTCGATAATATATATGAAGCCAAGAGTTCTTTCCCCGAGGTCTATGATGCGATTACGGAGGAGCTGATCCAGCTGGCAGCCGGAGCGGCCGCAGGGGAAGAGATCGTGTACGCTGTACCCGGACACCCCATGGTAGCGGAAGCTACAGTTCGCCTCCTGAAGGAGCGTTGTCCAGAGCGGGGAATAGAGCTGACGGTACTCGGCGGGGAGAGCTTCCTGGATGAAGCCTTCACTAGGCTCGGCTTTGATCCGATTGAAGGCTTTCAGCTGCTTGATGCCGGTGTCATTGACGCAAGCCTGTTTCATCCTCAGCTCCATACGGTGATAGGACAGGTGTATGATATGTTTACCGCTTCCGATGTGAAGCTGAGCCTGATGGAGGTCTATCCTGACGATACTCTGGTCTATGCCTGCCATGCGCTCGGGGTGGAGGGTCAGGAGCAAATTCATGAAGTTCCGCTATATGAGCTGGATCGGGTAGAAGGGTACGGCAATCTATCCTTGATCTATGTACCGAGAAGAGACGATGAGCAGCTGCGCAGACGTACCTTCAGCCGTTTGCACGAAATTGTGGCCATTCTCCGCAGCCCGGAAGGCTGTCCATGGGACCGCGAGCAGACGCATGCTTCGATCCGCAAGAATCTGATTGAGGAGACCTATGAAGTGCTGGAAACCATCGATGATGATGACCCAGACCACATGAAGGAGGAGCTTGGAGATTTGCTGCTCCAAATTATGCTTCACTCCCAAATGGAGGAGGAGCTGGGCTCATTTAACGTATATGACGTGATTGAAACGCTGAATGATAAGCTGATCTTCCGTCATCCGCACGTCTTTGGCGATAACCAAGCAGAGGATGCAGGCGAGGCGCTCGCGAACTGGGAAGCGATGAAGCTTGAGGAGAAGAAGCGCAAAGGGCAAGAGAGCGAAGATACATCGGCCCTGGCGGGGATCCCAAGAGATCTGCCTGCTGTGATGAAATCGTACAAGCTTCAGAAGAAAGCGGCCAAAGTCGGGTTTGACTGGGACGACGTAAGCGGCGTCATCGCCAAAGTCGAGGAGGAGCTGGCTGAGCTGAAGGAATCGATTGCCGAAGGGCAGTCTCCACAGGAGCAAATGCTGGAGCTCGGTGACATTTTGTTTGCGTCCGTCAATATCGCAAGGTTCATTGATGCTGATCCGGAGGAGGCGCTGTCTGCCGTAAACCGCAAGTTTAGCCGCAGATTCCGCTACATTGAGCAGCGGCTGGCCGAGCAGGGACGTACGGTCCATGACAGCAGCTTGGATGAGATGGAAGGATACTGGCAGGAAGCGAAGCAAGTACTAAAGGATTTTTGATGGAACCTGCTTCATCGCTCCAAGGTCATGTGGAGAAATGGATTCAGCGAATAAGGAATTGGAATAGCATTCCTATTTCGCGAGAGGCGGCCTTGTTTGACAATGGCCCCTAAAATATCGTATTCTTGATCAAACCATGGGACAAATACCGGGGTTGTCACAAAAAAAGATCCGTCACAGAAGGATTTTTACGGTATAAGCAAGAATAGAAAAATAGTAAAGTTACGTGACAGGACAGCGTTAGTGCGCTACGGCTTTAGTTACGTATCATTTTCTTTAATTTGGGAGGCTTTTAATCATGAACAAAACAGATCTAATTAACAACATCTCTGAAAAGAGCGGATTAACTAAAAAAGACGTTGAGTCTGTACTTAACAATTTCTTGGGTGAAATTACGGATGCACTTGCAAGCGGCGATAAAGTTCAATTGATCGGTTTCGGTACTTTTGAAACTCGCAAACGTTCCGGACGTACGGGACGCAACCCGCAAACAGGAACAGCGATTGAAATCCCTGCTTCTAACGTTCCAGCTTTTAAAGCGGGCAATAAACTTAAAGAAGCCGTAAAGTAAATGCGTGTTGATAAATTTCTTAAAGTGTCCAGGCTAATTAAGCGCCGTACCGTGGCGAAGGATGTCTCTGAGCAGGGGAGAGTGCTGATCAATGGACGCGAGGCGAAGCCCAGCACAAGTGTTAAGGTGGGCGACGAGATCACGGTCCAATTCGGGCAGAAGCTCGTTACGGTTCGCGTCGAGCGATTAGCCGAGAGTACACGTAAGGAAGAGGCATCCAGCTTGTTCTCTGTGGTGAAGGAAGAAGCCATCGCCAAGGATAATGGAATTTTTTAAATGCCGTCAACATCATGGAAGAGCACTCTATCCCTTGGTCGGATAGAGTGCTTTTTTCTATTCATGGTATGTTCTAATCTCTGTATCTCGCCCATAAGCTAGGTGTAAGAAGGGAGGGGTACATGCCATGATGGAACAAACGAAGCTGAAACAGCACAGCATGTCGATTCAGAATCGGAAGCTGCTCGATATTACGGGTGTCATGAATGTAGAGAGCTTTGACAGTGAGGAATTTCTGCTCAAGACAGAGCTCGGACATCTGACGATTCGGGGCAACAATTTACATATTAAGAACCTCAGCTTGGAGGAAGGATTGCTCTCAATTGAAGGGTACGTCAGCTCCCTTGTATATCTAGATCCCGGTTCTAATGTTAAATCTGGTAAGGGGCTTCTTGGCAAGCTGTTTCGATGAATCCTGAGCTTCAGTGGCTTACACTGGGGTGGATGCTCCTCTCCGGAGGGATTATGGGAATTGTGTATGACAGTTACCGGGTGCTGTCAGGCCAGTTAAGATTTCCGCGGTGGAGCATTCATATCCTTGATTTGATGTACTGGCTGATTGCAGCCTTATTTATATTTCGAACCCTCTATTCCGTTAACCATGGAGACTTGAGGTTTTATGTCTTTTTAGGTCTGTTCATAGGGGTTTGGATCTATTTTTTGGTTTTAAGTGTTACGATCCAAAAATTTGTGGTAATGTTAATTGGAATTGTAAAACGTTTGGCATATGTGGTTTACCGGATATTAAATGTACTGATCGTTCTTCCGATCAAAGGGATACTAAGAATCCTGCGCATTTTATTCGGATTTATCATGGCTGCGTTTATTTTTATCATCAAGATGCTGTACCAGTTGTTCAGACCGATATTGAAGCTGCTCTATTGGCCGCTTAGACCACTGCTCAGCAGATGGAAGACGCCGATGTGGCTGCAACGTGTATGGGTTCGGATCAAAGAGTGGTGGACCTATTGGTTCTAGACCACCCTGATTAGGATGAAGGAGGTTCCACGGATGAGTAAACCGTCTGGACGTCATGCTCGAAGTACATCTCAAGGAAATACACAAAAATCAAAAACGACGGGGGCGCGCAGGCGAATCATGCTGTGGCTCACCTTTATGATTTGCTTTACAGGGTGGGCCGGATACACGTTCTATAGTCAGTCTGTTCAAATGGCGGACAAGAGTGCCAAGCTTGAGCAGGCAACGAAGGTCAATGCTGAGGCTCAGAAGGAGAAGACTGAACTGTCCAACGAAGTGGAGCGGCTGCAGGATCCAGAATATATTGGGCAGCTGGCACGGAAGAAATACGGGATGTTTCTACCAGGCGAGACACCCATTTATCCAGTAGACGAATAGGACAGGCAGGTACTCTGTAATCAGACAGAATTACTGGTATTTGATGCATATATAACCGTAAAATAGGCTCTAAAGCAGGCGTCCGCTCAGTTGACCTTGCTTTGTGGCATAAGGTATAATTGACATACCGCAACAGATTCAAAAATCGGGTTGTATAATTTTAAGGGAGGATCATTTTATTCTATGGCAATTGAAGTGGGCACCAAGTTAGAGGGCAAAGTGACAGGCATCACGCATTTTGGAGCATTTGTGGATCTGTCAGGAGGTGTCACGGGTCTCGTTCACATCTCGGAAATCGCCGATAATTACGTTAAGGATGTCAATGATCACCTGAAGATCAATGACGCCGTAACCGTTAAGGTTATTAACGTTGATAAAGACGGCAAAATTGGACTTTCCATTAAGCAGGCGGTAGATCGTCCTGCAGGTGAAGTACAACAACAAGCTCGTCCGCCAAGAGCACCAAGACCGGAACGCACAGGTGGAGACAGAGAACGATTTGGCGGCGGCGGCAGCGGTAGTGGCGGCGGTAGCTATAACAATCGTGAACGGGGAGGGCGTCCTTACAAACCTTCTTCCGGCAAGCCTTCGTTTGGCAAGCCTTCATTCGAGGATAAAATGTCACGCTTCCTAAAAGACAGTGAAGAGCGAATTTCGTCGCTGAAGAAGAACACGGAAGGCAAACGTGGAGGCCGCGGCGCGAAACGTATGTAAGTTATCAACCTGATCTTACGCATAGATTGTAACGTATGGAAGAACCACAGACTTTTAGAGTCTGTGGTTTTTTTGTCGCTTGTGAAGAATCGTCCGACAGGTTTCAAGCGAATTCCGGTATTCTCTTTTCATATCGCTAGCAAATTTAGGCGGAAGGGTGCATGCAGAATAGAGTAACTTGATTCGAGTGGGAACGGACGAACCTAGACAGGCGCTTCATTCGCCTGCGTTTCTCTGAACTTTCGCACACTCCCTGTTTTTGTCGGAAATTTCTTTTGGCACGGTCTGTGTTTCTGACAAACTTTCACAGAACAAGCTGACTATAATGGGTACCATCAAATCAAACGATTGGGGTGCCAAATTAATGGACAAGTGGAATGTAATACCTTTCCCTGGACTGAGAACAGGCAAAGGAGGCAAAGCCATTCGTAAAGAAGCGGGCACGAGAATCAAATCCTGGGCGGGATCGCTGAAGGCCGTACAGTTCATTGCGGAGAAGAAATGGATGATTCTGCTGACGGTAATGGGTTTTTTGCTCGGAAAGGCTATGATATTGGACGAGCTGTCTCCCTTTGCCATAGCCTACTTCGCCGTCATTATGTTCCTGAGAAGAGATTTTTTGCTCCCGGTAGGGATCGCTATTTTGGCCGGAGGGTTTTTCGCACCCTATCCCACACTATTTACGATCGCCGCCGAGGTCAGCATTTTCTATCTGCTCTATCGAGGACTCTCGTCTTTTGGCAAAACAGAGCTGTCTTACGCACCGGTGATGGTATTCACTTCAGCCTTTATGGTCAATTTGTTTACCGTCCTGATCGGACCCTCATTCACATGGTACGCGGTCCTAATGATGACCATCGATGCCGTACTCAGCTTCGTGCTCACTCTTGTGTTTATTCAAGCCATTCCCGTGTTCACCTATCGCAAGAAGAATGTAAACCTCCGCAGCGAGGAGATCCTGTGTCTTATCATTCTACTGGCATCCGTTATGACAGGGGCTGTCGGTTTTACGGTATATAATCTATCCGCAGAGAATGTACTGTCACGATATCTTATTCTGGTTTTTGCCCTAGTAGGGGGTGCACCGCTTGGCGCATCGGTCGGGGTAATCACGGGACTGATCTTAAGTCTGGCCAATATGTCAGCGATCTATCAGATGAGCTTGCTTGCTTTCTCCGGTATGCTGGCGGGGATGCTGAAGGAAGGGAAGAAGATGGCTGTCTCTCTAGGGATGCTGCTTGGCTCCTCCATTCTAGCCATTTATCTGGGTGGAACAGGAGATGTGATCACATCCACCTATGAGAGCTGTGCCGCGATATTGCTCTTTTTGCTGACACCGAAGAGTATATTAAATGTCATATCGAAATACGTACCTGGCACGCAGGATCATAGTCATAATCAGCATGAGTATGCGAAGCGGATCCGAGATCTGACAGCAGAACGTGTAACGAGATTCTCGCAGGTGTTTAAGCAGCTGTCGAAGAGCTTTGATCAGATGTCGGAGGCACCTGAGATCAAGCAGGGACAACAGGACATGGAGCATTTCATGAATGCGGTGGCTGACGGGACTTGTGCTGCCTGCTTCAAGCAGTCTCAGTGCTGGGACGGGAAGTTCTATCAGACATATAAGTATATGACGGAGATGATGTCGGCCATTGAAGAGAATCCAGACTTTGAAGCTAAGGATATTCCTGCTTCCTGGACGAAATCCTGTGCCAAGACGGAGGCTGTCTTAGACGTGATGAAGCGTCAGTACGGGCTATACCAAGATAATATGCAATGGAAGCGGCAAATATACGACAGCCGTGTGCTGGTTGCCGAGCAATTGTCCGGCGTGTCTCAGGTAATGGAGGACCTGGCACGTGAGATTCAACGGGAAACGACGATTATGCATAAGCAGGAGGATCAGATTCGTTCTGCTTTGGAGCAGCTCGGTTTATCCATTCACAGCATCGACATCATTAACCTGGACGCAGGTCATGTCGAGATTGAGATCGTACATGCGTATACGAAAGGATTTGATGAATGCCGCAAAATTATTGCACCACTGCTGTCCGATATTTTAGATGAACACATTGCTGTAGTAGAGGAGGTTATGACTTTACCAAAACAGGGTTTGGCGACGGTTACCTTCGGTTCGGCAAAAACCTATGAAGTTACCACAGGTGTAGCGGGAGCAGCCAAGGGAGGAGGACTCTTGTCTGGTGACAGCTACAGCACAGTCGAGCTTGGGAACGGTACCTTTGCTGTTGCGCTAAGCGATGGGATGGGCAATGGAGAACGAGCAAGAATGGAGAGCAGCACAGCCCTTAACATTTTGGAGCAGCTGCTTCAATCGGGAATGGATGCCAAGCTGGCCATTAAGTCTGTCAATTCTATTCTGATGCTGCGATCTCCGGAAGAGATTTATGCCACAGTGGATATGGCACTGATCGATCAATATTCTGCCCAGTCCACTTTCTTGAAGATTGGGTCGACACCAAGCTTTATCAAGAGGGGAGATGAGGTTATCCCTGTGTCTGCAAGCAATCTGCCGATAGGGATTATTAAAGATATTGAGGTTGATCTTGTCAGTATCCAGCTGAATCCGGGGGATATCGTCATTATGATGACCGATGGCATCTATGATGCACCCGGCTATGCGGTGAATAAAGAAATGTGGATGAAGCGGATGATCCAGGAACTGGATAGCGAAGATCCACAGGAAATTGCCGATATTTTGCTAGAGAGAGTCATTCGTTATCAGCAAAATAAAATTCATGATGACATGACGGTTGTAGTCGGCAAAGTAGATCACTTCAGACCTGAATGGGCAACCCTGCGTATTCCGGGAATGGATCGAATGGAGCGGCCGAGAACAGTCAGCTGATCAGGCTCTATTATATAGAAGAAAAGAAAAAAATCCCCCGTTTGAATCAAATCAACACTGGAAATAATAGGAATGATCCAGTTGATTTGAAAGGGGAATGAAGGATGAAGCAGATTTTGCTGATTACAGATGGATGTTCGAATGTTGGATCAAGTCCGGTTCTTGCAGCGGCGCATGCCTTGGAGGAGGGCATTACCGTCAATGTGGTCGGAGTAGTGGATTACGGGACCATTGGAGAGCTGGGAGGTCAGGAGATCGATGAGATCGCGAAGGCCGGCGGGGGGATCAGCCGTATCGTTGGTACGCCTCATTTGGCCAAGACGATGCAGATGATGACACGCAAAACGGTGGTTCAGACAATTGAGCTGGCGGTTAATAAAGAGCTGAAGCAAATTTTAGGCAAGGGGACATTAACGGAGCTGCCACCGCAACAGCGCGCGGAGGTTGTGAAGGTAATGGACAACTTGAGTGAAACGACTCCCTTGCAGGTCGCGCTCTTAATTGATGCTAGTGCGAGCATGAAGCCCAAGCTTCCTGCTGTTGAAGAAGGAATCCGGGATTTAATGCTGAGCCTTCAAGCGCGTGAAGGCATTAGTCAGATTTCTGTATTTCATTTTCCGGGAAAGCATGGGGGCGAGGATGCCGTCAATGATATCCCTTGGACGAACGATGTTCATGCCCTACGCTCGATGTTTAACAGACTCCAGATGAGGGGAGCAACCCCGACAGGACCCGCAATATTAAAGGTGATGGATTATTACCGTTATGGTACACTAAACGAACACGAGCTTATATCTTATGATCAAGGGACTAAAGAAGGGATGCTGGGTGACTATGCCGCTGGATCCTGATTTTTCTCCTGGAACGGTGGTAACCGGCAAATGGAAACAGGGCAAGTATGTTATCCTGAGAACGCTGGGTAAGGGAGCAAACGGGATCGTTTATTTGGTTCAGCGTGAACCGGGTGGAGGCCGGTATGCGTTGAAGATGGGCTTTAATGGAGTAGACTTGCAGTCAGAAGTTAATGTCCTGACATCGCTCGAAGGTCAGTATTCACAAGCTGGACATAAGTCCGCTTCCTATCTTAAGGAAGTGGATGATTACCGGATTAATGGTATCGATATTCCTTTCTATGTGATGAAATATGTTCGAGGAGAACCGATCCATCATTTTATTCAGAAGCATGGCTCGGACTGGATTACGATTACGGGGTTAAGACTGCTGAAGAAGCTGGCCGAGCTGCATCGCCTGGGTTATATCTTCTGTGATCTAAAGCCGCAAAATGTACTCGTCACCCGGTATGGGGAAGTTGAGCTCATTGATTACGGCGGAGTAAGTCCAGTTGGACGCAGTGTCAAGCAGTTTACAGAATGGTATGATAGAGGATACTGGAACGCGGGAAGCCGTGTGGCAGATCCTGAATATGATGTATTTTCCTTTGCACTCCTGCTCATTCATCTCTTGGAGGGAGATGAGTTACAGCAGCTTGCCGGAGAAGGTCTCCCCCAATTGAGGGGAATGGGTCCACTGTCTGCACTCATTCAGCGCAGCGAGAGGCTCTCTCCATATAAAGGCTGGCTTGCACCAGCGGTTCAAGGGAAATTTGAAAATGCGGAGATCGCATTTCTGCATTGGAAGAAGCATGTGTATGGACCGGTTAAACGGCAAAGAGAGTCCAGATCTGAGCCCGCTCCTAGATGGTTAATTCCATCGTTTGCATTATCTGCTCTAATCATGGCCGGGGCGATTATGTTCCTGCTCCGCTGATGGTTTAGAGGTACATAGGCTAACCTTGATTGATAGAAAGAAGGAGCAGCATGGAAGGACGCAACAAGCTGAGCAAGACGGCACTTCAGGTGCTAGAAACGGCAGAGGCTTTTGGTTTATGGCAGCCGGGTTACCGGATCGTGGTCGCAGTATCCGGAGGGGCGGATTCTGTGGCTCTTTTACATATCCTGAACCAAATCTCGCAATACCACACACCGCTTACTCTGATTTGTGCTCATGTTCATCATGGTTTTCGGAGAGAGTCTGATCAGGAAGCGGAGATGGTGAGAGAATTTGCCGAGTCTCTATTGATTCCGTTCGAGATGACAAGGGTAAATATACCGCAGTATGTCGAAGACAGCGGAAGGAATGCTCAGGATGCTTCACGTGAGAAGCGATATGAATTTCTTCATCAGATCGCTGCCCAATATAATGCGGATAGTATTGCTCTGGCGCATCATGCCGATGATCAGGCGGAGACAGTACTGCTTCATTTACTAAGAGGGAGCGGTCCTTCGGGACTCACCGGAATAAAAATTAAACGTTTTGAAAAAAACGTGGAACTTATTCGACCTTGTCTACGTATTAACAAGACGGACTTGGCTCATCATTGTGAACAATATGATCTGCCCTATGTTATTGACAGCAGCAATATGAGTACGAAGTACAGAAGAAATGCGATTAGACTGGATGTACTTCCTTTTTTGGGGCAATATAATGGTCAGTTTACAGAGTCACTGAATCGCTTGGCTGAGGTCATGAGTGTTGAAGATGATTATATGGATACCATCTCCCGGCAGACGTATTCCGAAATGGTTCAAAATTCAGAGGGCAGCCTGTCTTTTAAAGTGACTGATTTTAAGGAGCTACATGTCGCTTTACAACGGAGGTTGATTAAATTAATATTAAATTATCTGCCTTCGAACGATGATTTTGTTGATTTTTCGAGGATTGAAACCATTCGCAGAGGTGCGGTTCAGCATGAGCCCACAACGTGGAGCCACGATATTGGCCAAGGAATTGTTTGCATTCGGGAATATGATAATATCATTTTTTCTACCCAGAGGTCTTCTGTATCAGAGCATTATAATTACCAGTTGGATTTCTTGGATGGAGACGCTCAATTGGATCTTACTGAGATTGGCACAAGACTTCATTTATCCTGTCTGGACAATGGGTTCAGGCCGGTTTCTGCTAGTGAAGCGCTGTTTGATGCGAATACATTCATATGGCCGCTTACGATTCGTTCGCGATTGCCTGGAGATACCATGAAAGTGATGGGATTAAACGGAAGCAAAAAGGTTAAAGATATTTTTATAGATGCCAAAATTCCGCCGTCCCTGCGTTCTCGTATTCCCGTAATATGCGATGGTGCCGGAAACATCATCTGGATTCCGGGCGTACGTCGCTCGATTCATTTCCCGGTAAGTGAAGATTCTACGTCCATCATTCGAATGCTGGTGGAGGAACTTTAGTGGGCCCGAGTGACAGTAATGGTGCAGGTAAGACTTTCATAGTATAACTTAGGAGGTTCGCGACGTTGCAGAACGATATTCAAGAAGTATTGATTAGTGAAGAAGAGCTTCAGAGCAAGATTAAGGAATTGGGAGAAATCCTGAGCAAGGAATATGCAGATCGCAATCCTTTAGTTATTTGTGTACTTAAAGGCGCGTTTATATTTATGGCTGATTTGGTGAAGAACATTACTGTTCCAGTTGAAATGGACTTTATGGCTGTTTCAAGCTATGGAGCTTCGACCAAGTCGTCAGGCGTTGTCAAAATCATTAAAGATCTCGACGCGAGCGTTGAGAACCGAGACGTCCTCATTGTGGAGGACATCATTGACAGCGGTCTTACACTGACTCACTTAATTGATCTTCTGCAGCGCAGAGGAGCCAAGTCAACGACAGTGGTAACCTTGTTTGACAAACCTTCAGGCCGAAAAGTCAATCTGGAGGCTGACTACACAGGCTTTGTGCTGCCTGATGCATTTGTAGTCGGATACGGTTTGGATTATGCAGAGAAATACCGGAACCTCCCCTACATCGGGATTTTGAAACCGGAAATTTACACTAGCTGATATCCCAGCCATTAAGTAAGGATAACGTTCCTCCCTTTGTTGAGAAGGGCAGAATGGCTATGTTAAAATAACTTAAGTGTCTTGAGAGGAGGTAGGGGATGAATCGGTTCATCCGGAATTCTGGCTTTTATTTAATTTTATTTTTAGTAGTGGTCGGTATCTACCAGGTAATTAATGGTGGAAATGAAGCGGCTGATACCCCTAAATACAATCAGTTTCGGCAGGAGTTATCCGCTAACAACGTAAAGAATCTGAGCCTCCAATTTGACGGTTACACATATCGTGTAACAGGTCAATATAATGAAGTAGCTGAAGGGGAACCAGAAAATTTCATTACGTATATCCCTTACACTGAGACTGCTGTACAGGAAATCGTTGAGGCCAGCGAGACCAATGGCTTTGAACTTGAGCAACAACCGATGAAGGGTGACAGCATTTGGCTGACACTGCTAACATCGTTTATCCCTCTTATTTTGATGTTTGTCCTGTTCTTCTTCCTGTTCAATCAGGCACAGGGCGGCGGCGGCAAAGTGATGAACTTTGGCAAGAGCCGTGCACGTCTGTATAACGAAGAGAAGAAGAAGGTTACTTTTGAGGATGTCGCAGGAGCTGATGAAGAGAAGCAGGAGCTTGTCGAAGTCGTAGAGTTCTTGAAGGATCCTCGTAAATTTGCGGCAGTTGGCGCAAGAATACCAAAAGGGGTTCTGCTTAACGGTCCTCCGGGAACAGGTAAAACGCTTCTTGCTCGTGCAGTTGCAGGAGAAGCAGGCGTACCGTTCTTCAGTATTTCGGGTTCTGACTTCGTCGAAATGTTCGTCGGTGTCGGTGCATCCCGTGTACGTGACTTGTTTGAGAATGCGAAGAAGAATGCACCATGTATCATCTTCATTGACGAGATCGATGCGGTAGGTCGTCAGCGCGGTGCCGGACTCGGCGGCGGTCATGACGAGCGTGAGCAAACGCTCAACCAGTTGCTCGTTGAAATGGACGGCTTTGGTGCAAATGAAGGTATTATCATTATTGCTGCGACGAACCGTCAAGATATTCTTGACCCAGCCCTTCTCCGCCCAGGACGTTTTGACCGTCAAATTACGGTAGACCGTCCGGACGTTAAAGGCCGTGAAGCAGTTCTGAAAGTACATGCGCGCAACAAACCACTTACGAAAGACGTTAAGATGGACGTTATTGCGAAGCGTACGACCGGGTTTACCGGTGCAGACCTGGAGAACCTGCTGAATGAAGCAGCACTTCTGGCTGCAAGACGTAATCGTAAAGACATTTCCATGCGTGAGATGGATGAAGCGATTGACCGTGTCATTGTTGGTACAGAGAAGAAGAGTCGTGTAGTCAGCGATCGCGAGAAGCGCATTGTCGCTTATCACGAAGCGGGCCATACGATTGTCGGATATTTCTTGGAGCATGCCGATATGGTTCATAAAGTAACGATCGTCCCACGTGGACGTGCAGGCGGATATGTTATCATGATGCCTAAAGAAGATCGTATGCTTGCTACGAAGCCAGAGCTGCTTGACCGGATTACTGGTTTGCTCGGCGGACGTGCTGCAGAGGAAATCTTTATCGGTGAAATCGGAACCGGTGCATACAGTGACTTCCAACAAGCGACAGGCATTGTACGCAGCATGGTTATGGAGTATGGTATGAGTGAGAAGCTCGGACCGCTTCAATTTGGTAACTCTCAAGGACAAGTCTTCTTGGGACGCGATTTTGGACACGAGCCTAACTATAGTGATGCGATTGCCCATGAAATCGACCAAGAGATGAGACGCATGATCACAGAATGCTATGAGCAAGCTAAAGAATTGCTTAACAAGTATTCCAAGGAAGTGCATCTGATTGCTGAAACTCTTCTTGAGAGAGAAACGCTTGATCTTGAAGACATTAAGCAGTTGATTGAGAAAGGTGCCATTACTGACAAGGGTTCTGACTCATCCGGAGGCTCTTCCGAGAGCGGCGAGCCTGTCATCGATAATGTTGGTGATGTGCGTGTCCGCATTCAAGGTAAAGAGAACAACGGATCTCAGCCTGGTGATATTTCCAATGATGGTCCGAGTCAGACAGAGCCTGACACAACATCATCTAACCCAGAGTCTGGGGATACAAATTCACCGGATCACAACAAACCAACGACGTAATGAATGAGTCATAAAAGAGATTAAACCGGAGAACGCACGAGCGTTCTCCGGTTTTTTTGATTTAACATGGACATTGACCCGTAATTTGCGACAATTTTGTGAATTGACACATAGAGGAACCTTCTGTAAATTAGGTGTAAACCTGAATCAGCTTCATTGCCTCAGAAATTCAAGTGAGAATGAAATTGATCCACCGATGGTATTCGTATGTCGTACTTTGTGAATCGAATAACAAGCGATGGCATCACAAAGGTGAAAGCGGTTTTTTATCTATTGCTTATATAAGGGAGAGGGTCTTCAAGTGGAAGCATTAGCATTAGAGCGTAAGGCAGAAATGAATCGTGAACTGAAGGAACGTATTAAGGTGTTGAAGAAAGAGCGCAATGCAATTATTTTGGCACACTATTATCAGCGTGATGAAATTCAGGAGGTAGCTGACTTTCGGGGTGATTCATTCCTGCTTGCTCAGAAGGCAGCACAGACTGATGCCGATGTTATTGTGTTCTGCGGTGTTCACTTCATGGGAGAGAGCGCGAAGATTCTGGCACCGGACAAGAAAGTCATTATTCCGGATGAAAGAGCCGGCTGTCCCATGGCTGACATGGTAAATGTGGATGGATTGCGCAAGCTGAAAGCACAGCATCCGAATGCGAAGGTGGTTACATATATAAACTCCTCGGCCGAGATTAAGGCAGAGACAGATATATGCTGTACTTCTTCCAATGCGGTTAAAGTCATTCAATCCTTGGATGCAGAAGAAATTATATGGGTTCCTGATAAAAATCTGGGCCATTATGTACAGCAGCATACAGACAAGAAGATGATCATCTGGGAAGGCTATTGCAACACTCACGACATGCTGACTGTAAAGGATGTCGTTGAAATGCGTGCCAAATATCCGAATGCGGAGTTTGTTGTTCATCCAGAATGCCGTCCAGAAGTCGTTGAGATGGGTGATTTTGTGGGAAGTACGACAGCTATTTTGGAATATTGCAGAGATTCAGAATGCAAAGAATTTATTGTAGGTACGGAAGACGGAACAGGGTATCAGCTTCGAGTGGATAGTCCGGATAAGGAATTCCACTTTGCAACGAAGTTCTTGGTCTGCCCGAATATGAAGGTGAACAATCTCAAGAAGCTGGCGAAGGCACTTGAAACCATGAAGCCTGAGATTTATGTGCCGCAGGATGTGGCCGATCGGGCTCGTTTGTCCCTTGAGCGTATGTTGCAGGTGAAATAATTCACTATGTTTTCAGCAGTCTACTTTTTATAAAGAGACAGGAGATAGCAAACGATGATTCCTTCTTACTTGGTTAATTTCGATTTGAATGAACTGCCTCGTATGGAAACCGATATTCTGATTATTGGCTCAGGCATTGCCGGACTTTACACAGCGATTGAAGCGAGCAGAGATCATCAGGTTCTTATGATTACGAAGAAAACACTCCTTGAGAGCAATACAAGGTATGCACAAGGAGGCATTGCAGCCGTTACGTCTGAGGATGACTCACCGGCCTATCATATGCAGGATACATTAACTGCAGGAGCGGGATTATGTCGCAGCGAAGCAGTGGAGGTACTCGTCAGTGAAGGGCCGGACCGGGTACAGGAGCTTATTCAGCTGGGTACGGCGTTTGATATTGAGAACGGCGCGCTTGCTTTGACACAGGAGGGCGCTCACAGTCATCGCCGGATATTACATGCCAATGGGGATGCGACAGGGTATGAAATTGTAAGGGCTCTGGCTAAAGAAGCAGCAGATCATCCGTCGATTAACGTATGGGATGAGCATTTTGTAATCGATCTAATTACAGAAGCTGGAGAGTGTATCGGCGCGCTTGTCCAGGCTGCAAATGGTCAGCGTACGTTCGTGCGAGCAGATGCCGTTGTTCTCTGTTCCGGTGGAGCAGGTCAGCTGTATCGTTATACAACGAACCCTGAGGTGGCTACGGCAGACGGTGTAGCTATGGCCTACCGGGCAGGAGCTGAGATTCGGGATATGGAGTTCATCCAGTTCCATCCGACATCATTATGTTATCCCGAGGCGCCTAGATTTTTGATCTCAGAGGCTGTACGAGGAGAAGGGGCCGTGCTGCGGAATATCCATGGGGATCGGTTCATGGAGCGCTATCATCCTCAGCTGGAGCTTGCACCAAGAGATGTCGTTGCTCGTGCCATCGTCAGCGAGATGGAAGACACTCATGCAACGCATGTCTATCTGGATATTACACATGAGACGCCAGAACTCATTAAGCGCCGTTTTCCAACGATCTATGAGACTTGTATGAGCTATGGTCTTGATATGACAGCAGACTGGATTCCTGTAGCACCAGCGGCTCATTATATGATGGGCGGTGTAAAGACCGACCTGCACGGAGAGAGCAGCATCCCTCGACTATTCGCATGCGGCGAAGTATCCTCAACCGGGGTGCATGGAGCTAACCGACTGGCGAGTAACTCCTTGTCTGAGGCGATCGTATTTGGCAAACGTATTGTGGATCGAATTAGACAGCTGCCTGACACCAAGCACCATACCTCTGTACTTCGCGTTCAGCGTGAGCTTACCGCGGGTGCTTCGGAATCTGTACATGTACGGAGGCTGGCTCTGCAGAAGGTAATGATTAGACGAGTAGGGCTGCGCCGAACCGAATCGGGATTGTTAAAGGGTAAAATCCTGCTGGAGCAGGAACGCTCTATTTTTAATACAAAGCTTGATAAGCAGGAAGAATACGAATTCGCAAATTTGCTGACTTGTGCACTGCTGGTTACAGAGGGGGCCTTATACCGCCAGGAAAGCCGTGGAGCCCATTATCGTGAGGATTATCCCGTAAGAAATGATCATCGTTGGCAGATGCATACGGTTCAGCAGCGAGATCGGGACATTGTGGAGGAAGTAAGTCATGCTTAATGGATATAATGAAGTATTGAAGGAATCAATTAAAGGGTGGCTGCAGGAGGATGTGGGTGCAGGTGACGTCACTTCCATGATGACCATCCCGGCAGGACATAAGTCCAAGGCTGTCATTCACGCCAAGGATGAAGGGATCGTTGCCGGAATTACAGTCGCTGAGCTTGTATTTCAAATTGTAGATCCTGAGCTCACGTTTAAGGCTTGCGTCCAGGATGGCGATGCAGTGACGAAGGGAACGATCCTAGCAGAAGTGGAAGGAAGCACGCACCGTCTTCTGACGGGAGAACGGCTGGCTCTGAATTTGCTGCGGAGAATGTCCGGTATTGCGACAAGAACTCGTACCTATGTGAATGCCCTGGATGGACTCAGCACAAGGCTGGTCGATACGCGGAAAACAACACCGGGTCATCGTCTGCTTGAGAAATATGCAGTCCGGGTTGGCGGCGGTCATAATCACCGGTTTGGACTGTACGATGCGGTTATGATCAAAGATAATCACATCAAGGGAGCAGGCGGGATCATAGAGGCCGTCCAACGTGCAAGAGCAGCGATCCCCCATACCATGACGATTGAGGTCGAAGTCGAGTCGCTTGAACAGCTGGACGAAGCCTTGGAAGCAGGTGCTGACATCATTATGCTGGACAATATGGACCTCATGATGATGCGTGAAGCAACTCAGCGTATCCACAGCCGGTCACCTCATGTTAAAATAGAGGCTTCGGGCAATGTTTCGCTTGCTACGATTCGTGGTATTGCTGAGACGGGAGTGGATATTATTTCAGTCGGCAGACTAACCTACTCTTTTGAAAGCCTGGATATCAGTTTAGATCTGAATGAAAAGAAAGGAGGATAATCCTCTTTGATTCTTGTCGTAGATGTAGGAAACAGCAATATTGTACTCGGTATTTACAAGAAGAAGGAGCTTCTTCACCATTTTCGCATAAGTACCTCCAGGCAGTCGACTGTAGATGAGTATGGAGTCATGATCCATAACTTGTTTCAGATGTCAGGCATCTCTGCTTCCGATATAGAAGGCGTGATTATCTCTTCTGTTGTCCCGCCGCTCGTGAATGTGCTGGAGGAGATGTGCATCAAATATGTAGGCAAAAAACCGCTGCTGGTAGGGCCGGGTATTAAGACAGGGCTTAATCTCCGTTATGAGAACCCGCGCGAGGTTGGTGCAGATCGTATCGTAAATGCCGTAGCGGCTATCGATCGTTATCAATGTCCGCTGGTTGTTGTCGATTTCGGTACAGCCACTACCTTTGATTGTATTGATGCAGAGGGCAACTATTTGGGAGGGGCCATCGTCCCGGGAATTGGAATCTCTACAGAGGCGCTATATCAGCGTGCATCCAAGCTGCCCCGGATTGAACTGGAGAAGCCCAAGAAAGTGATTGGGCGCAACACCGTTCATGCAATGCAGGCCGGAATTATATTCGGCTATGCCGGACAAGTGGATGGAATCGTGGAGCGCATCAAGGACGAGATGAAGGCTGAGCCCAAGGTCATTGCAACAGGCGGACTGGCAGAGCTGATCGCAAGTGAGACCAGAACGATCGAAGAGGTAAATCCCATGCTCACCCTGGAAGGGCTTCGAATTATATATGAAAGAAACAAGGGATAATTATACCTGTTCTCTATAAAAAGATAATGGAAGGAGGCAAGAGCTTGGCTGCCTTTATTCCATTATCTTTTTCGATTACAATAAAGAAATAACGAAGCATGATTGAATTGACGTCGTTGCATGATAAACATACAGGGCAGCCAAGAACTGGCTGCCTGTCTTGTGAGACAATGGTCATCGTCAAATCTAGATTATAGAAGTTATAGGCGTTGCAGCTTTCGGGATTTGCATAATCTGAGTCAATCTTTTTTAGGATATATCTAATATTAAGGAGGCATTTATACAGCCATGGACAACAACAAGAAGGACTATCTAGTACGTGGAACGGCATTAGGAGGACGTGTACGCGCTTTTGCGGTGAGCACAACCCAACTGGTTGAAGAGCTTCGCAGAAGACATGATACTTTTCCGGTCGTAACGGCAGCTTTGGGACGCACAGTAACTGCTGCGGCAATGATGGGTGCTATGCTCAAGGGAGAAGAGAAGCTAACAGTGCAAGTTAAGGGTGAAGGCCCTGTCGGGCAGATCGTCGCTGATGCGAATGCGAAGGGAGAGGTTCGCGGCTACGTAAATGAACCTCATATTCACTTGCCGAGCAACAGTATGGGCAAACTCGATGTGGCCGGAGCGGTCGGTACTACAGGCTACATTCATGTAATCAAGGATCTTGGTTTGAAGGAGCCTTACCGGGGGAGTATCCCGATTGTTTCCGGCGAGCTTGCTGAAGACTTTACGTATTATTTCGCAACTTCAGAGCAAACGCCGTCTGCAGTGGGTCTGGGTGTGCTTGTTGATACAGATAACTCGGTCATTGTTGCGGGCGGTTTTATTATCCAGCTGCTGCCGGGGTTAAACGATACCGAGATCACAGAGATTGAGAATTCCCTTGGTTCGCTGCCTCCTGTAACCACTCTGCTTGAGCAGGGACTAGAAGTAGAGGATATGCTGCGCCGGATCTTACCGGATGTGGAAATTCGGGATCAAATGGATATTGAGTTCAAATGTCAGTGCTCTCGTGAGCGCGTTGAGCAGACACTGATTTCCTTGGGAGAAGAAGAACTGACAAACTTGATCGAGGAAGGCAAGGCAGAGGTTGTATGTCACTTCTGCAATGAAGCTTATCAATTTGAGAAAGAGGACCTGGAAGCAATACTTGAGCAAGCCAAAAGCTAATCCATTATGGGGTAGATGAGATGGGATGAGGAAACAGGAAAAAGGACTGTGGGTAACCGTTGTTGTCTTGACCGCTTCAGTTGTAATGATGGGTACTTTCATCCTTCAGGGATTGAACACGGCTTCTGACGAAGCCGATTCTCAGACGCAGGATCAGGAGGAGACTGTAGCCCGGATTGCCGGACAGGATGTTTCAGAGGAAGAATGGGTGAACTTGCTCAAGGCAAGATACGGGAAGAACATGCTTACTGAGATGCTGAATCGTCGTGCGGTGTTGGAAGAAGCCAAGGAGAAGGGTTTAACGATAACCGAAGCAGAGGTCGAGGCTGAACTGGAGGAGACGATGGAAGGCTACACCTCAGAGGAAGCTTACTACAAGGAGATGTTCACTCAATTCGGTCTTAGTATAGATGACCTGAAGGCAGAGGCTACCTATCACATTCTGCTCGAGAAAATCGCTACTGCTGGTATCGAAGTCAGTGAAACAGAAGTTGAGCAGTACTATGAAGAGCATTTGGACAGCTATACCCCAAGCAGACAGCTCGACCTCTCCATGGTTCAAGTGAATGATGCAGAGACTGCGGAGCAGGTCATGTCACGACTGGAGCAGGGAGAGAGCTTTGAAGCGCTGGCTCAGGAGCTGTCGACGGATGAATACAGCAAGGATACGAATGGCAGGCTTGGACTGATTGATGAGGATGATCCATTTCAGCCTGAGGCGATGATGGAGGTTGCCAGGGAACTTGACATTGGTGAGGCTGCCGGTCCTATTCTCATAGATGACGCTTATATTATTATCCGGCTTAACGATATTAACGAAGAGAACGCGATGACTCGTGAGCAGGCAATGGAGGATATTCGGCGGATGCTCGCGCTTAATGAAGCAGGGCCGCTCTCTGAAGTGGAGAAGTCGCTTCGGGATAAACATGGAGCTGAGATTCTGGTAGAGCTGGATAAGGCATCCTAGTCTAGGCTTAGTTTAGTAAAGACACTAATCTGGTTATAAAATACATTGACAACCGGCTAAAGGCCCAAGTCAAAGTATTTTTTTTGAGCAATATTGACAAGTGCAGCTAAGGTTGATAAGATTAACTTTGAAATACCTACTGATTTACTCGGAATATAAATGATTTTTATCAATCTTGTATGAATTCTTTATAAATTCAGACTCATGACACGCTATTTAAGGTTAACCTTGTACTAAAGCGTGCCTGCCCGAATGAATTTAACAACCAAGAAGCAGCAGCATTTTTTCATATTTCATCTATCTCAAGGAGGTCAATTATCATGGCTAAAGTTGTTAACAACGTTACTGAACTGATCGGAGACACACCCCTTGTGCGTCTAAATCGCGTCGTGCCTGAGGGAAGCGCAGAAATTTATGTTAAGCTCGAGTACCAGAACCCAGGTGCCAGCGTTAAAGACCGTATCGCCATCAGCATGGTAGAAGAGGCTGAGAAGCAAGGGCGCATTAAACCAGGTGATGCTATTGTTGAAGCAACAAGCGGTAACACAGGTATTGGCCTCGCAATGGTAGCAGCAGCAAAAGGCTACCGTGTTATTATTGTTATGCCTGAAACAATGAGCTTGGAGCGCCGCAATCTGCTTCGCGCATATGGTGCAGAGCTTGTACTGACACCAGGGTCAGAAGGAATGAACGGTGCTGTTAAGAAAGCAGAAGAGATCGTTCAAGAGAATCCGAACTACTTCATGGCAGAACAGTTCAAGAACCAAGCGAACGTGAAGATTCACCGTGAAACGACAGGACCTGAGATTGTGGAAGCCATTGGCTCCATCGGCGGAACACTGGACGCATTCGTTGCAGGAATTGGTACTGGCGGAACGATTACAGGTGCTGGCGAAGTGCTGAAGCAAGAGTACCCGGACATCAAGATCGTAGCTGTTGAGCCTGCAGCATCTCCAATTCTTGCTGGAGGAACGCCTGGACCTCACAAGATTCAAGGAATTGGTGCTAACTTTATTCCAGAAATTTTGAATCGGGACATCTATGATGAAATCGTTCATATTGAGAACGATGATGCCTTTGAAACGGCACGCCAAGTAGCTAAAGAAGAGGGTATTCTTGCGGGAATCTCCTCTGGTGCAGCCATTCGCGCAGCTCTTCAAGTAGCTAAGCAGCTTGGAGCTGGCAAGCGTGTGGTTGCCATCGTACCAAGTAATGGTGAGCGTTACTTGAGCACACCGCTGTACAACTTCGAAGGCTAATCGTAATCCGAACTTTGAATCATGCAACTTTACTCACTTCTTAGGTCATCCTAAGAGATGAGGCAGACTGTAGACAAACTGCTTAATTGAGTTTGCCTGCAGTCTTTTTTTATTTCCATCCTCTTTATGGATGCTCTGAAATTTAAGAATGGTGCAATGCGGCTCTTTCCAAAAAGCAGCACGCTCTAGTATACTTACAAACAATAGATCAGGCGGCTGGGGGATATAGATTTACATGAATAAAGTAATAACGACATATGAACACTGGCAGGCCTGGAGCAAGGGCGATTGGACTATACTTCCTTATGTTATCTGCAAGCCATTTCCTGGAGACGACAGAGTTGGCTCATGGAAGCCCGCTTGGGAACAGGCTTCTCCATATGCTTTTGTATTAGAGAGCGGCAAAGACGGAAGGTATACGTATCTGGGCCTTAATCCTGTATCTGTTATTACAGGCAAGGGGAATAGGGCACAGACAGAGGAGCTTACGGATACAGCCGAAGCAGAGCTGTCTAAACCTCTGGAGGGAGATCCTCTGTCCATACTTGAGGAGTGGCTGAGTCCTTATACTGCTCCGCGTGTTGAAGGGATACCGCCTTTCTCTGGTGGCATTGTCGGCTACTTGAGTTATGACATAGCTCGCTCGCTTGAGAAGCTGCCTGTAGTAGCGAAGGACGATCCCGAGCTCCCTGATTATATGTGGATGCGGTTTGATGAAGTGTGGATGATCGATCACGAGAGCAAGATGCTCTTCAGTGCCGTTTATGTACTTAAACAGGCGGAGCTTTCTCTTGAAGAGCAATTTCAACAAGCCGAACTCCAGGCTGAACGAATGATGGTAAGAGCTGAGAAGATAATTGAAGCGGCAAGTGGCTTAAAATACAGGACTGAGCTGGAGCAGCGGTTAGATCGGATGAAGCTGGCGTCGCAGCAGGGAGATGCATCTATTGACGTTACGACAGACTGGGAGTCCTCCTTTGCCCAGGAGGCATTCGAGCAGGCGGTACGCAAAGTCCAGGATTATATCAGTCAAGGCGATGTATTTCAGGTGAATCTGTCTCTACGTCAGCAAAAGGAGCTTCACACCTCCCCGGAGGATGTATATGAGTGGCTGCGTGTGCTTAATCCATCTCCGTATATGGGGTATGTACGTACTCCAGAATTCGAGCTGGTGAGCGGTTCTCCGGAGCTCCTAGTCAAGCTTGATCATGGACAAGTGGTAGCAAGGCCGATTGCAGGCACGAGACGAAGAGGAAAGACACCCGAAGAAGATGAGCAGATGGCAAACGAGCTGCTGCATACCGAGAAGGAGCGGGCCGAGCATATCATGCTTGTTGACTTAGAAAGAAACGATATCGGACGTGTTGCGCAGTACGGTTCGGTAAGGGTCCCTGAATTAATGACGATTGAGTATTACTCCCATGTCATGCATCTCGTATCTCAAGTCGAAGGAACGATTGCGGACGGGAAAAATGCCTTCGATGTCATTGCAGCCGCCTTTCCAGGAGGAACGATTACCGGCGCTCCCAAGGTTCGAACGATGGAGATCATAGAGGAGCTGGAGCCTGTCAGACGAGGGCCCTATACTGGTTCGATCGGCTGGATTGGCTACCATGGAGATATGGAGCTGAACATCGTTATCAGGACCTTGACGGTAAGAGATGGGATAGGTTACATTCAGGCCGGGGCAGGAATTGTGATTGATTCCGATCCTTATCGGGAGTACCGGGAATCGAAGAACAAAGCACGCGCCGTGATGAAAGCTGTACAATACAGTGAAGAAGCTGGATCTATGCATACGAGTTAAAAGCATAGGTGCAAACAGTCACACCTATAGGAACATACACACTAATGTGATGTACCGTTTCTAACGTGAGTCGCATTTGCTCTACAAGTGCTTAGTTGAGAAGAGATTAGAGGAGGTTACTTAGATTATGATTCTAGTTATTGATAATTACGATTCTTTTACGTATAACCTCGTACAGTATTTAGGTGAGCTAGGTGAGGAAATTGAGGTTCGTCGTAATGACGAGATAGACCTGGAAGGAATTGAGGCGCTTGCGCCTGATCATATATTGATCTCGCCCGGACCCTGCACGCCGAATGAGGCGGGAATCAGTTTGGAAGTGCTGACACACTTTAAAGGAAAAATTCCGATCTTTGGCGTATGTCTCGGTCATCAGGCGATTGGTCAAGCGTTTGGCGGGAACGTCATTAGAGCAGAGAGACTCATGCATGGCAAAACGTCTCCAATTCTTCATGGTGGACAATCGGTATTTGAAGGCCTGCCGGTACCATTCACGGCAACGAGATATCACTCCCTCCTGGTGGAGCGTGAGAGCCTGCCAGACTGCTTGGAGATCACAGCAGAGACAGAAGAGGGCGAGATCATGGGTCTAAGACATAAAGAGTATCCCATTGAAGGTGTCCAGTTCCATCCTGAATCCATCGTTACGGATTATGGGCATCAGATGCTGCGTAATTTCCTGAAGATAAAGAAGCAGGCTTAAGATGAAATATACAATGGTGAACGGTCAGTTGACCGAATTGAAACAAGCCGCGATCCCTGTAATGGATCACGGCTTCTTGTATGGCATCGGCTTGTTCGAGACCTTTCGTACGTATCAAGGCAAGCCCTCTATCTTGAGGCGGCATATGGAACGAATGGCTGCAGGCTGTGCTGAGCTGGGCATACCTTTTGCAGCAGATTCAGAAGAGCTTGAGCGATGGATTGTTAGACTGCTGGCTGCGAATGGGCTGGAGGAAGCTTATATTCGGTATACAGTATCTGCAGGAGAGGAGCTGCTCGGACTCCCAGCTGGCAATTATTCTGAGCCGAATCATATTGTATTTGCCAAACCCTTGCCTGCCATGTCTGATGAATGGTATGAGAAGGGCAAGGCGCTTCAGCTGCTGCGAACGAGACGAAATACCCCAGAGGGGCTTGTTCGATTTAAATCGCTGCATTACATGAATAATATTCTAGCGAAGCGGGAGCTTATGCAGTATGCACAGGCTGTTCAGCGGCAAGCTGAGGGATTAATGCTGACACCGGAGGGATATTTGGCCGAAGGCATGGTCAGCAATCTCTTTTTTGTGAAGGATGGGATGGTGTTCACGCCAGAATTATCGACAGGCATCCTGCCGGGTATAACAAGAGAAGTTGTGCTTGAAGTGTGTAAAGAACAGCAGATCCCAGCTGCTGAGGGCCTATATACCTGGGAGGCGCTGAGGGATGCAGACGAAATTTTTATGACCAGCTCTATTCAGGAATTAGTTCCAATCACTACAATTCTGGACGTGCCGACAGGCGAGGACTCTGCGGTGGAGATATCACAAGGACGAATGGGTCCGATTACGAGAGAGCTGTTACATCTATATCGAATAAAGGCAGGTCGGAGAGATGCTACAACCTAGAATTTATAAGCGTACTTATCAAAAGGGTGAAATGACGCTTACCCTTGGTGAAAGAACACTCATTATGGGCATAGTTAATGTAACGCCGGATTCCTTCTCCGATGGCGGTCAGTTCTACGACGTAGAACGAGCGGTAACCCATGCACTGGAGCTGTATGAGCAGGGAGCAGACATGATAGACATCGGCGGTGAATCTACACGTCCGGGTCATACGGTGATCAGCGATGAGGAGGAAATTACGCGGGTTGTGCCTGTAATTAAGGCGATCTCAGAGCGTGCACCTCACATTCCCATTTCCATTGATACATACAAGTCAGAGGTGGCACGGGCTGCATTAGAAGCAGGCGCACATATCATTAATGATATTTGGGGCTGCAAGGCGGATCCGCATATGGCGGAGCTGGCTAAGGAAAAGGCATGTCCTATCATTTTAATGCATAACCGGGACAACACGGATTACAGTGATTTTGTAAGTGACGCCCTACGAGATGTGCAGGAGAGCATTGATTTGGCGTTGGCAGCCGGAGTAGATAAGAACCATATCATTTTGGATCCTGGAATTGGTTTTGCCAAATCGTACGAACAAAATCTGCTCATGATGGCGTCCCTTGGCGACCTGGCGAACCTAGGTTATCCGGTATTGCTTGCAACCTCACGCAAAAGATTTATCCGCAATACCTTGAACCTCCCTGTAGACGATCTGGTGGAGGGAACAGCTGCGACAGTTGCCTTCGGTATTGCCCAAGGCTCGCAAATGGTGCGTGTGCATGATGTAGCCAAGATCAAACGGACGGTCGATATGTGTGACGCTATGCTGTATCAAACGTTGAAGGAGATGAAGTAATGGATAAAATGAAGCTGCACCGGATGGAGTATTTCGGATATCATGGAGTTTTTGAAGAAGAGCGTAAGCTGGGTCAGCGCTTCTATATTGATCTTGAGCTGGATCTTGATCTGCAGGAGGCAGGAAGCACGGATGATCTGAACAAAACGATCAACTATGCGGAGATCCATGCACAGGTGAAGGATATTGTTGAGAATCAGTCGTTCCAATTAATTGAAGCTTTAGGCGAAAATATTGCATCTTCGCTCCTTGCGACTTATACTAATGTCAATGCGCTTATTGTCAAAGTAACGAAGCCGCATCCTCCATTTG
This sequence comes from Paenibacillus urinalis, assembly GCF_028747985.1. Classification (NCBI taxonomy): domain Bacteria; kingdom Bacillati; phylum Bacillota; class Bacilli; order Caryophanales; family Paenibacillaceae; genus Paenibacillus; species Paenibacillus urinalis. The sequence continues at coordinate 75,159 of NZ_CP118108.1, forward strand.
ACATTCATTTTGGAGGAGTCACTATAGAACTTCATCGCACTAGGAAAGTGGGATAACGATTCATGAACGCACACCAGACCTCTGATCCGTCAGAGGCTTATATTGCTTTAGGGGCTAATTTGGGCGATCGGGAAGCTACTCTGCTGTCTGCCATTCAGCTGCTGCATGAGCAGGATCATGTGAAGGTGCTCAGATGCTCCGATCTATACGAGACAGAACCTGTCGGGTACGTGGACCAGCCTTCCTTTATTAATATGGCGATTGCTGTAGAGACCTCACTGTCACCGGACGAGCTGCTTGTCCTCATGCTGGATATTGAGCACCGTCTTGGGAGAGTCCGGGATATCAGATGGGGACCGAGAACTGTGGATCTTGATCTGTTGTGGTATGAAGGCACAGAGATGAATACGGAGCAGCTCGTACTGCCGCATCCAAGGATGGCGGAGCGTGCTTTTGTGCTGGTACCTTTGTCAGATGTAGTGAGCACGAAGTCAGGTCCTATATATACTTTTGTACAAACAGCTCTTGAGAGTCTGGATGAAAGGGATGGAATACAACGGTGGAAAACATGCACCTGGCCAGACGCATCCGCGCTTTCCGAAAGTTAAAAGGCTTTACACAGCAAACTTTAGCAGAACAATCAGGGATTTCTCTCGCGATGCTGGGGATGTTCGAACGGGGCACCCGGAAGCCAACGGATGAACAGCTTGCAGTCATTGCTGAAGCGCTCGAAATTACGATTGCGGAGCTTCAGAGGTAGCCATCCTTTTTTTGAATAAATTAACGTAATGGATGTTTCAAAATCAATAAATATAACCATTCTAGAACAATAGGAAGAAAGGGGGGGTTCGTTTCATGCTGAAAATAGCAGATATTGAAATGAAGAACCAGGTTGTGCTTGCGCCGATGGCTGGAGTAAGTAACCCGGCGTTTCGTTTGATTGCCAAAGAATTTGGCGCAGGGCTCGTATGTGCGGAGATGGTTAGTGACAAAGGAATACTGAACGGAAACAAGCGTACACGGGAAATGCTTTTTGTTGATGAACGGGAAAAGCCGCTTAGCCTGCAGATTTTTGGTGGAGACCGTGATTCGTTAGTCGGTGCAGCGAAGATTGTTGATCAAGAAACAAATGCTGACATTATCGACATCAATATGGGCTGTCCTGCTCCAAAAATCAACAAAAGTGATGCGGGAGCTAAATGGCTGCTCGATCCAAATAAGATCTATGAGATGGTATCTGCCGTTGTAGATGCTGTCGCGAAGCCGGTAACGGTTAAAATGCGGATCGGCTGGGATCATGATCATGTATATGCTGTGGAGAATGCGCGTGCTGTGGAGAGCGCGGGAGGCAAAGCCATTGCGCTGCACGGCAGAACGAGAGAGCAGTTGTATACCGGATATGCAGACTGGGACATTATAAAGGAAGTTAAGGAATCGGTATCCATTCCGATTATTGGCAACGGAGATATCTCCTCACCTGAAGAGGCCAAGCGCAGACTGGAGGAATCTGGCGTTGATGGCGTCATGATCGGCCGTGCTGCACTCGGGAACCCCTGGATGCTGTACCGGACGATTGAATATCTGGAGAAAGGCATTCTTCCTCCCGATCCTGATCCGGAGGAGAAGATCCGTATTGCTATTTTGCATATGGACCGCCTTATAGCGCTCAAAGGAGAACATGTGGCTGTCCGCGAGATGCGCAAGCATCTGTCCTGGTACCTGAAGGGGCTGAAAGGCTCTGCTCGCATTAAAGATGCGATTATGGAAGGGACAAAGCGTGACGAAATGGTATCCGTTTTGACGAATTTCCTCGAGCAGCTGCCTCAAAACGACGAGAATGAGAAGGCCATCGAGGCAGAAGTGGTCAATGCAGACTGTGCTTGTTAAACAATTCTTAATTTTTATGTTTGTTTCCAACAATCTCTAAGGGGCGACATTGACTTTTGAATACCGTTAACCTATAATTTTTTGGTATAAATTCGGCAAGAAGCTTTTTAATGAAACTTTACATCAAGAGAACAAGGTGTTCTGTTTTCTGAAGATTTGCATATTGTTTTTACAGGTAATTGAAATGGTTTTACATTATTCCCATGACAGGAGAATCGGTTGAGATGAGCGATAAAGAAGTCATTCTTACACAGGAAGGGCTCAAGAAGCTGGAAGATGAACTTGAGAACCTCAAATCCGTTAAGCGCCGCGAAGTTGCCGAACGGATCAAAGTAGCAATCGGATACGGCGACATTAGCGAGAACTCCGAGTACGAAGATGCCAAGAATGAACAAGCCTTCATCGAGGGCCGTGTTATTACTTTGGAGAAAATGCTTCGTAATGCACGTATTATCAACAGTGACGAAATCGACACAGATACGGTAGGTATTGGAGCAACCGTTTCGGTTGAAGATCTCGAATTCGGTGATGTTGTTGAATATACGATTGTCGGAACAGCGGAATCCAACCCGCTGCAGAATAAAATCTCGAATGAAAGTCCGGTGGGCAAGGCGATCCTTGGCAAGAAAAAAGGAACCGTTGTTGATGTTAACGTCCCAGCGGGCGTCATCCAGTATAAAATCGTGGATATCAAGAAGTAATACCATGTTTTCGGGATAAGGATTAGAAGCTTCCCTTGGGGAAGCTTTTTTTCAGTATCGGCGTGCGTTTCCTATAAACGCATACATATCATTTAAGGGAGTTGAGCAAGGCAATGACGGATGAAACAATGAACCCGGAAGTAGAATTGAGCGAGCTTCTTCAGATTAGACGTGCCAAATTGGACGAGCTTCGTGGACTGGGTATCGATCCATTTGGCAAGAAATATGTTCGCAACAGCGAAGCAGGAGCCATTCTGGGTCAATATAATGATCTTACAAAAGAAGAGCTGGATGAGAAAAACGTAGAAGTAACGGTGGCAGGCCGGATTATGGCCAAACGGACGATGGGTAAAGCGAGCTTTGCGCATATTCAGGACTTGAGCGGACGTATTCAAATCTATGTGCGTAAGGACACGGTTTCCGAGACGCAGTGGGATGCATTCACCATCCTTGATCTTGGCGATATTATTGGTGTCAAAGGCGTAGTCTTCAAGACCAAAACAGGTGAGACGTCAATTAAAGTTACAGAGCTTGATGTGCTCTCGAAGTCGCTATATCCGCTTCCAGACAAATATCAAGGTCTTAAAGATGTAGAGCTGCGCTATCGCCAGCGTTATGTAGACCTCATTATGAATCAGGATGTACAGCAAACGTTCATTACACGTTCAAGAATCATTCAATCCATGCGTCGTTACCTGGATTCTCTTGGATACTTGGAAGTGGAAACGCCGACCCTTCATGCCATCGCAGGCGGAGCGGCAGCGCGTCCGTTCATCACGCATCATAATGCCTTGGATATGGAGCTCTATATGCGTATCGCAATTGAGCTTCATTTGAAACGACTCATTGTGGGTGGTATGGAGAAAGTATACGAGATCGGCCGTGTTTATCGGAATGAAGGCGTGTCGACCCGTCACAACCCAGAGTTCACAATGATTGAGCTGTATGAAGCTTATGCTGATTATCAGGATATCATGGAGCTTACAGAGAACATGATCGCACATATTGCCCAAGAAGTACTGGGTACGCAAGTGATCAACTATCAAGGACATGAAGTAGACCTTACTCCAAAATGGCGCCGTGTATCCATGGTGGATGCCGTTAAGGAAGTGAAGGGAGTAGACTTCAGTGTGCAAATGACGAATGAAGAAGCGCATCAGCTGGCAAAAGAGCATAAGGTTCCGGTAGAGCCTCACATGACATTTGGCCATATTCTTAATGCCTTCTTTGAGGAGTTTGTTGAGGAAACGTTGATTCAGCCCACATTTGTATACGGACATCCTGTAGAGATCTCGCCACTTGCGAAGAAGAACGAAGAGGATCCGCGCTTTACGGATCGCTTCGAGCTGTTTATCGTAGCGCGTGAGCATGCGAATGCCTTCAGCGAGCTGAATGATCCGATTGATCAGCGTCAGCGCTTTGAAGCACAGCTTCTAGAGAAAGAACAGGGTAACGATGAAGCACACGAGATGGATGATGACTTTATCCGCGCACTGGAGTATGGTATGCCGCCTACAGGGGGACTGGGTATCGGTATTGACCGCCTTGTTATGCTGCTGGCGAATGCACCGTCTATACGGGACGTACTGCTCTTCCCGCATATGCGTCCGCGTGCATTGGATTAATCGAACGTAGCGTGAGCTGTAGTTACTGCTTGATCGCAGCAACGGAGAATTGTTATTTTAATGAAGTACAACAGTCAGAGGAACAACCGAGCGAATACAGCTTCAGTTGTTCCTCTTTTATTAAGTCATGAATGCATGCTGCAACAAGAAAGGCGAGATCCGTTTTGAAAAAGACAGGGATAACTAAAAAATTTGCTTCCCCGCCATTCATACTCGTTGCCGGGATTCTTGCGATCATAGCCGTAGGCACGGTTCTGTTAATGCTGCCTATCGCCAATGAGAACGGGCAAGTCCTCAATTTCGTGGATGCCCTATTTACAGCGACATCTGCGGCCTGTGTAACGGGTCTTATTGTTGTGGATGTGGGGTCCACCTTCACCTTATTCGGCGAGATCGTCATTATGGTGCTGATGCAGCTTGGCGGTTTGGGCTTTATGACCATTGCCACACTGATTGCCCTTCTATTCGGCCGCAGATTGTCTTTAAAAGACCGATTGCTTCTGAAAGAAGCGATTAATGCAGATACGATGGAAGGAGTCGTGCGTATTATACGCAAAGTGCTGATCTTCTCCTTCTCCATTGAAGGTATTGCTGCAATCATTTTCACGATTCGTTGGGCAGTAGAGATG
>NZ_CP118108.1:85000-132500 GCF_028747985.1 Paenibacillus urinalis
GGCTGACGCCTGCCCGGTGCTGGAAGGTTAAGGGGAGCGGTTAGGGGTTAAACCCGAAGCTGTGAACCGAAGCCCCAGTAAACGGCGGCCGTAACTATAACGGTCCTAAGGTAGCGAAATTCCTTGTCAGGTAAATTCTGACCCGCACGAATGGCGTAACGACTTGGGCGCTGTCTCAACGAGAGATCCGGTGAAATTTTAATACCTGTGAAGATGCAGGTTACCCGCGACAAGACGGAAAGACCCCATGGAGCTTTACTGCAGCTTGATATTGGATTTGGGTACGATCTGTACAGGATAGGTGGGAGCCTAGGAAACAGGAGCGCCAGCTTCTGTGGAGGCAACGTTGGGATACCACCCTGATCGTATCTAGGTTCTAACTTGGTACCGTAATCCGGTGCGAGGACAGTGTCAGGTGGGCAGTTTGACTGGGGCGGTCGCCTCCTAAAGAGTAACGGAGGCGCCCAAAGGTTCCCTCAGAATGGTTGGAAATCATTCGAAGAGTGTAAAGGCACAAGGGAGCTTGACTGCGAGACCTACAAGTCGAGCAGGGACGAAAGTCGGGCTTAGTGATCCGGTGGTACCGCATGGAAGGGCCATCGCTCAACGGATAAAAGCTACCCTGGGGATAACAGGCTTATCTCCCCCAAGAGTCCACATCGACGGGGAGGTTTGGCACCTCGATGTCGGCTCATCGCATCCTGGGGCTGAAGTAGGTCCCAAGGGTTGGGCTGTTCGCCCATTAAAGCGGTACGCGAGCTGGGTTCAGAACGTCGTGAGACAGTTCGGTCCCTATCTGTCGTGGGCGTAGGAAATTTGAGAGGAGCTGTCCTTAGTACGAGAGGACCGGGATGGACGTACCGCTGGTGTACCAGTTGTTCCGCCAGGAGCACCGCTGGGTAGCTATGTACGGACGGGATAAGCGCTGAAAGCATCTAAGCGTGAAGCCCCCCTCAAGATGAGATTTCCCAATTAGTAAGACCCCTTGAAGACGACGAGGTAGATAGGCTGGGGGTGGAAGTGCAGCAATGCATGGAGCTGACCAGTACTAATCGGTCGAGGGCTTATCCAAAAAACATAAATCGTGAATTGTTTCGTATCTAGTTTTCAGGGAGTAAATCCTTGTTATAACGATTTTTCAAGAAGCGAAAGCTTCGAAAAATCATGTTTGGTGGCGATAGCGGAGGGGTTCCACACGTACCCATCCCGAACACGACCGTTAAGCCCTCCAGCGCCGATGGTACTTGGACCGCAGGGTCCTGGGAGAGTAGGACGCCGCCAAGCTAAAGATAACCCATTTCCTCTAATAGGAAGTGGGTTGTTTTTTTTATTTTCAGCGATAAATTACATGAAAAAGATGCATTCTATGTCATAGATGGTGTAAGTTCATCGAATTACAATTCTACGAAACAGGAGTGCCATTATTCGATTAAATTAGGTTTTGTCCGCATCTCAGATACACTTGTTTTTCTAGTGCAATACTCTCTTTCATAGCAGGTTACTTTTCCTTGACAGTGCAAATGGGCCTTTGCTAAGATGGCAATAATATATTTTCAGAAAACGGTCGAAAGTTCTCAAATGGGGCTGATTTTCGGATCTTTAAGGCTATATAAATAAAGGAGGAACATCCTGGTGTGGGAAGATAAGTTCGGTAAAGAAGGTTTAACGTTTGATGATGTATTGTTAGTACCTCGTAAATCTGAGGTTTTGCCTAAACAAGTTGATGTATCGGTTCGTTTGAGCGAGAATATCAAGCTTAACATTCCACTCATTAGTGCTGCAATGGATACTGTTACAGAAGCGCCTTTGGCTATTGCCATCGCAAGAGAAGGCGGTATTGGTATTATTCATAAGAATATGACAGCTGAGCAGCAAGCAGAGGAAGTAGATCGTGTTAAGCGTTCCGAGAGTGGCGTCATTACGAACCCTTTTTCTTTGACCAGAGATCATTTGGTATCGGATGCTGAAGGTGTTATGGCTAAATTCCGTATTTCTGGTGTGCCTATCGTCGATGATCAGCAGAAGCTTGTTGGTATTCTTACTAACCGCGATTTGCGTTTCATCCATGATTACAACATCAAAATCTCCGAAGTAATGACAAGCGAGAACCTGGTTACTGCACCGGTGGGTACAACTTTGGATCAAGCTGAAGAGATCCTGCAAAAGCATAAGATTGAGAAACTTCCTTTGGTTGACGAAACGAACACACTCAAAGGACTTATTACGATTAAAGATATTGAAAAAGCAATCCAATTCCCTCACGCAGCCAAAGATGCACAAGGACGTCTTGTGGTGGGTGCAGCGGTTGGTATCTCTCAAGATCTATACGAGCGTACAGAAGCTCTGGTTAAAGCCGGTGTTGACTTGATCTCCATCGACTCAGCACATGGACACAGCAAAAACATTATTGATGCAGTTCGCAAACTACGTGGTCTATACCCGGAACTGACAATCATTGCAGGTAACGTGGCAACAGGCGAAGCGACTCGCGAGCTTATCGAAGCCGGCGCATCTGTAGTTAAGGTCGGTATTGGTCCAGGTTCAATCTGTACGACTCGTGTCGTAGCAGGTATCGGTGTACCTCAAATTACTGCGATTTATGATTGTGCTTCTGTTGCAAGAGAATATAACGTTCCTATCATTGCAGATGGAGGTATTAAATACTCCGGAGAAATTACGAAGGCACTTGCTGCTGGAGCCCATGCTGTTATGATGGGAAGCTTGTTTGCAGGTACGGAAGAAAGCCCTGGTGAGTTTGAAATTTATCAAGGCCGCCGTTTCAAAGGATATCGGGGTATGGGCTCGATCAGCGCTATGAAAAAAGGTAGTGCAGACCGTTACTTCCAAGATAATGATCAGAGCAAGAAGCTTGTACCGGAAGGAATTGAGGGACGTGTAGCTTATAAAGGTCCACTAAGCGACACAGTTCATCAGCTTATGGGTGGTCTTCGTGCAGGTATGGGTTACTGTGGAACAGAAACTCTCGATCAGCTTCGTAACGACACTCAATTTATTCGTATCACAAATGCTGGCTTACGTGAGAGCCATCCGCATGATGTACAGATTACGAAGGAAGCACCTAACTACGCTTTGTAGAATATAATTTTCTATACTGATGATTCCTTCATCAATATAGAGTCTCATGATTATAGACAGGCAGGTTGAAATTAACCTGACCTGTCTTTTTTTGCACAATATCGTGTGTTAAAATGAAACAGTGCTTGTTCCGCTAAATGAATCGCTGTTGAGACATTTATTTTAAGCTCGTTTTAGCAGTGAGATAAATCTGCCTGCAATTCGCTGCGTATCCTGTGGTTTAGGATCGTGGTATAGAATATAGATTCTTAATATCTCGGCACGATTGAATTCATGCATACGAAGTAATTACGAACGAATTGGGTTTTGCACATCATTGATTGAGAAATTAGAGGAGGATTTATTCCATTGAAGAAATACAGTGAATTATTAGAGCATTCCACTAAGGGAAAGAAGGCGAAAATGAAGAAGAGGATTGCTACGGTTATGGTTGTGAATATGCTCTCCATGGCGGTGCTTCCAGCAGCTGTGTTTGGAGCTTCCGTTCCTGTAGCAACGGCCACAACAACAAATACAGATACGACAGCTGAAACGACTGCGGCAACAATTGCAGCAACAGCTAAGGTCCCGTCTCCAGACTCGGTTAATCTTAACGTAAAGGCAGCAATATTGCTGGAGCCAACCACGGGTGAGGTGCTTCTATCTGTTAATGCGGACGAGGCTTTGGCGCCTGCGAGTATGACCAAGATGATGACGGAGTATATCGTAGCTGAGAAGGTCAAACAAGGGGAGCTTTCGTGGGATACCGAAGTTACCGTCAAGAAAAATGCAGCTAGCAGTGAGGGCTCACGAATCTTCCTAGCAGAAGGTGACACACATACGGTAGAAGAGCTATACATAGCGATGGCTGTAGGCTCAGCCAATGACGCAACTGTAGCACTTGCAGAATATGTTGCTGGTTCAGAGCAAGAGTTTGTTAAGCTGATGAATGAAGAAGCCAAGCGGATGGGAATGACGAAAACCCATTTCATCAATTCGACTGGCCTTGACCGTGCAGATATGCCTGAGGAATTCCGTCCTGCGGAAGATGAGGAAATTACGATGTCTGCAATGGATGCAGCAATATTGGCTAAGTATATCATTACTGACCATCCGGATTTTGCCAAATACACAGCGATTCCATCCTTGAAATTCCGCGAAACGGATCAAGAGCCGATGGTGAACTGGAACTGGATGCTTGAAGCGAACAAAGACATTACGAACTTCAAACAGTTTGCTTACGAAGGCCTGGATGGATTGAAGACAGGACATACGGCAAGAGCAGGCAACAATTTTACGGGTACGGCTGAACGAGATGGCATGCGACTGATTAGTGTCGTTATGGGTGCTGATTCACAAGCTAGCCGGTTTACAGAAACGAAGAAAGTGCTTGATTACGGCTTCGAGAATTTTGAAGTGAAGCAGGTCGTAGCTGCCAAGAGCGTTGTTCCAGGTGCAGAAACAGCTCCAGTGTTAAAAGGTAAGGAGAAAGAAGCACCAGTTGTAACGGAACAGGCAGTGAACTTCCTCGTACCTAAAGGAACAGAGAATGCAACTCCAACTTTTGAGACAAGCTTTGAAGGAGAAGGACTAACTGCACCTGTAGAAGCTGGAGCCAAAGCAGGCACTATTACGTACACTTACAAAATTGAAGGAATGGCAAGTGAACAGGTACAGACCGTGAACCTTGTGACCTCAGAGCCTGTAGAAAAAGCCGGCTGGTTCAGCCTGATGTTCCGTGCAATTGGGGACTTCTTCGGGGATATGTTCGACAGTATCAAAAATTTGTTTTAAGCTATGAAGTCAGTTTCTTAAACCAAATATTTTAAATCAAATAAAATTGTCCATAGCGGAGATAATGACAACTAGACAGGTCATATAAGCACGATCTGCCCTAGGTTCATTTTCGCTGTCCAGGTGATCTTCGGATAGAACGTCAAATCCAGTAAAATTGTTGTATAATAAGGATGTATAAGGTAAAATATCAAGTTAGAATTCTATTTTATGGTCGATAAATATAATATGTTTTTCTAAGTATACACACCTTATTTATAGGGACCTAAGTGGAAGAACTGCTGCATATTATGGGGGGCGTAAAAGGATATGGAAACAGGAACATCTCGTGTTAAAAGAGGCATGGCAGAAATGCAAAAAGGCGGCGTCATCATGGACGTCATGAACGCGGAGCAGGCAAAAATTGCAGAAGCATCAGGTGCAACTGCGGTTATGGCTCTTGAGCGGGTACCTTCTGACATTCGTGCGGCCGGTGGTGTGGCGCGTATGGCTGATCCAACCATCGTTGAAGAGGTTATGAAGGTTGTATCTATTCCGGTTATGGCTAAGGCGCGTATCGGTCATTACGTTGAAGCGAAAGTACTGGAATCACTAGGTGTTGACTATCTTGATGAGAGCGAAGTGCTTACGCCTGCGGATGAAGTGTTCCATATCGATAAGCATGAGTTCACTGTACCATTTGTATGTGGCGCGAAGGATTTAGGAGAGGCGCTAAGACGGATTGGTGAAGGGGCATCCATGATTCGTACAAAAGGCGAGCCGGGAACAGGTAACATCGTTGAGGCCGTTCGTCATATGCGTTTCATTAACAGCCAAATTCGCAAAGTACAGAACATGTCCAAGGATGAATTGTATGCAGAAGCGAAAAATCTGGGCGTGACTTATGAGCTTCTGCGTGAAGTCCATGAGAATGGAAAGCTACCTGTCGTTAACTTTGCAGCAGGCGGTGTAGCGACTCCAGCAGATGCAGCGCTCATGATGCACTTGGGCGCAGATGGTGTATTCGTAGGATCAGGTATTTTCAAATCGGACAACCCTGAGAAATTTGCTCGTGCAATCGTGGAAGCGACAACTCATTATACCGACTACAAACTGATTGCCGAAGTTTCCAAGAACTTAGGAGCCCCTATGAAAGGGATTGAAATATCCAAATTGACTGCAGCAGAACGCATGTCCGATCGCGGTTGGTAAGAGAGAAGGGAACCGAGTTGAAGATTGGTGTATTGGCGCTACAAGGTGCAGTAGCTGAGCATATTCGAAGTGTAGAGCTAGCTGGTGGTGTAGGCTTCTCTATTAAGAAGGTGGAGCAATTAAACGATATAGACGGTTTAATTATTCCTGGCGGAGAGAGTACAACGATTGGTAAGCTGATGAGAAAGTATAACTTCATTGATGCAATTCGGCAATTTTCCGCGGCTGGCAAGCCAATATTCGGCACTTGTGCTGGTTTGATTGTGCTAGCTGAGCGAATTGCCGGCGGTGAAGAACCACATCTAGGATTGATGAACATGACGGTTTCAAGAAATGCTTTTGGCCGTCAGCGTGAGAGCTTTGAGACCGACTTGCAGATGGTTGGCATCGAAGAGACGGTACGCGCAGTGTTTATTCGTGCTCCGCTCATTCAATCTATTGGAGACGAGGTTACGGTTCTATCTATGTATCAAGACGAAATCGTGACAGCCCGTCAAGGGCATTTGCTCGCATGCTCCTTCCATCCGGAGCTCACGGATGATTATCGATTACATCAGTATTTTGTGCAGATGGTAGAGAGCAGCCTGTAAGGTTTGAGATAATTGTACTTTTAAACGATCTTGCCCGGGTAAGGCACGAAAAACTTCTCCCACAGGCTTGTATAAGCTTTGCGGGAGGAGCTTTTCCTATTTTTCAGGCAAGGTTGTTTTCGTAGGAGGGATTATTCGTGTTAGATGTTAAAATATTGAGAAATGACTTCGGTCGAGTAGAGCAAGCACTAAAGAACCGAGGCAAATCAGTGGAGCTTATTGCGGAATTCCCCAAGCTGGATATGCGTCGACGGGAATTGCTGCAAGAGGTAGAGCTACTAAAGAATCGCCGGAATACAGTATCCGGTGAAGTGGCCAAACGCAAGAAGAACAAAGAGGATGCAGAAGAGCTGATTCTGGAGATGCGTGAGGTATCCGATCGTATTAAGCAGATGGATGAAGAAATTCGTACGCTTGAATCCGAGATCAATGATTTGACGATGGCGATTCCTAACCTGCCGCATGAGAGTGTTCCGGTGGGAGCTTCTGAGGATGAGAATGTAGAGGTTCGCCGCTGGTCTGAAGCAAGAGAGTTCAGCTTCGCACCAAAAGCGCACTGGGATGTAGCTGGGGAGCTGGGAATACTTGATTTTGAAGCTGCTGCTAAGGTAACTGGCTCTAGATTTACTTTCTATAAAGGTCTAGGTGCACGTCTTGAGCGGGCATTGATTAACTTCATGATGGACCTTCATAGTAATCATCATGGTTATGAAGAGATTCTGCCGCCGATGATTGTTAATCAGGACAGTCTGTATGGTACAGGACAGCTGCCTAAATTCGAAGAGGACCTGTTCAAGATCAAGGATACCGAGTATTACTTGATTCCAACGGCAGAAGTACCGGTAACGAACTATCACCGTGAGGAGATTATCCCTGCAGAAGAGCTGCCTCAGAAATTTGTCGCTTACAGCTCTTGCTTCCGTTCTGAAGCCGGATCGGCAGGGCGTGATACAAGAGGTCTGATCAGACAGCACCAATTCAACAAAGTAGAGATGCTGAAGTTCTCGCTGCCTGAGAATTCTTATGAAGAACTGGAAGAGATGACCCTCAATGCAGAACGTGTTCTGCAGCTTCTGGAGCTGCCTTACCGCGTTATGGCGCTGTGTACAGCAGATATGGGCTTTACATCAGCGAAGACGTATGACCTTGAAGTATGGCTGCCTGAGAGCGGGATGTACCGCGAGATCTCCTCTTGCTCTAACTGTGAGGATTTTCAGGCTAGACGGGCAAACATTCGTTTCCGCAGAGAAGCGAAGGCCAAGCCTGAATTTTTGCATACGCTGAATGGATCTGGTCTAGCGGTAGGCAGAACGGTAGCGGCTATTCTGGAGAATTATCAGCAGGAAGATGGAAGTGTCATTATTCCAAAAGTACTCGTTCCATATATGGGCGGAGTAGAAAAAATCACATCTAAGAAGTAGTAGAGATGTCTTCTATATTGCGGATAGGATAAAAATTAAAAATAACTTGCAATTGTGTACTAGCTGTGATAAAATAATTTTTGTTACGCGTTATATAAATTTAGCGCCAAATAAAGCATTATTTTATCCTGGAGAGGTACCGAAGCGGTCATAACGGGGCGGTCTTGAAAACCGTTAGGGGGCAACTCCACATGGGTTCGAATCCCATCCTCTCCGCCATACATAGCATAATCAAGCCATTCTCTATTATAGAGATGGCTTTTTTGTTTTATATCAGTTCATGACAAGGGCCGATGCATAAAAAGCGACCGTATTTCGCACTTTATAAGGTGTGGAGGTGCTAATATAAATGAGCCAAAATTTTGATATCGATCAGAATCAGCTTGTTCATGCCTGGCAAGAAAGACTGCCTGTAATACTAAATCAGGGAGATCAAGCTCAGGTGCATGCCGATGAGGCGGATCAGCAAGCAATCCGTATTCATATTGATGCGGCAGGACGTCAATTGTACTCATTTGATTTTCGCTGTGCGTATGTGGACAACCGTGAAGTGAAGGTAGATCTCATTGATGTAGAAAAAGACGGGCTTCATATGGATGAACGCACCGATGCAATACAGCAGATGACGCAGGATTACACACGTCATATCCATGAATGTGCCCAAGCGGTGCAGCAGTTAACCAATCCTTAGGAGGGATTCACGAATGGGTAAGCCAAGAGCAGTTCCTGTCCCTGAAGCACAGGCTTCACAAGGGGGTAAAGAGAAGCGTGATCATGCTTCGGGTCCCGCGCCGTTGTCAGGCTCCAAAAAGGTGAAGAACCGCAATCATGTGGACCATAACAATCCGGAAGGATAGTTATTGATTATTTATTTGTACGTGAGTGATAATGCATTTTTGTGAAAAGGCCATGCTTTTAAAGCAGAGGCTTTTTTATTTTTCGTATTTATGAAAATCCGCAACGTGACAAGAAAAACCCTCGCAAACCTCTAAATGAAAACGCTTATAAAACGGTGTCGAAAAAAGACGAAATTAACTAAATTAGATTTTTATAAATCTATAGCACCAAAATTGACCAAAAGTGTTTATACTTATGAGCTAATGGTTTATTATGTTATGGTGTGATTTATGGAAATGGTGCTTTGGAAAGGGGAAAAACAACAAATGAAAAAGGGATTCACGAAAGGCTTGTTTGCATTAATGCTGTCGATGGTGTTAATTCTGGCAGGCTGCGGAGCCAAGCAAGAGCCGAAAGAGGCGGTACAAACGGCAGCAACACAAGCTGCAGAAATGACCTCTTATGCAATGACGAGTAAAGTAAAAATCGACAACTTAAGCTTTAGCTCTGCTGAAAATTCCGAGGACATGGCTATGTTTATGTCCATGCTGAAGGATGCTGAGCTTACGGTTGACGGCGTGTTCCAAAATGATCCGATGCAGGCAGAGTTTACGCTGGGCATCGCAATCAAGGGCGATATGGAGATGACGTATAACATCCCAATGGTGGTGACTACGGAGAAGGTATACGTTAAGGTACCGAACATACCTATGCTTCCAATGCCTGAAACCCTTATTGATAAATACATTGAGCTGGATATGAAGAAGCTTGCTGAGGAAGAAGGCGTAGAGTGGAATCCAGCAGCGATGGATGTTGCTAAATCCCAAGAGCTGACGAATGAAATTAGCGAGGCAGTTCTTGCAGAATACGATCAGGATACGTACTTCAAAAACCTAGAGACAGATGCAGTTACACTTCCAGAGGATGTAGAGGCTAAACAGATCGTACAATTTGCAATTACCAATGACAATGTGAAGGAAGCCATTACCGTCTTGGTAAACAACGCACTGCCTAAAGTACTCGATATCATCAGCAAGGATGAATACAAAGAGATGCTCCAGCTGACAGATGAGGATATTGCAGAAGCGAAGGAAGCACTTACAGCGACAGATCAAAGCCAGATGGCAGCAGATCTGGAAGAGCTGAAGAATTATTTGACGATCAACACATTCAACATCAATACAGCGATTAACAAGGATAACATCCCTGCGTACCAAGAAGCGATTGTGGATATCGTGATCAACGATCCAGACACGGAAGAGGTTATTAACCTTGCGCTGACAGGTACGAATCATTATTCCAAAATTAACGAAAAGCCTGAATTCGTCATTGGTATTCCTGCGGGAGATGATGTAGTAACTATGGAAGAGTTTGAAGAAGTATTGAACGAGTATTACTACAGCTATTAATTCCGATTGGTGTTATAAATGAGATTGCCATTATATAATGATAATTCGATGGAGATACATCAGTTTTATACACAAGAAAACCCGTCAGCTCGACGGGTTTTTTTATTATGTCTTATAGTAGCTAAGTACGTGTAACTTGCGTAACACATGACCGCTCACTAGCTCAGGTGATCATGCAGTTCATTGAAGGCATTAGTCATGTCTATCATTGGGATTTAACAAAGAATAGATCTGGTGATCCTGCCAGCGGCCAGCAATCAGCAAATATCCCCGGGCAATGCCCTCTGGGATGAAGCCGTTCTTCTCGAGGACACGGCGGGACGCCTCATTGTGAAGAAGAATGGATGCCTGTATCCGGTGAAGCTCAAGTGAACGGAAGGCAAATAAGAGGATCAGCTTAACCGCGGCGCTCATATAGCCTTTACCCATGTAATCTATATGCGTAAAATAACCTAAATCTGCATACTGAGCCACTCCACGTGCGATATTGGTGAGACTGACCTGTCCAATCAGCTTATCGGTATTTTCCTCGAAAACTCCAAAATAGTAGCCCTGGTCCTGCTCCGCTTCCTGCTGCCTGGATCGGATTCTGTTTCTCAAGGATTCCAGAGTGTAAAATTCATCTCCTCTAATGGGTTCAAAGGGGGCGTGATGCTCTCTGCTAGCCATATACATAGCTTGTAACGCTTCCGTATCTTCTATTGCATAAGGCCTGATATAGATTCCGTGTTGTGTATCCCGAAGAATTGTATCCACCTGTTATTCACCCTCCGTACGTGGCTTTCGGCGAAGCTTTCTAAAGAAGGACGTAAGCAGCGCAGCACATTCCTCCTGTAACACGCCACTTGTAATCTCGGTCTGATGATTAAATCGAGATTCCTGAAGCAAATTCATGAGCGTACCGGCGCAGCCGGCCTTCGGATCTGTTGTTCCATACACAACATGAGGAATTCTAGATTGTACGATGGCACCCGCACACATCGGGCAGGGTTCGAGCGTGACATACAGCTTACAGTCGAGCAATCTCCATGCTTTCAAATGCTCGCTTGCTTGTTTAATAGCAATGATCTCGGCATGTGCTGTCGCATCATATTGAAGCTCTCTAAGATTGTATCCCCGGCCAATGATCTCATTGTCTTTAACTACAATCGCTCCAATAGGCACTTCACCTAATGCCTCTGCCTTTATTGCCTCACTTATGGCTTCTCTCATCCAATACTCATCTGTGAATAAAAAATCCTCGTTTTTACCGATTTGGGACTGAAATTCGTTCATTTATGCAGTTCCTGCCTTTCCTTATTCCAATTATCCAACGAACAAATATTCGATTGTTAACATGTTGTGCATAACTCTGTGGATAACCTTGTAGTTGCTAACAAGTTTGTACACATATTATCCAAAGGCCTGTGGATTTGTGCACAAATATGTGTATTATTTTTCATATCGCGTTTCGAGCCTATTTAATTAATTGTAGATTTAACCTCAGGATATATCAAATCAATAAATAGAAAATTCCTATAAATTACTGCATAGTTACGAATCAGATTCCTTTTCAAATAGACCACTTAAAGGTATGATGGTTTTATAAATACATAAAGTCCTAAGAAGTAGTAAATAAAGTCACATTTCGCCAGGATATGAGCCAAGAGGTGAGCTGAAGTCTTGTCCATTAAAATAAAATTATCTTTAGTAATGTCATTCTCGGTACTCATTATACTCGGGCTCAACATTGCATTAAGCTATTATACGACCCAGGAGAATTTACAGCAGGACAGTGAGAAGCGGGCCGTTTCGGCTGCCAAGCAGATCGCACTTGCAGTGGAGCAGAATCAGAATAGCACGGAGTCCATTAAGAAGCAGATATCCAAGAACATATGGCTGGCTTCCATTATAGCAGCCAATCAATTAGATCCCGATATCAAGAACGTCACGATCGAGCAGTTAGAACAGTTAAGTGAAGAAACCGGAGTTACCGATATTTCACTCATGATTCAAACAGAGGACGATATCATTGTGAGTAAATCCTCTGACCCAAATGAGATTGGCTTATCCACCAAGAAAATGACCTATTGGTACGAGGCTTTTAAACAGCTGTTTGCCTTCAATCAAGTAACAATACCTCAGGGAATTACCTATGATCACTACTGGTCCGATGGATTTGAATATGCCACTTCAGACCCGGATAACATCAATATTTGGGGATATTATCACGATGGAGAACGCAATTACATCATTAATCCTTTTCTGAATGCGTCTGAGGTGGAAGACTATGTCGTGTTCTCAAGTCCAGATGGAATGATTGAGAAGGTAAAGGATGTGAATCCATCCATTCTATCCATTGCAGGGATTAATCCGTCCACATTTGGACAGCCGTCTATGGCACCCGATGGAACGGATGAGCTCAACTATAAATTTGGGACCCGGCCGATTATGTTCGGCACGTATGAGTATGGGCAGATCAAGGAAGATGGCACAGCAATTCATAAAGCGATTGAAACCGGTAATAATGTGTCTTATGTAACGAATGTGGATAATAAAAAAGTATTGAAGAATATGATTCCGATTCCGAACCCGGAAGGCGGCTCCTACATCATAAGCATTATAACCGATTATCAGGAGATCCAGGGCGTTATAACCGAGCAGCTGGTTAGTCATATTGCCGTATCACTTGTTTTATTGGAGATTGTCATATTTGGCAGCTATTTATTGGCTTCTGCATATACAAAGCCTATCCAAATTGTGCTCTCTAAGGTAAATGAGGTGGCAGATGGACATTTCAATATTGGATTGCAGCTGAAGCGTCATGATGAGCTTGGTCAGCTGTCTAACGGAATTAATGCGATGATCCGCAATCTCGGTCATTACACGAATCGCCTCAAGCAGATGTATGAGGAAAATCGAGCAGTGAAGGAGCATCTTGAGTCGGTGATAAACCAGACAGCGGATGCCATTCATATTACAGATGAGAACAGTAATGTAATTCAGGTAAACCGGGCTTTTGAACAATTATATGGATGGACCAGTCAGGAGATTGTCGGCAAACCGCTGACCAATGTACCGGATGAATTAATCGACGAAGAAAAAGAGCGGACGCAGAAGCTTCATGAGGGCTTGACCGTTCCTTATATCGAATCTTACCGTTTAGCCAAGGATGGCAGTAGAATTGAGGTCAGTGTGAGCACAGCACCTATCAGGGACAACGAAGGCAAGATCACGGGGTTTATTAGTATTTCTAGAGACATTACGGGCCGCAAGCGGATGGAGGAAATGCTCCGCAGGTCAGAGAAGCTGACGACCGTTGGACAGCTGGCAGCAGGTGTAGCCCATGAAATACGTAATCCTCTGACAACACTTCGGGGCTTCATTCAGCTGCAGCAGCAGACCAAGAAGCTGAATCCGAGGCATATCGACCTTATGCTGTCAGAGCTGGACCGGATTAATTTGATTGTCGGCGAGTTCCTCATATTGGCTAAGCCTCAGGCGGTTAATTTCCAGCAGAAGGACATCCGGTTTATTATGGGTGATGTCATTTCTCTGCTCGACAGCCAAGCTCATATGCACGGTATCGAATTCGATATTGAGGCCGAGGGACCATCGATTGTGCATTGCGGAGAGAATCAATTGAAGCAGGTGTTTATCAATATTTTAAAAAATGGGATGGAAGCAATGCCGGATGGAGGAACGATCCGTATTGCGATCTCTAAGACTCCCGATGAGCAGATTAGAATCCGAATAAAGGATCAAGGCATTGGTATTCCGGAGGATATCATGCATAAGCTTGGTGAGCCGTTCTTTACGAATAAGGAAACGGGAACTGGGCTTGGACTTATGGTCTGTCAGCGACTAATTCAGGCTCATAAAGGCACGATGGAAATTGAAAGTGAGAAGGGTAAAGGAACGACGGTAACCATTCTTTTACCCGAGGTCCTAGATGGTGACACCGACCCTTCTGATGTTGAAGCAGTTTAAGCATCCAGATTTTTTAATGTTAGGTGAGTGAATGAATGCGAATTAATAAATTTATTAGTGAAACAGGCTATTGTTCCCGAAGAGAGGCGGACAAGCTGGTAGACAGCGGAAAAGTAACAATCAACGGAGTTGTGGCTGTCCTTGGCAGTCAGGCGGAGGAAGGGGACGAAGTGCTGGTTGATGGGAAGCCGCTTCGTGCCAAAGGCAACACCGTATATATTGCATTAAACAAGCCTGTCGGCATTACCAGTACGACAGAGCAGCACATTGAAGGAAACATCGTAGATTTTGTGGGTCACCAAGAACGTATTTTTCCGATTGGCCGGTTGGACAAGGATTCAGAGGGTCTGATCTTAATGACGAATGATGGAGATATCGTTAACAAAATCCTCCGGGCCGAAGGAAAGCATGAGAAGGAATATATTGTGACTGTGAACAGGCCGGTGACAGAGTCTTTCCTGAGAGGAATGTCCAGCGGTGTGAAGATACTAGGTGAGAGAACACTGCCTTGTACGGTGACTCGCATCTCCGACAAGACCTTTCGCATCATTCTGACGGAAGGGAAGAATCGGCAGATTCGGCGGATGTGCAGTGCGTTTGGATATGAAGTGCGCAAACTGAAGCGAATTCGGATCATGAACATTCATCTCGGTTCCCAAACGATCGGTACTTGGCGAGAATTAAGTGAGCAGGAGAAATCGGAATTAGGGAATCTCCTGAATTACAAGCTGATCTAAGCAAGCACGAGCAATGACCATATAACAAAGCCTCCAACAGGATTGGAGGCTTTGTTTATTTCCGTGCAAATGGATCCATTCACTTGTCCTATTCGCTATTCAGCTGTTTAATTACTCCACACTCATCGTGTTAGAGCTTCCAGTGTATTTTCGAATAATTGAAATTTCGACGCGTCGATTCTGGGCGCGACCTTCTGGCGTATCATTAGACGCGACAGGGTGATATTCCCCATAGCCGCTAGGTGTAAATTTCGAAGGATCCAGATTCGTGTTCAGCAGCATAATTTTCAAGAAATTCAAAGCCCGGTCGCTGCTCAGATCCCAGTTGTCATTATATTGTGCATTGTTGATAGGCATATTATCCGTGTGACCGGTAACAATGACATCATAGTCAGGAAATTGCTGCAGCATGCGGGATATATTCTTAGCTAGAACTCTTGCCTCGGTCTTCACTGTCGCTTGCCCTGAAGCAAAGACAGCATTGTCTGCGATGGTAATCATAAGCTGTGATTGATTGAGCTTGGTATCCAGCTGTTCGGTGAGCCCGTTCTCGCTAATATATTGATCGAGCTGCTTCTTCAGCTTCTCCAGCTCTTCCTGCTCTTGCTTCGCGAGCTGAGCCTCTTGAGAAGTCTCCGGATTTTTGGGCGGAGTCGTTTCGTTGCCTAAGTCCATGCTGGGATCGGTGGGAAAGGCAGACTTGTTATCCAATACACCCGTACCGCCATTAAGCGCACTGCTTAGAGCACTCGCCATTTGTTCAAACTTCTGAGCATCAATAGAGCTCATGGAGAACAAAGTGATGAATAAGGCCAGAAGCAAGGTCATCAGGTCAGAATACGGAAGCAGCCAGCTCTCGTCTACATGCTCTTCATGCTCTTCATGTCTTTTCTTAGTCTTTTTCACCTGTGCTTCCCTCCTTGCTTGCTAGCTCTGCGCGTTCGCTCGGGGTCAGGAATACGGACAACTTCTGATTGATCGCAATGGTGGATACACCAGATTGAATGGACAACAGACCTTCGACCATCATTAATTTAAGCTCGGCTTCTTTTTTGGAAATACGCTTGAGCTTATTCGCAATTGGATGCCAGAGCACATATCCTGTAAATATACCTAACAGGGTCGCAATAAAGGCAGCTGCGATGGCGTGAGCCAGCTTGTCCATATCACTGAGATCGCCAAGGGCGGCGATAAGACCGACAACCGCGCCAAGAACACCAAGCGTAGGAGCATACATACCCATTTGAGAGAAGATCAATGCGCCTGTCTTGTGTCGTTCCTCTGTCGCGTGGATGTCCTCCATCAAGACGTCACTGACAAATTCCTGATCATTGCCGTCTATAATCATACGCATCCCGCTGCGCAGGAAGTTATCGTCGATTTCGTCTACTTTTGCCTCGAGTGCGAGGAGTCCTTCGCGACGCGTAATGGATGCCCACTCGGAGAACATGCTGATCAGTGATACCTTATCAATCATCTTCTGCTTCATGAAGACAATCTTAAACAGCTTGGGTATTTTTTTGACCTCTGACATGGGGAATGCCATAAAAATGGTAGCCGCCGTACCACCAAAAATAATCAGGTAAGCTGCAGGGTTGTTCACCAAATTAATAAGTGGTGCACCCTTAAAGATCATACCTACAACTAGGGACACTAACCCTAGTATCAGTCCAATAATTGTTGAAATTTCCATCATACACCTCATCCATGAGATTTAATCTGAATCCTTTCAAGATATCCCTTTGATTTATAATATTTATCGACACGTTATTCATTTTTGTGAAGGGTTAATTTTCCGGTATAATAGAAACACGATACTAAAAATGGAGTGAACACACGTATGGGCGTAAAACATGGACGCGAGTATAGTGACATATTAGAAGATTTGATTAAGGCCATTGGAAAAATTCCAGATCGATATACGTTCTTCGAGATGGAAGAAGAGGACTGGGAGCGGCTTGGAGCTGCAGACCGGCGCGAGGTGGATGAAGCGCTTGCAGAAGATTTGTTCTACGCCCTGGGAGGCGAATCCATGATTACGGTGGGAAGTGGAGTCGTGATTCATGACAAGGAAAATCATCGTCTGAATATATTAATAGGCGAGGATGAACTGGATTTCGTAGCCCTGATTTAGGGCTAATGGGGCGCTGGAATTAGGATCGCTTACATGATAAGATGGAACACGATAAGCCGTTTACCAGATAGCAAACGGTTCCTTATTGTAAGATATCAGTAAATATAGAGATAGAATTGCACCTAAGCTTGCTGATATGCTTAGCATTCTTTTACTGCATTTAATGCAGTGCCTGTATTTACGTGAGGCACCGGGTCTGCTGAATGTAAGTACGTCTTATCAAGGAGGTTAGATTGAAGCGATGGTCTTTACACAAGAGGAAGTAGAAGCTCATCTAGATAAACTTGAGGGCTGGGAATACGAAGAGGGGCGCTGGATTGTCCGTAAATTCACGTTTACCAGCTTCATGAAGGGGATTGCCTTTGTTGATGAAGTCGGATTAATATCCGAGGCATTCAATCATCACCCTTTTATCACCATCGATCATAAAGTGGTCACACTGCGGCTCACTTCATGGGATGATGGAGGAATAACAGCGATCGATATTAAAGAAGCACAACAATATAATGAAGCTTACGATAGAATGATGCAAAATTAAGCTGCAATAGGAATTAACAAAACACGCCTGCAGGAGTATGTTCTGACGACAGATACAGACTCTTGCAGGCGTGTTTTATTTAAGTTATACGATTCTACTTCTTCTCGGCCAGCCACAAAGCAAGGTTGGCAATCTCTTCTTCCGTGAGTTGACCTTCAAACGCCGGCATCCCGCCGCTTGTGCCTTCACTAATAATCTGGTACAGCTTATTGGCATCATGTTCTGCACCAATGGTTTGCAATGACGGCCCCATACCGCCTTCCAGTTGATTACCGTGACAAGTAATACAGCTTGCCTTCGCCTTCTCCTCAGCAGCAGCAGCGTCTAGTGTTACCTCAGGCATTGCCGGAGGCTGTTCCTCTTCAGCCACATGTTCTCTTCCTGGAACCGTAAACATTAACACGAGGGCAAAAGCGCAAGCGAAGAAAAATAACCCACTCATGATCCATTTCTTCATTCGTTGTGTCCTCCTACTATGTACAATCCTTCATTTATTATAAAGGATCATGAACCTGCTTCATAGTATTTTATGGTAAATATTTAAACAAAAGTTAGGAGAGACAATCATGTCTATTTGAGCTTTGTTCCGGTATACACCATACAGAAGAACAGCTTAGGACCCTCTGGCGTAAGACGCTCATAGGTATCATGAATAGCAAATCCCGCTTTCTCATAAGTGCGGATCGCTCTTTTATTCCAGGTGAGAACTTCAAGATCAATCTCATTCTGCGGCTGCCGGGCAGCAGCTTCTTGTACAATGGAGCTTACGAAGGGGGCTCCGAGCCCCTGCCCGCACAGATCAGGTCTCAGACCGAGACCAAGCCGGGTCACACCGGCTAGAGGAAATAATTGTGCGAACCCGTATAGCTCACCGGTATCATTTACAATGGATAAATATTGTGTGCCTCGGAGCTTAGGGTCGCCGAATTCAATCTCAAGTGCCTTCATTTGCTCCCAGGGCAGCCAGCCATATATGTTATAAGGAGGTTCGTACTGCCAAGTGCAGATCTCAGCTGCATGCTCTTCACTCATAGAAAGGGCATGAAAGGTCGTGCCTTTCTGCGTCATGTCATCGTCTCCTTTGATTCCTCATCAAATAGTCCTCCCTAATATAATATAAAAAGCCCGAAGATGGATTACTATTTAGTAATCTAATCTTCGGGCTATAAAGTTCGTTCCAGCACAATGTTGCTTAATCTAATGCAGCAGTTTCGTATTCTTCCGTACTCATGATACGTTTTGCACCAACGTAACGTTTTTCATAGTAGCTCTCGTCCAGCTTGCTGATAATAACTCCTTTGGAGGAGGAAGCATGTGCAAATTTACCGTCACCTACGAAGATGCCGACATGGGATACACCATTTCCGCTTGTGTTAAAAAATACAAGGTCGCCAGGTCTCATCTCAGAACGGGATACAGACTTGCCCATTTTGTATTGAGAACCAGATTGATGAGGCAGATCGATGCCGAGTTTATCAAATACATACATGGTAAAACCAGAGCAATCAAATCCGTTTAAAGTCGTACCGCCATATTTATATTCGGTTCCCTTAGCGTTATCAATGACCTTGTCCATTTTGGAATCGGCGAATGCACTTCCTGTTCCGATGGAGAATGCAATAGCAAGACTCAGTGCTGCAGCAGTTAGTGACTTTTTCAAGAAAAAATAATCCCCTTCCAATGCCTGCGAGGTTAGCTTAAGGATTCGGTAGAAGGTTCCCCTATGATCACTTACGTTGCGAGATCAATTCACCCATAAAAGTGGTTCCCCCGCTTCCCAGATGCCAGGAATTTGGCTGTTCTAATGATGTGCACCTGTGAAAGTCGCTCACTCTTGTAAGACTATGTACTTAGTTAGTTAGTAAAAGTTACAACAATTATTACAAAGTTGTTACTAGAAGTTCTGGGCCTATTGTAACAGAGATTGTGTAAATTTGGCAATCGTTTTTTGATAAAATATTACAAAAAACAAGCCTCACTCTAGGAAAAGAGCGAGACTTGTAAACTATTTTGACGTTAAGCAGTCGGACTTAATTTCTACTATGAAAGCGTTATATTCGCGCTGGAGCGATATTATTTGAGACAATAAATTCAGGCCTCTTCGCTGTTGGATCGCCAAATGCTGAATTGCGAACTAATCTTCCATACATTGATCAGTGATCGAACGAGATGGTAAGACTGCTGGAGAATGAGGGCTAATAGTCCTGTCCATATGAGAGATACGGCCGTGAAAGCACTGAACAGCAGAATAGCAAGCGTACTAAGTGTCAGGGCAACTCCAGTGACAGGAAGTGCATGACGGAGGCAGATCCATACGGCGCCAAGGCTGCTTCGACTACCTGTCAGTCCAAACTGGACATATAGGAGCAGCTGCTTGATGATGTAGGCATAAACGATCCATAAGATGACGTAAGGAGCCGCCTGCAGAAGAAGATTCTGGTTGTAGACGGCATTCATGAGAATGGGGAGCACCTTTGGAAGGATCCAGTAGGCAGGCAGCAGCAGCAAGATGATCTCAACGAGATAGAGTAGAGATGTCTTTTTCCAGTGCTTAAGTGTCCCTCGAAAAAAGGAGAAGCTTTTGGTGCTTGCGTCTTCATGAAGGCTGTGAAACAGACCCGCCCGAATCAGTGGAGTAATGAGCATCCTTAAAATAAACATGAGGACAAGCAGCCATACATATTCATGGACTGTGGAGCTGGTGCTCAAGCTGATCTGCCCCTCTAACCAGAACAAGATCTGGCTGAGCTCATGAGGAGGGGGATCCGGATAGCGCATAAGCAAGGGAATGACCGCAGAGGATACAATCTTGTACAGAAGCACACCCCATAGCAGCTGGTACAGAAACAAGAATATAACGATTAGAAAATGACGCTTCACCAATTTAAAACCTTCGGAGAGATAAAATTTCATCAACTATACACCTCACCATGACAGACTTCCGAGCAAGAGCTCCAACACTTTGGTAATACTGATATTAAACCGGGTCTCCAACACTTCATCTCCTTCAGCTTTTAAGTAGTTGTTCATATGCTTGTTCTCAAGTGTGATGGAGTACTCGGGATCAACCATTGCCCACTCCAGCGGAGACTTGTAAGTCAGGTTGTAGATGATTTCTCCACCTTTACCGTCCCATACCTTGCGGATCATATGTCCATCTTCAAACGTAAAGACGATAGGAATCTCGGAGTAATCTCCTGCATTCTTAGCCACTCGGATCGAGGAAATATAGCTTGGCTCTTCAGGCGTTCCCTGTTCCTTGATGGCGATGGAATCCACGGAGAAATCAGCCATTTGGCTGCCGTAAATATATTGATCAAAATAAGTGTCCCACGATCTGCGGGTAACCTGCTCTACAACCTTTTGGAATTGAGCAGTCGTCGGATGCTTGAATCGATACTTGGCTGCATAGGTAGCCATAATCTGATCCATCTTCTTGGTCCCCACCTGCTGTTCTATACCGAGGAGGACGAGTTTACCTCTTGTGTATACATTCTCTGCATAGTGATTATGAGAGTCATACTTCCATGCCTCCTGCGTAAGTGATGCCGGCGAGCTCATCGACGCAGATTGCAGCGGGAGGTTGGGAGTGAGTCCATATTCCTGCTCCATTAGGCGGTCTTCTGCATAGGAGGTGAATGCTTCATCGAGCCAAGCTTCTTCAAATTCATTGCTCGCGATCATGCCATAGAAGTATTGATGGCCAATCTCGTGAATGACGGTTCTCTCCAGCTCATAACCGGGGGAGGTGTCATCTGCGCCAAAGGCAGTAATCAGTGTCGGATACTCCATTCCTCCCGCACCGTTCGCTTCAATAGGAGGAACAACGATGGATAGGGTAGAGTAAGGGTACCTTCCGTACCATTCACTATAATTGGTGAGCGCAGACTTAGCTGCGTAAAAATAGCGATCCTTCAGATCGGCATGAGCCGGATCAAGATACAGCTTGATGCGCACTCCCGGAACATTCGGCGAGGAGAACGGTTCCTCAGCTACGATAAAATTCGGTGAAGCCGCCCAGGCAAAATCATGGACATCATCAGCATAGAACTGGTAAATCCTCTGGCCATCCTGCTTCGTATAAGGCTTGGTCGGGAATCCGGTTGCAGCGACGATATAATCCTCAGGTACTTTTATCCGTACACTGTAAATTCCGAAGTCGGAATAGAATTCTGAGTTCCCGTGATATTGGTGAAGGTTCCATCCCTCGGTTGTCCGATTACGTCTGCCTGCAGGCTCGTAGACACTTATTTTAGGAAACCACTGACCTGCCATGACAAATTCATCTGCTGTACCCATCCGGGCAAAAATTTTAGGCAGCTCGACTTCAAAGGCTATGTTCAATGTAATGCTTTCGCCCCCTTTGACAGGCTTGGGCAGACGAACCTTCACAAGACTGCGGTCGTTCATATTGCCATCGTCCGGCTGGACATACTGAATTCGATGCAATAGCGACAATCCTTCTGTCGTTTTGATCTCGGTAAGCTTCATGGAGCCATGGCCGTCCTTCGGCATAACATCACCTCGAAGCTTTCCGCCGGACTCCTTCATAAAGGTTGTCTGATCAGAGGAGAAAGCATTGGGATATAGATGAAAATATAATTCATTTACGGTTTTGGTTCCCGGATGTGTCCAGGTCATGATGGAGGTACCTTTTAAGGTGTTCTCTTCGGTCAGCTGCACGTCAATGTGATATTCGACAATGCGGTCGCTCAGCACTTCAGCTCGAGGAGTTTGAACGCTTTCCTGTACCGGTGCAGGTGCTGGATTAGCCCCAGGCTTGGCCGTATTTGGTGCGAGAGCAGGTAGAGCATCCGGGGAGCCGCTTAGACTGAGCAGCAGTGTGCCGCCAAGGACACAGACAGCAATAATAGAAGATAGAATAACTTTCGCGCGAACTGGGGTCATACATTATATACCTCCCGTTGACAAGCATCTAAGGCATGTATATGTTTGCAACGGGACAAATATTAGTTAAAATATTGGTATCAACTTTTGGAGGCCATAATCAATGGAACAAAACGGTCAAAGCGGCAAGAAACAAATTGCCTTGAATATTGTAAGCAGCAAGAGCAAGCATAAAGGATTCGGTGCAGGATCCATTGATCTGAACAACTTATCTCCTGTCATTATTGATGCTGGAGAGGCTAAGATCGATATTGGCGCCATGCATGCGAAGAGCAAAGTGGAACGGGGGATTAAATTCTCTGCGGATAAGGCAGATGTGCCAAACGGCCGCCAGGTGTGGCTCGTATGGGTGGCAGTGGACCGTACTCCGGAAGGACAGCTGTATGCAGGAGCCACTGCATGCGAAATGTGGATTGATACGGAAGCGAGACGGGGCTGGAAGATTCTCGCCGATCATGTGAACAAGATGGATTATGCAATGAAGCGCCGGATCATGCTGGATGAGCTAGGGGCAGAAGAGAAAGCAGCATTGAAGAAGCTGCTTATAGCTCATAATGAGGACTGGTGGAATGCTTCTCCAGAAGAATTGAAGCAAGCGCTGGAGAGCTGATAGTTTTGTTCAAATCTAAAAGAACCGCAGGGCTGAAGTTCAGCTCTGCGGTTCTTTGCTGTTTAATCATGTCGTTGCCCAGGGCACGGAGTCAGCCAAGCACGTGCGTATAACCCAGGTTTCAGGCTTATTTGGTCCACCAATTCTTAAAGTGATCCCACCAAGTATCATCTCGTTCTCTCTCAATATCCTGCTCCGTCGAGTCTTGTTCCGGCTCAGCATAATGCTCGGTACAATATTCGGCCGGCTCTGTACCGCGAAGGAATACTTCGAGCCTGCGATTCTCACAATAATTGCCGGCAAGCTTGCCAGTTGTTGGATCGACATAAACACTGGTCACGCCTTCAGGCACAGGAAATACTTTTGGAGGCACATTCTCAAGCGCCTTCTCTGTGTATTCGGCGAAGATCGGAGCAGCCCTGCGGCTCTCCGTTGTTGTAATCTCTTTTCCTTCATCGTAGCCAACCCACACAGCGGTCGCGAGTTCAGGTGTATATCCCACCATCCAGGCATCGGAGCTCGTGGTCCCTGTCTTGCCCGCGACAGGCCTTGCGAGCTTGCCCGCAACCCGGTGAGCTGTGCCCCCCGTATCAAATACACTCTCCATCAGGTTGGTTATCACATACGCTGAGGCCGGGTCAACGACCTGTTCGGGTGCCTGCTCCGGAACTTTATACACGATTCGATCAGCCGCATCCGTAATCTTTAGCACGGCAATCGGTGCATTTCGCTGTCCTTCATTGGCAAGCACACTGTATGCTGAGGCCATTTCAAACACGCTCACAGGGGAGGTGCCGAGGGCAAGCGAAGGCACTCCGCTGAGCGAGCTGGTTATCCCTAATTTGTGGGCCATGGCAATAACCGGCTCATATCCGATTTGCATCAGTGTAGTGACTGCATAAATATTATCCGAAACGGCAATCGCCTTGCGCATATCAATCCAGCCAAGATATTTCTCGCCAAAATTGCTGGGCTCATAGGTCTTCCGGTCATTATCGTAATGGAATACCGTCGGTTTGCTCTCGAATAGAGAAACACTGGTGAGCTGCTTGGATTCAATGGCCGTTAGATACATGATCGGCTTGAAGGAGGAGGCCGGCTGGCGATTACTGGCCAGTGCATGATTATACTGACTCGTCAGATAATTTGTGCCGCCCACCATTGCTTTTACATATCCATCGCGCGGGTCAATGGAGACCAGGCCGACTTGAAGCTGACTCTTCGGGTCCATTATGCGGGCCACTGTGTCTTCAGCAGCTTGTTGCATCTGCATATCAATGGTCGAGTAAATATTAAGTCCTCCATGATCCAGACGTGAAGAATCAATGCCCAGCTCATTAACGACCACATTACGGATATAATCACGGAAATACGGAGCCTCTTCATTTGTTTTCCGTTCACTTTGCGGCTTGATATCCAGCATTTCATTGTATGCGGTGTCAGCCTCACTCTGTGTAATATCACCTGTATCGACCATAGCGCTGAGAACAATCTTCTGCCGATCCTTTGCTTTCTTCATATTATTGTACGGCGAGTAGTAAGTAGGACCCTTGGGGACACCGGCGAGAAGTGAGCTCTCCGCAAGCGTAAGATCTGCCGCCGACTTGCCGAAATAGAGCTGAGATGCCGCTTCAATTCCATAGGCTCCGTGACCATAGTAGATTTCGTTTAGATACATTTGTAGAATTTCGTCTTTTGTAAAATTCATTTCAAGCTGGGCTGTATAGACCGCCTCTTTTATTTTTCGTGACCATGTCTTCTCATGGGTTAAATACAGATTTCTGGCAAGCTGCTGTGTCAATGTACTTGCACCTTGTGCCATGCTCATTTCCTTGATGTTCACGAGAATAGCTCGTCCCACGCCTACAATATCAAAGCCATAATGCTCATAAAATTTTCGGTCCTCGACGGCAATGGTAGCCTCTTTTAACTCAGGAGCAATCTGATCCAGCTTCACAGGAGTCGAATCCTTCCCACTGGAGGAAAATGTAGCGATGACCTCACCGTTGATATCAAACAGCCTTGAATTTCGGTCATTATCTGCGAGAGGGAGGCTCGTAGCATATAGATAGATGACAAGCACTGTAGTTAGCACAATGCCCGTGAGCGCCAGAATGCCTAGTACTTTCAGAACCTTCATGGTGCGGCTTGTTTTCTTTTTCGTGGATTCTTCAGTTTCTGACAAATGGAGCCCTCCCTTCATTCCAAAAATAACCTCATGTACCAGTATGGGACTAGGTCCTATTCATTATTCATAGCAATCGAAGATTCTGTGCATAGCAGATACGGGTAAAGGTTAACATAAACTCTAATTCGTGCTACTAGGGGGTGTACTTGTGTATCTGCTTCATATTTCTATTCTTCTTCCCATTGCAGCAGGAATTGGGATTGCATTTATGAAAGGTTTGTCACACCGTTTTCACCTGGGATGGGCGGTTCTGTTCGTACCGCTGATTCTGTTTGCCTATTTTCTGAGCCTCATTCCTGATGTGCGGGACTACGCTGTATTCTACGAATCCATTCCGTGGATTCCATCGCTTGGCATTTATTTTACAGTCTACTTAGACGGATTAAGCTTACTAATCTCGCTGCTGATTACAGGGATAGGCACTCTGGTTGTTCTATACTCTGTTTACTATATGGAACGTGGTCAGGCATTGCATCAGTTCTACTTGTATCTGCTCCTGTTTATGGGAGCGATGCTTGGCGTTGTACTCTCAGACAACATGATGGTGCTATACGGCTTTTGGGAGCTGACGAGTATCGCTTCTTTCCTGTTGATTGCTTTTCATCATAATAAGGAAGAGTCGATCCGCGGTGCACAAAAGTCATTTCTTATCACGGTCTTCGGCGGATTCGCGATGCTGACAGGGTTCATCATGTTGTATTTGATCAGCGGCTCATACAGCATAAGAGAAACGATCGAGTCTATCTCTAATATAGACGATCATTCGCTGTTCATCCCTGCGCTTATTCTCATTCTGATCGGGGCCTTTACCAAATCCGCACAGTTCCCGTTTCATATTTGGCTGCCCGATGCGATGGAAGCACCGACGCCAGTAAGTGCATATTTGCATTCAGCCACAATGGTCAAAGCCGGCATTTATATTGTAGCCCGTTATACACCCGTCTTTGGTGGTGAAGCCGTATGGTTCTGGCTTGTCTCGCTTGTAGGGATCATAACGATGGCTTACGGTTCACTTATTGCCATTAAGAAGACGGATCTCAAAGCCATTCTGGCGTATTCAACTATATCTCAGCTTGGGCTCATCATGTCACTGTTCGGGTTAGGCTCGGCTGCACTTTATTTTGGATATGGGTCGGAATCCTTATTATATACAACAGCAACAACGGCAGGCATATTACATTTGTTTAATCATGCGCTGTTCAAGGGATCACTATTTATGATGGCAGGGATTGTAGACCACGAGACTGGCACGCGGGATATTAGAAAGCTTGGCGGACTAATAGCCGTCATGCCGATAACCTTCTCGATTGCTCTCATTGGCACGTTCTCCATGGCAGGTCTGCCGCCATTCAACGGATTCGTTAGTAAGGAGATGTTCTTCAAGGCAACGCTTGAAATTACGGAACTGGGCATATTCAATCTCGAAGCCTGGGGTATGCTATTTCCCATCTTGGCCTGGATTGCGAGTGTAATGACTTTTATTTATTCCATGGTTATCGTATTTCGGACATTTCTTGGAACGAACAAGACTGAGATTCCTATACATAAGCTTCATGAAGCACCTATAGGAATGTTAATTCCGCCATCTATTCTGGCGCTGATGGTGCTGGTCACAGGAGTATATCCGGATCTGTTATCTAGCGGGCTGATTGAGCCGGCGATGGCCTCTGTTCTGTCCCCCCTTCTAGCTGAAGGAGAACGTTTCGATGTGCATCTGTATCTATGGCATGGAATCACACCCGAGCTGTGGATGACCTTAGGCGTTGTTGTTCTCGGTGGAGTCATCTACAAATTCCTGCCTAGATGGAAGACTCAATATGAGGGTTACATCCCCAGATATACCATCAACCGTTTCTATTCAACGGCATTTAGAGGGCTGCACCGGTTTGCGAAGCGATGGACTCAGACCTACATGAACGGATCGCTGCGCAACTATTTAATTTACATCTTCGGCTTTATGCTGATCCTGATCTTCTATGCATTCTGGCGTGCCAGCGATATACAGTGGGATTTCAGCGGCTATGAATCGTTCATGGCTTATGAAAATATTTTGCTCGCGGGCTTAATTATTACGGCATTGTGCATTCCTTTAGCCAAACACAGATTGTCTGCTGTCATCCTAACAGGGGCTGTGGGTTATCTTGTTACCTTGTTCTTTGTGCTCTTCAGAGCGCCAGATTTGGCCTTGACTCAAATGGTGGTTGAAACGGTATCGGTCGCACTTTTCCTGCTCTGCTTCTATCACCTTCCCGAGCTGACGCCCAAATCAAGCAGGAAATATCAGGCTCTGAACCTGGTTATTGCTATCGGGGTAGGTGTCATGGTTACCTTGATTGCCCTGGCGGCAAGCGGGACACCTCAGCTCTCTTCCGTTTCCGAGTTCTTTACAAGGGAGAGCTATAACCTGGCAGGGGGCAAGAACATTGTCAACGTGCTTCTGGTTGACTTCCGCGGATTTGATACGCTGCTTGAAATTATGGTGCTTGGTGTTGCTGCCCTGGCGATCTATTCGATGATCAATCTCAATTTGACGGGCAGAGATCTTGGCTCGAAGCATCAAGCTTTGCCGAAGAAGGAAGAGGAGGATCAAGCAAAGGATACAAGCCGAATGGTCAAGCCGGATAATTGGAACACCGTTCCATTGCGAAGTAACGATGTCTTCTTACAGATGAGTACAAAGATCATTGTGTTTATTATCTTAATCTTTGCTCTGTATCTCTTCTTCGCCGGACATCATCAGCCGGGGGGCGGATTTATCAGCGGTCTCGTAACCTCTGCCTCGCTCGTTCTTATGGCGATCGCATTCAATACGGATACGCTGCGCCGAATACTTCCGGTTGACTACCGTTATGTCATTGCATGGGGCCTTCTTATATCACTAGCAACCGCTGCGGGATCTTTCCTGTTTGGGGTTCCGTTTATGAGCCAGACATTTGATTATTTCAATATTCCGATATTGGGCGAGGTTGAATTGACGACTGCCCTCATCTTTGAAGCAGGCGTGTTCATGGCCGTGGTCGGTGTCACGATGACCATCATTTTGCAAATTGGGGAGGATCGATGACGATGGAAATTATAATGAGTGTTACCGTGGGTATTCTATTTGCCGTAGGTGTGTACCTGATACTGTCTCGAAGCTTGCTTCGGCTTGTGCTGGGGATATCCATCCTGTCACACGGAGTGCATCTATTGCTTATGACAATGGCTCGTCTGAAGACAGGAGCACCTCCGCTGCTGGGAGAGAACGCCGAGCAATATGTGGACCCTCTTCCACAAGCACTGATCCTGACATCGATTGTAATTAACTTTGGACTGCTGTCCTTCTTCTTCGTGCTTGCCTATCGTTCGTATCTCAAACTGAAGACCGACGATATGGAGGAAGTAAGGGGGCCGAAATATGAATAACCTTGTTGTTCTGCCGATCTTCATCCCTGTTCTCACAGGGATTCTTCTTATTCTGTTTATGAAGTCGGTCAGAATACAGCGCTGGATCAGCGGAATTGGTACTGTTATTGCTCTTGGCATTGCGATCCTGTTGTTCGCACAAGTATCCGTTTCGGGCCTCCAGCTGCTCAATATGGGAGGATGGGCAGCACCTTATGGCATCGTGTTTGTAGCGGATACTCTTGCGTCTCTGCTTGTACTCGTAGCCTCCATTATTGCGGTGGCTTGTATCTTCTATGCATTTAGAAGTCTCACAGAGGAGAGAGAGAAATACCACTTTTACGTGTTCTTTCAGTTTCTGATAGCTGGCGTCAACGGCTCCTTCCTAACCGGAGATCTGTTCAATCTATTCGTTTGCTTTGAGCTGATGCTGATTTCTTCTTATGCGCTGCTTGTGCTGGGGAATACGGAAAGACAGCTGATGGAGTCGTTAAAATATGTGCTTATCAATATGGTATCTTCCTCCTTCTTTGTCGTTGGCATAGGTTACCTGTATTCCGTTGTAGGAACCGTCAACCTAGCTCACTTATCGGTGAGGGTGGCTGAAGTAGGGCAGGATGGTATTCTGGGAGTCATCTCGGTCCTCTTCCTGCTTTTCTTCAGCATAAAAGCCGGACTGTTCTTGTTCTTCTGGCTATCCGGTTCTTATGCTGCTCCGCCGGCCATCGTAACCGCACTGTTTGCCGGTCTTCTGACGAAGGTGGGTTTATACGCCATTTTGCGGATGTTCACACTTG
Organism: Paenibacillus urinalis; assembly: GCF_028747985.1. Taxonomy (NCBI): domain Bacteria; kingdom Bacillati; phylum Bacillota; class Bacilli; order Caryophanales; family Paenibacillaceae; genus Paenibacillus; species Paenibacillus urinalis. The sequence goes on from NZ_CP118108.1 coordinate 114,583, forward strand.
TGTTCTATCACGATCCAGAATTTACTCGTCAGATCATTGGCTGGATGGCAGGGGCTACCATGATACTAGGGGTAATCGGTGCTATTGCCTATAAGAACGTAAATAAGATTTTGGTGTACAACGTTGTGGCAGGGGTAGGCTTTGTGGCCTTTGGGATGGCAGCAGATAACAAGCTCGCGCTTGAAGGCCTTATGTTCTATCTATTGCACGACATGATTATCAAAACACTCTTGTTCTTGCTAGGCGGAGCATTAATTGCCGCTGCCGGGACCGCAAGTCTTAACAATATGGGCGGTCTTATCCGCAGCTACCCGCTGCTCGGCTGGATGTTCTTCGTAGCTGCACTTGCTCTGGCAGGTGTTCCTCCGCTAAGCGGATTTCCGGGTAAGCTGATGCTTTTTGAAGGGGGCATCGCCGCAGGGCTATACGGGCTGACCACAATTGCGGTAATTGCCAGCTTCCTGATGCTGTACTCGCTTCTGCGAATCTTCATTTATGCTTTCTGGGGAAAGGGGCAGACCATCCATTCGGATGAGGCTCATTACTCCATTAACCGGATGCTCATTCCGGCAGGGGGGCTGTTTGTTATTGTGATCGGTATGGGGCTGTTTGCAGAGGTGCTGTATCCTTCCTTTTCAACGGCGGCACATGTACTGATTGATCCTAGCCTATATGTAAATAAGGTATTAAAGGGGTGGTGATTGAATGTCCAGGCAGATTATTCTCAATCTACTCATCACTTTTCTTTGGATGATGCTCAATCATTCATGGAGCGGAGCCAGCTTCTTTGTAGGGTACACCCTTGGGTTACTGATCATTTTTGCATTCCGTAGGTTCTTCCCTGAGCCCTTCTATTTAAAAAAGCTATGGGCCACCTTAAAGCTGATCAAGCTGCTTATTATAGAGCTCTTTCGTTCCTCGTTTGAAGTTATTTCCCATATTGTGAAGCCGAAGCTCGACATTTCGCCCGGAATTTTTAAATATGAGACGGATCTTCGCTCCGAATTCGAGATTATGCTGCTGTTTCTGTTCATCTCACTGACGCCAGGCACGATGCCGCTTGAGATTTCCAGAAACAAGAGAACCATATACATTCACGCGTTCCATATCCCGGACGAAGGGAAGATTGCAGAGGGTATCAAGAATACATTTGAGAAAGCGATTATGGAGGTGACGAGATAATGCTGACCATTGTTCTTAGCATTTCGCTGTTGCTGCTGGGTGTCGCCATTCTCGGGTGTCTGTATCGGGTCCTGAAGGGGCCTTCCATGGCTGACCGCATCACGGCACTCGATACGATTGGTATTCACTTGATTGGAAGTGTAGCTGTATTGTCTATGCTGCTTCATACTCAGGCTTATGTGGATATCATCCTCTTAATTGGCATCTTGGCGTTTATCAGTACAGTTGCCTTTGCCAGATTCATTGAAAGGGGGCTCGTACTCGAAAATGACGATGATCTTTAGTGTAATCGTTGGGCTCCTTGTCTTGTTTGGTGCGATTCTGAGTGTGCTGAGTGCCTACGGACTCATCCGGCTTCCGGATGTATACCTCCGAGCGCACGCAGCAACAAAGAGTAATACGCTTGGCATTTTATGTATCCTGTCCGGCAGTTTTTTGTTTTTTATCGTGTATGACGGCTATGTGAGTGCAAGGCTGCTGCTGGGTATTCTGTTTGTTTTTTTGACCGCTCCTGTTGCAGGGCATTTGAATGGTCGTGCCGCCTATCGTACCGATGTTCCCTTATGGAAGGGAAGTGCGCTTGATGAGCTGGCAAAGGCTCTTAAAGGGAAGAAACGACAGCTCCTCGAGAACGAGGAAATTTCTGTAGATTCACTTGAGCCGGAGCCGAACAGAAATCAAACCAAGCATGAGTAAGCTCTCCTGAAAATAACGCAATGGAACAGTATCTTTACAGCGATTTCAGATTTAACGTATAATGCAAAAGTGCGTCAATTTGTGCCATGGGTTTAGTACAATATAGACGGAAAATCTGAAGCTCCTCTTCGCTTGTATATGCTGTTTAGATAGAAATCCAGGTGAAAGCTGCCGGCTGAACACTTATTCTAATCGAGAGAAGGTAATAACGATGGAATTGTGGTTTACGGAGAAACAAACCGAAAATTTCGGCATTACAATGAAGATTCACGAAACTTATGTGAATGAACAGACGGAATTTCAAGATCTGGCTATGGTCAAAACCGAGGAGTTCGGCAATATGCTGCTCCTTGATGGTATGGTAATGACGACAGAAAAAGACGAATTCGTATACCATGAGATGGTTGCGCATCCGGTACTATATACGCATCCTAATCCTGAGCATGTACTTGTGGTTGGAGGCGGTGACGGCGGAGTCATCCGTGAAGTGCTCAAGCACCCTCAAGTGAAAAAGGCGGTTCTGGTTGATATCGACGGCAAGGTAATCGAGTATTCCAAAAAATATTTGCCAAGCATAGCAGGCAAGCTGGAGGATGCTCGTGTCGAAGTGCTCGTAGGTGACGGCTTTATGCACATTCATGATCACAAGGCTGCTTATGATGTCATCATGGTAGATTCCACTGAGCCGGTAGGCCCTGCAGCCAATCTGTTCACACGCGGCTTCTACCAAGGGATTTACGAAGCATTAAGAGAAGACGGCATTTTTGTTGCTCAAACGGACAACCCTTGGTTTAAGGCAGATCTGATTCAGAGTGTGAACAAAGACGTGAAGGAAGTGTTCCCGATCGTTCGTGTATATGGAGCGAATATTCCAACCTACCCAAGCGGTCTGTGGACGTTTACCATGGGAAGCAAGAAGTATGATCCGCTCGAAGTTGACGAGACAGCGATCCCAGAAATCGATACTAAATATTATACTCCGCGTCTTCACAAAGCAGCGTTTGTGCTGCCAAAGTTCGTGGAAGATCTGATTAAATAAGGAGAATTAGCTTAATATGAAAATTGATCAAGCATACTCTGGAAATGTGTTTATTTGCAGTTCCGAGGATTATGAGAATTCCAAAGCCGTGATCTACGGCATGCCGATGGATTACACCGTCAGCTTCCGCCCGGGCTCGCGTTTTGGTCCGGCACACATTCGCCAGGCTTCTGTAGGACTTGAAGAGTACAGTCCTTACCTGGATAGAAGCATCGTAGATCTGAAGTATTTCGATGCAGGTGATTTGCTGCTTCCATTTGGTAATGCAAGCCGCAGCCTGGATATCATCCGGGAGTATGTGGAAGGTCTCTTGGCTGACGGTAAGATTCCGGTTGGTCTTGGCGGAGAGCATCTGGTCACTTGGCCAGTACTTGAAGCAATGTACAAGAAATATCCTGATCTTGCGATTATTCATATTGATGCCCATGCCGATCTTCGTGAGCAGTATGAAGGTGAGCCTCTGTCCCACTCGACTCCAATTCGCAAAGCGGCAGAATTGATGGGAGGCAAGAACATCTATCAATTCGGTATCCGTTCCGGTTCGAGAGAAGAGTTCGCCTATGCACGTGAGAACATTAACTTCTATCCATTTGAAGTGGCAGCTCCCATGAAGGAAGCATTGCCGTCCATGGGCAGTCGTCCGGTTTATGTGACGATTGATATCGACGTGCTTGACCCTTCCGCAGCTCCAGGCACAGGAACTGCAGAAGCCGGCGGAATTACATCCAAGGAATTGCTTGAGGCTGTTCATGCGATTGCAAGATCGAGTGTGAATGTCGTGGGATTTGACGTCGTTGAAGTGGCGCCGATCTATGACCCAACGCAGCAGACGCCAATCGTTGCATCCAAGCTGATCCGTGAAATGCTGCTTGGCTTCGTCAAGTAGATTTGTACAATATTACACAGCTTATGGTTTGTGAAGCACCCTTTCATCCCCTGATTGAAGAAGATATGATCAGGGCTGTTGGGGTGCTTTTGTATGCGAGCTGCCGTTTTACGGCATCATTTAGATAGACAGGCAGGATTTTGATTTGAACAATAGAACCAAAATCTATAGAATGAACTAAGGAAAGAAGCGAAAGGAACGCTTTTTTAAGGTAGATAGGGGACGATAGAATCATGTCAGGATGGAATCCCGTCAAGGTTCATATTTACAGTATGGCTGACGGCGAGAAGGTTATACAGACATTTACCGGAGAGGCGATCAGGAAAGGCAGCGCCCTCTATGTACGATATGAAGAAGAAGAGCAGGTTCCCGGGGGGAGCAGGATTCGAAATACCATTAAGGTCACAGAGCACAGCTTGAAGCTGATCCGTCATGGCGGAGTGGAATCAGAGCAGAATTTTGAGCTGGGCCAACGGCTGCCCGGATTCTATAAATCACCCTACACTTCGTTTGCTTTGTCTACGGACACGAAGAAGCTTGAGATCAGCACCGCAGGAATGTCGGCCAAGCTTGCTTTTCGCTATGATCTATATATGTTTGAAGAGAAATCAGGACGTTTTGATATCAGTATGGAAATACAGGAGGAACATTAATTCATGACACGCAATCCATTAGAGCTTATTAATGAGCAAGTTACTGCAGCAATTAAAGAAGCTGTAATATCAGCAGGTATTGTGGCTGAGGAAGAGATACCGGCAATCGTGCTAGAAGTACCGAAGGATAAGAGTCACGGGGATCTCGCGACGAATGCTGCGATGCAGCTGACTCGGATTGCTAAGAAGAATCCGCGCATGATCGCTGAACAAATGATTGAACATCTCGATTTATCGAAGGCTGGAATTGAGTCCGCTGAGATCGCAGGCCCAGGCTTTATTAATTTCCGTCTGAGTAAGAGCTATCTGTACCCCGTAATTGAACTCATTCACGAGCAGGGTGAGGACTACGGACGTGTGAATATGGGTGAGGGACGCAAAATCCAGATGGAGTTTGTCAGTGCGAACCCGACCGGAAGCCTTCATCTTGGACATGCCCGTGGAGCAGCTGTTGGCGATGCATTATGCAACGTGCTTGATTTTGCAGGGTATGAAGTGACGCGTGAGTACTATATTAATGATGCCGGCAATCAAGTGTTTAACCTGAGCAAATCCATTGAGGCACGTTATCTTCAGGAGCTGGGACAGGAAGTAGACATGCCGGAGGATGGCTATCATGGCGAGGATATCCGCGGCTTTGCCAGAGAACTGGTTGCTGAGAAGGGGAACTCCCTGCTTGAGCTGAATCCGGGTGACCGTGCAGCCTTTTTTAGAGATTACGGTCTTGAGAAAGAGCTTGATAAGATCAAACGTGACCTTGGACGCTTCCGTGTTGAATTCGATAATTGGTTCAGTGAAACCTCACTGTATGACAACGGAGCGGTTCTGAACGCGCTTGACGAGCTGCGGGAAAGAAACGAGATCTTCGAGAAGGACGGGGCGACTTGGCTGCATACTTCCAAATATGGTGACGATAAGGACCGTGTTCTCATTAAAAATGACGGCACATACACCTATCTGACACCGGATATTGCATATCATCGCGACAAGTATGCCCGCGGCTACGATACGATGATCAATATTTGGGGTGCAGACCACCATGGCTACATTCCAAGAATGAAGGCTGCTATGGAAGCACTCGGCAACGATCCTGACAAGCTGGTTGTTCTCATTGCCCAAATGGTAAGCTTGTTCCAGAACGGCGAGAAGGTGAAGATGTCCAAGCGTACAGGCAAAGCCATTACGATGGAAGATCTGATGGACGAAGTTGGCGTAGACGCGATTCGATACTTCTTCACGATGCGCAGCATGGATTCTCATCTTGATTTTGATATGGATCTTGCCATTTCTACAAGCAACGAGAACCCGGTGTTCTACGTACAGTATGCACATGCCCGGGTATGCAGTGTATACCGTCAGGCAGAAGAGCAAGGGATTGTCATCTATCCTGTACGTGATGTGAACCTGTCTAAGCTGACAGCAGAGCATGAATATGACATTCTGCGCAAGCTGGGTGAGTTCCCTGAAGAGGTTGCAGCCTCAGCGAATGGATACGCACCGCACCGTATTATCCGTTATGTGTATGAGCTGTCGGCATTGTTCCACAGCTACTATAAGGCTGAGCGTGTCATTACTGATGATGCGGAGCAGACTCAAGCGAGACTGGCTCTGCTTGGCGCGGTTCGCACAGTCATTGCTACCAGCCTCAGACTTGTCGGCGTGAGTGCACCCGAAAAAATGTGATTTGTCATAGCAGCTGCCGAATAATCGGCTGTCCTTAAATAATGCAGAAGCCTCCCAAGATAATCTCGGGAGGCTTCTTTACTCAGATAAGATCCGAAAAACAAATAAGGTCTACATCTTTCGAGACTAGAGAGACCACCACACGCTTAACTAAGACTTGGTTCCCTCCTGAAGCAATCGTTGTGCATGGAGCTCCCCACCTTGATCACTGGAACGGGCTGACTTTCCGGAACGAAGGGGGGTTGCACTTTTCTTGATTAGCGTCTTGATCTCCTCAGGGGATAAACCGGGGCGTTCTGACAGCAATAATGCAATCGCACCACTGACATGAGAGGTAGCCATAGAGGTACCGCTCATCTCATGATATTTCCCATGAGTCCAGCAGGAGTATATATTTTTGCCTGGAGCATACACATCTACATAAGGGCCGCGATTGCTGAACTCGGCGATGCGTCTGTTCTCGTCGGTTGCCCCCACAGAGATGGTCTGTGCGTATCTGGCCGGAAAATCAATGCTGCGCCGCTTGCCGTCATTTCCTGATGAGGCGACGATGACGATGCCTTCCCTGCTTGCTTTATTGACGACATCAAGAAGAGCCTTACTCTTGGTGCGCATGCCGAAGCTCATGTTGATGATATCAACCCGGTTCCGGACACACCAGTCAATGCCGAGGATGATATCTGAGACATAGGCTGATCCTTGATGATCGAATGCTTTTACAGGGTATATGATGGATCTAGGGGCAACGCCAATAATGCCTTCTGTGCTGTTTGCAGCGGCAATGGTGCCTGCAATATGGGTGCCATGACCATTATCATCGAAGGGAAGCATGTTTCGGTTGAGAAGATTAATGCCTCTGGCGAGGGAATGACGGAGGTCGGGGTGCTGATAATCGGCGCCTGTGTCAATGACAGCAATTTTGATTCGATGTCCTGTAGAATTGGACCAAGCCTTATGAGCACGAATCTTTCTCACCCCCCATGGGATGCCGTGACCGCCTCCTGAAGGGGGCGTTTTGATGTTTTTTATCGTGGAGTGAACCTTTATTTTACTGTCGTTCTCAATGGTTAAGGATGGACTACTCAAACTGTGAAGTCTGGCGGATGGAGTTAGAGGAACGATCAGTGCCCTGATCAGGCGGGATGCTCTGACATGCCGGAGATTTTTTAAGGTTGGCTTGAGCTTGGCAAGTGCAAGCAAACACTCATGATACTGCTGTGGTTTTGCGAAACGAATGATCTGGTGTCCGCTGGATGTCTGGGAAGCTTGATTCATCTCATCATTCAGCAGGGATAAGAATACGGAGTAATCCATTTTTGGGCAGTCCCCCTCTGGATGCCATGCTTGAGGTATTGTATGTACGTGCAGGTGATACGGCATGAGAAACCAGCCCTTTTTTATTGCAAATAGGCCCGATAAATCGTGTCAAATGGTGTGGAAATTCATAATATACATAGAGAGCTCCATGGCTCTTGCGGGGACCCATCGAAGGAGCAATCCTTCAGGGCGGATACAGTCAGAAGGCGGGGGAGGGACCCCCGTCTTTTTTAAATTTTTTCAGCTGGATGTAAGTGAAGTCACTACTGAAGAGTTATAGCCGAAGAGGATATACATATTGAAGAGAACATCATCGTGAGTTATATAGATAGAGATTGGAATTTTTCTGCTTGATTTAAATCTCGTTACTTATGCACATAAAACTTGCATTTTGAGGCTAAATAGGTTTTACTTAGGTTTGTTAATGGATATGTTAGTTATAGTTAAAGCGTTATATAGATTGAGCTGGAGCTGAGTATTTAGATCATTCTATAAACCGTTATGCGAATTAATGTGTGAGAGGAAGTGTCCGTTAGTGAGTACCTCACTCAATTTAAAATTGGATCCAGAAAGGATCCGCGAAATGCCGATGGTCGATTTGGCTTTTATGGTGCTTAAAGTTGCCAACACGCCTTATTACTATCGCGACCTGATGAATGAAGTAGCGAAGCTGCGTGGCCTCGGCGACGAAGAGATTAATGATGTCATTGCACAGCTATATACTGAAATTAATATCGACGGCCGGTTTGCTTATGTAGGAACCAATCTGTGGGGACTCAAGCGCTGGTATCCGATCGATAAAGCAGAAGATGCTGTTACGGGTACGAAGCGTCCAAGAATCATCAACGACGACGATGATGAGGATGAAGAGTACATTGAGGAAGAACACGAGGATGAAGATTTCGATCATTCTGGTGATGAGGATGAAGACGACGATCTCTTCGATGATGACTCGGATGATGACGATGATGATGTCGATGATGAGATTATTGGCGATGAAGAGCTCGATGAGGAAGAAGACGCAGAAGACGACGATGATGATGAGTCAGACAACGAAGATGAGGACGAGGAAAACTAGTCCAAATCTGGTTGGATAAAGTCGTTGAACATCCTTGACAAAAGATCATGCAAGCAGGTAAACTATTGCTTGGGCTTATGATTGAGCGATGAATATTACACGTGTTTTATATAAAAAAGTGCCCCGTTTTTTCGGGTGTGCTTTTTTCTTTTTTATAGGGAACTATAGATAGAAATAACATGTACCGCCTTGATCTGTGAGGCGGGATGTTTTTTTTGACAAGCAAATTTTGCTTATTCCCTTTTTGGACGATGATAACCTGAAAAATGGGTTAGGATAACATCATAATGTCGCCTGAATTTTACGGACTTTTATGTAGGAGGGTATTATAAAGTGACAACAAAGTATATTTTCGTGACGGGCGGGGTTGTGTCTTCCCTGGGCAAAGGGATTACGGCTGCATCTCTGGGAAGACTGCTGAAGAACAGAGGGCTTAAGGTGACGATTCAGAAATTCGATCCATACATTAACGTGGATCCAGGAACTATGAGTCCTTACCAGCATGGTGAAGTGTTTGTAACAGATGACGGAGCGGAAACAGACCTTGACCTTGGGCATTATGAGCGTTTTATTGATATAAATCTTTCCAAGAACAGTAATGTGACCACGGGTAAAGTGTACTCTACAGTGATTAGCAAAGAGCGCCGCGGAGAATATCTGGGCGGTACGGTTCAGGTTATTCCTCATATTACGAACGAGATCAAAGAACGCGTATTCCGTGCGGGTCGTGAAACAGGGTCTGATGTTGTTATTACGGAGATTGGTGGTACGGTAGGTGATATCGAGAGCCTGCCATATCTTGAAGCGATTCGTCAGATCAAGAGTGATGTAGGCCGGGATAATGTGATGTACATTCACGTTACGTTGATTCCTTACATCAAAGCAGCGGGTGAAGTGAAAACGAAGCCGACGCAGCACAGTGTTAAGGAACTACGCGGAATTGGTATCCAGCCGAATGTGATCGTGTGCCGTACAGAGCAGGAGCTCTCCGCGGATATGAAGGCTAAGCTGGCGTTGTTCTGCGACATTGATCCGCATGCTGTCGTAGAATGCCGTGATGCAAGCACACTGTATGAGGTCCCGTTGAATCTTCGTGATGAAGGCTTGGATGAGATTGTAGTAAATCATTTGAAGCTGACAACGCCTGCACCGGACATGACCGAGTGGGAGGGTCTTGTTGATCGGATCAGCAAGCTGGAGAGAACAGTGGAAATTGCCATTGTTGGTAAATATGTTGCGCTTCACGATGCTTACCTTAGTGTGGTTGAATCACTGTCTCATGCAGGCTTTGCTGCCAATGCAGAAGTGAAGCTCCGCTGGGTAAATGCGGAAGAGATTACGGATGAGAACGTAGATGAGTTGCTGCACGGAATTGGCGGGATTCTGGTACCTGGCGGATTTGGCGATCGCGGTATTGAAGGTAAAGTGTCGGCTATTCGCTATGCGCGTGAGAAGAACATTCCGTTCTTCGGCATTTGCTTGGGTATGCAGGTATCTGTTATTGAGTATGCTCGTTCTGTCGTTGGTCTCACAGGTGCTAACAGCTCGGAGATTAACCCTTCTACTGAATATCCGGTCATTGATCTGCTTCCAGAGCAAAAGGATATCGAGGATCTCGGCGGTACGATGCGTCTCGGGCTGTATCCTTGTAAATTGCAGGAAGGCTCTCTTGCAGCTGCCTGCTATCAGGATGAATTGGTCTACGAGAGACATCGCCACCGGTATGAATTTAACAATGAGTACCGTGAAGTGATTGAGAAGGCAGGTCTGCTTATCTCGGGTACGTCTCCAGATGGACGTTTGGTGGAAATTGTTGAGCTTCCAGGACATCCTTGGTTCTTGTCTGTTCAGTTCCATCCGGAATTCATTTCTCGTCCGAACCGTCCGCAGCCATTGTTCCGTGAATTTGTGAAGGCGTCCCTTACGCATTCAGAGAACATGTAATAACGAATGGATATAAACCAAAGATCCCGTTTTTCGGGATCTTTTTTATCATGGTATTGGATGCCGTTCCATTTATATGCAATATAGTTCAAGTAAGCAGGATTTAACTGAGCGAGGTAGAATCTTATATCTAACAACCTAAAATCGCTGGATTAGGTACAATCATGTGCGGCTTGCGTAGATTGATTTGCGGGAGGTAAGACTTTGAATAACAAAAAAGTACTTATAGTTGATGATCAGAATGGAATACGTATTTTGCTTATGGAAGTGTTTAGCAGTGAAGGGTATACAACATACCAGGCGGCTAACGGCAAAATTGCACTGGAAATTGTTCAGAAGCATTCCCCTGACCTTGTCCTGCTGGATATGAAGATTCCAGGAATGGATGGTCTGGAAATACTGAAGCATATCAAAGAGATGAACCCTGAAATCAAGGTCATTATGATGACCGCATATGGTGAGCTTGACATGATTAAAGAAGCTACCGAGCTAGGAGCGCTAATGCACTTCACCAAACCTTTTGACATTGATGAGATGCGGATCGCGGTTAATATGCAGCTTGGCGGGGTAAAGAACGAAATATAGGATGTATAGGGTCCTGTCTTAACGGGCAGGATTTTTTGTAGCCTTTTTGTAAATGACATCACTTTGCCAGTGCCCTGTCTTCTGCTAGAATTCGAAATGGCAGGACGTCAGCACAGCTTATTTTATTTTTCAAACCCTTGTTTAGTATTTAACATCGGATGTGGTATAATAATGGCTGTATGTGATGTCGGCTAATAACCATAGACAAACAAAGACACTAGGAGGATTTAAACCATGCCATTAGTATCAATGACAGACATGTTAAACAAAGCGCTTAAAGGTCAATATGCAGTTGGTCAATTCAACATCAACAACCTTGAGTGGACTCAAGCTATTCTTGCTGCAGCAGAAGAAGAGAAATCTCCAGTCATTCTTGGAGTATCCGAAGGCGCAGCTCGTCACATGGGCGGCTTCTACACTGTAGTAAAAATGGTTGAAGGCCTCATCCACGATATGAAAATTACCGTGCCTGTAGCCATCCATCTTGATCATGGTTCCAGCTTTGATAAATGTAAAGAAGCAATTGATGCAGGCTTCACTTCCGTTATGATCGACGGTTCCCACCATGCAATCGACGAGAATATCGAAATCACTAAAAAAGTGGTTGAGTATGCACATTCCAAAGGCGTTTCCGTTGAAGCTGAAGTTGGTATCGTAGGCGGACAAGAGGATGATGTTGTCGGTGAAGTAATGTACGCTAAGCTTGACGACTGTGTTCGTATCGTTAACGAAACAGGTATTGATACACTTGCTCCAGCTCTTGGTTCTGTTCATGGTCCTTACAAAGGCGAGCCTAACCTTGGTTTTGCAGAAATGGAAGAGATTCGTAACGCGACGACACTTCCACTTGTTCTTCATGGCGGTACAGGTATCCCGACTCATGACATCAAGAAAGCAATCTCTTTGGGTACTTCCAAGATCAACGTGAATACAGAGAACCAAATCTCGTTCACGAAGACTGTTCGTGAAGTGCTTGCAGCTAAACCAAATGAATACGATCCACGTAAATATATCGTTCCAGGTCGTGACGCGATCAAAGCAACAGTTATCGGCAAAATCCGTGAGTTTGGTTCCAGCAACCAAGCGTAAGTTCTTTGACATACAATTCAATTGAATAGATGAAATGGGAATCACACCGCTTAGTCGGTGTTTTTCCATTTCATAATCAGTATTTTCTTAAAAGTTTAATGTATTAAAATGATAATAATCCGCAGTGTCGCAATGCCATAAGAATTATTCAATTCGGCTAGAAGTGATTTCTAGGAGGACCTCTTACCTTATGGAAAAATTAATGATCAGTGGTGGAAGGCCACTCCAAGGCACGGTTACCATTAGCGGAGCTAAGAACAGTGCCATAGCGCTCATTCCGGCGGCAATCCTTGCCGAGTCGGAAGTTATTCTTGATAATCTACCTTTACTCAGTGATGTTGCTGTTTATTCCGAAATTCTAGAGGAGCTTGGAGCTACGGTATCTTGGGATGGAAATTCGATGAAGATTGACCCTTCTCATATTATTTCACTGCCTATGCCTAACGGACCGGTGAAGAAGCTTCGCGCGTCTTATTATATGATGGGTGCTTTGCTAGGGCGCTTCAAAGAAGCGACCATAGGACTGCCAGGGGGCTGCAACTTTGAACCTCGACCTATTGATCAGCATATCAAGGGTTTTGAAGCTCTGGGAGCAACGGTGACGAATGAGCATGGTGCGATCCATCTTCATGCCAAAGAGCTTAAGGGCGCCAAAATTTATCTCGATGTTGTCAGTGTAGGAGCAACCATAAACATTATGCTGGCAGCGACAAGAGCCAAGGGCTCTACAATTATTGAAAATGCGGCCAAAGAGCCTGAGATTATAGATGTAGCAACACTTTTGAATTCCATGGGAGCATCGATTAAAGGTGCAGGAACCGAAACGATTCGTATCGAGGGCAAATCGGAGCTTCATGGCTGCCGGCATTCCATTATTCCTGATCGTATTCAAGCAGGTACATATATGATTGCAGCTGCTGCAACTCGTGGCAATGTACTCATTGATAATGTCATCCCTAAGCATTTAGAGGCGTTGACAGCTAAGCTGATTGAAATGGGTGTTGGTATTGAGGAGCTTGATGAGAGCATTCGAGTGATCGGCAAACCAAGCTATGAACATGTCGATGTCAAAGCATTGGTATATCCGGGCTTTGCCACCGACCTGCAGTCTCCAATGACCAGCTTGCTGACCCAGGCACAAGGAGTGAGTGTACTAAGCGATTTTGTGTATAGCAACCGCTTTAAGCATGTGCCTGAACTTATCCGAATGGGTGCTAAGATTCGGGTAGAAGGAAGATCGGCGATTATCGAGGGACATTCGCTGAATGCGGCCAAGGTAAAGGCGGCCGACCTGCGAGCAGGCGCAGCTCTTGTCATCGCTGGATTAACGGTGGAAGAAGGGGTCACTGAGGTTGGCGGTGTAGAGTTTATTGATCGTGGATACGACAACTTAGTCACCAATCTGCGTGAGCTGGGTGCCGATGTTTGGCGTCAAACACTGTAGAGAAGTCATTGTTTTATATTCGAAGAGATAAACATATTCAAGAATAGTTCTTTTTATCCGATCTATATTTTATATGAATATCTCTTCGAAAAATGGGTAAACCTATTCTAATACTGATTTCTTGCATAACAATGGCAATCATACCGCCAATAATCTGCATATTTGCATTCAGACAGGTAAATTCCGTACAATGGATGCTAAGCAGTGTTATTGAAGATAATCATTACTTAGTTTGCACACATACGACTGGACCGTCAGTCTTCCCATTTTTACGGACTTATTAATTGAATAGGTGGTTATTGCATGGATCTACAAATTTCCGATCTGGAAGAAATGAAGCTGACTGACTTATACAAGTTAGCGAAGAAGTACCAGATCCCTTATTACGGCCAGCTGAAGAAGAAAGAACTGATCTTTGCTATTCTTCGAGCACAGGCAGAACAAAGCGGCCTTATGTTCATGGAAGGCGTACTTGAAATCCTCCCAGAGGGTTATGGTTTTCTCCGCCCCATCAACTATTTGCCGAGCAAAGAAGATATTTATATATCTTCCTCACAAATTCGTAAGTTTGATTTAAGGACTGGGGATCTCGTATCCGGCAAGTGCCGTACTCCTAAAGAGAATGAAAGATATTTCGGACTGCTTCAGGTTAATGCCGTTAATGGACAAAGCCCTGAGATGGCAGCTGAAAGACTCCATTTTCCAGCCTTAACTCCTCTATACCCACAGAAAAAGCTAGTACTTGAAACATCCCCAACGCATTTATCAACCCGTATTATGGATGTGCTTGCTCCCGTAGGATTGGGACAGCGCGGACTCATTGTTGCACCTCCCAAGGCGGGCAAGACACTCCTTCTGAAAGAGATAGCAAATAGCATTTCAACCAACAATCCGGAGATTGAATTGTTTGTACTGCTGATTGACGAACGTCCTGAGGAAGTGACGGATATGCAGCGTTCTGTTAAAGGGGAAGTTGTTGCCTCAACATTTGATGAGCTTCCGGAAAATCACATTAAAGTAGCTGAGCTTGTTCTTGAGCGTGCGCTTCGTCTAGTGGAGGCGAAGAAGGATGTTGTTATTTTGCTGGACAGCATTACGCGTCTTGCGCGTGCATATAACCTGGTAATTCCGCCATCTGGCCGGACACTCAGCGGTGGTATTGACCCGGCTGCATTTCATCGTCCGAAGCGTTTCTTCGGCTCGGCTCGGAATGTGGAAGAGGGAGGCAGCTTAACGATTCTAGCTACTGCACTTATTGACACGGGCTCACGTATGGATGACATCATATACGAGGAGTTCAAGGGAACAGGTAATATGGAATTGCATCTGGATCGCAAGCTTGCTGAACGCCGGATCTTCCCGGCAATCGATATTCGCCGTTCCGGTACACGTCGTGAGGAAGTACTGCTTACGAAGGATGAGCTGGATGCGATATGGGCTGTGCGTAAGAATATGAATGAAAGTCATGACTTTGTGGAAGGCTTCCTTAAGAAGCTGCGCAATACCAAGACGAATGCGGAGTTCCTGGCTTCGCTCGATATGGCAGGTAATACGGGTCAGACACAATCCGGCAGCTCTTCTGGTTCGGGCACAAGCTCTGCGCCTGCAAGACGAACGAATAGAACTTCGGCGGCATCCGCTACGACAACCTAATCACAGCACGTAGTGAATAGGTATCCAATGTGTAAAAAAGCAGACTTTTTGAATAAAACAAGCCTTCTCATTTCTGCAAATACCATTTATTTGCATAGGCATTGCGTAGAGCAGAAGAGCGTGTTATAATCAACTTTGTGTTCTTAATAACTCTGGGTCCATTAGCCGGCTCAGGGCAAGAAGAGGTGAAAGTCATGAATGAAGCGATTCAACCAAAATATCACGTAACTACAGCGACTTGCGCATGTGGTAACACGTTCGAAACGGGTTCTATTAAAGAATCTCTGCGTGTAGAGGTATGCTCTGCATGTCACCCGTTCTTCACTGGTAAACAGAAATTCTTGGATGCTGGTGGCCGTGTTGATAGATTTAAGAAAAAATACGGAATGTAATTTATATGAAGCTGACGAGCTTGCGTCAGCTTCATTTGTTTTTGACCTTCTGCCGGAGTGGCAGAAGGTTTTATTTTTTTGCAGGACGGGTGGAGCTGGAAAGTGTTGCAGTCCGGTTGCATTTTAATACTGCATGCGATATACTTATTTTCACCGTGCTAGATGGGGAGGTAGCGGTGCCCTGTAACTCGCAATCCGCTATAGCGAGGTTGAATTCCTGTTAGAGGTTTTGTCGATGTGAGGCTGGTCCCTGCATGCAATGTTGACGGTTGGGTCCTCCGCAATGAGTACTTGTGAATCTGGTCAGGTCCGGAAGGAAGCAGCCATAAGCAAGATCACTCTTGTGCCGGAGGGTGGCCTAACCCGAGTTGTTATGCAGGGGTGCCGCTTGGATCGCAATTATCAATAACAGGTGCACGGTTCTTATCTAAATAAATAGATGGTATGACAGATATCTTTGCATTAGGAATGCAAAGATTTTTTTGTATTTATGAGAGGTTTTTAGTGAATTTAAATGCAATAATTCATGGTTATATCTAAATAGAAATAGCTCAATTCAACTGGGTATTTCTTTTGACCTCACAATATTGAATACAAGTAATAAATAATAATGAAAATACGGCTCATGTACTTTTAAAGTTTTGATTCAAGAGGGAATATAGTATAATGAAGCCACAAACAAAGGTCATGAGACATGTGGAAAGAGGGTAAAGCACAGTGGAACATATTGCGTTGTACCGTGCTTGGCGGCCTCAGTCGTTTCAAGACATGGTTGGGCAACAGCATATCATTCAGACTTTGCAGAATGCCATACGTGAAGAGCGGATTTCGCATGCGTATCTGTTTAGTGGTCCGCGTGGAACAGGGAAGACAAGCGCTGCCAAGATACTTGCGAAGGCTGTCAACTGTGAACGGGGTCCTCAGGTAGAGCCTTGCAACGAGTGTGAAGCATGTCGGCGTATAACGTCGGGTTCGGTAATGGATGTCCAGGAGATTGATGCTGCATCCAATCGAGGGGTAGAGGAGATTCGTGATTTACGCGAAAAAGTGAAGTATGCTCCTACCGAGGTCCGTCATAAAGTGTACATCATTGATGAAGTACACATGCTGACGACAGAAGCGTTTAACGCCTTGCTGAAGACACTGGAAGAACCGCCGCCGCACGTGATGTTTATACTCGCAACAACAGAGCCGCATCGGCTTCCTGCTACGATTATTTCTCGCTGTCAGCGTTTTGATTTTCGCAGGGTATCCCTGGAAGAGCAGACAGGACGGCTTGCAGCGATTTGTAAAGAAGAAGGTATTACAGCAGAAGATGAGGCTCTTCAATATATTGCGCGTTTGTCTGATGGGGGGATGCGGGATGCGCTGAGCATTCTTGATCAAGTCTCTTCCTTTACAGGAGGACATGTCTCCTATCAGCAGACATTGGATATGACAGGTGGACTTCCATCAGAGAAGTTTGGCAAGCTGGCTGGATTCCTTCTGAAAGGAGACGTGGGCGAGGTCCTGCAGACGGTTGAAGAATTTATGCAGGAAGGCAAGAGCGCGGATAAGAGTATGGAGAACCTTCTATATTATTTCCGTGATCTGCTTCTGATCAAGATGGTGCCGAATGCAGATCGGATGACGGATCGGGTCCTTGATCCTGCGTCATTTAAGCCGATTGCAGATGCCTTTTCCAAAGAGCAGTTGTTTTACGTAATTGATACGCTCAATCGATATCAAAGTGAAATGAAATATGCGGCTCAGCCCCAAACCTTGTTCGAAGTCGCATTGCTCAAATTGTGCAGTCTTCCTCAGGGCGGTACTGCTGCAATAGCTTCCGAGGGGCAAGGATCCAGCGTCGACTCCTCTGAGATCGCCGCGATGAAACGTCAAATTGCTGAGCTTGAGAAGAAGCTGGAGAAGGCGATGAAGAGTGGCGGCGTAGGAGCTGCGAGTGGAGCTCAGGGCGCAGGTGGCGGTACTGCTCGCTCAAATCAGCGAACAGCTGCGCCAAGAATATCAGGGCCTGCCAAGCTGCCTCCTAACATGGAGCAATATGTTGCCCAGAGAGGCGGCAAGGAATTCACCGATATTGCGAGCAAATGGGGGCAGATCCTTCAGCGCGTCAAGGAAGAGAAAGTAACGGTACATGCCTGGTTTGTTGATGGAGAACCTGTTTCTGCCTTAGAAGATGCTGTGCTTGTCGCCTTTAAGAACAGTATTCACCGAGAAACAACAGAGAAGCCGGCGAATAGGGAAGTAATTGAAGGTGTGCTAGAGCAGCAGCTG
>NZ_CP118108.1:140000-247500 GCF_028747985.1 Paenibacillus urinalis
TTAGTAAGACCCCTTGAAGACGACGAGGTAGATAGGCTGGGGGTGGAAGTGCAGCAATGCATGGAGCTGACCAGTACTAATCGGTCGAGGGCTTATCCAAAAGATACCCAAGAAAGTGAAGCGAATGCTTCGAAGGTCAATCCGAATACTTTCTCGGGGCCCGGAACAAAACCGGGTAAACAAAGATTCTAACTTCGCACATTGTTTCGTATCTAGTTTTCAGGGAGTAAATCCTTGAAGGTAATTACACATCTTTTGGAGAGATACCCAAGTGGCTATAAGGGGACCCTCTGCTAAGGGGTTAGACTGCGTAAGCGGTGCGAGGGTTCGAATCCCTCTCTCTCCGCCACTAATTATCTAGTTGATTTTTATAATCGGCTATGATAACATTGGACAAGTTGTGTGATAAAAATATGGCGGTGTAGCTCAGCTGGCTAGAGCGTACGGTTCATACCCGTGAGGTCGGGGGTTCGATCCCCTCCGCCGCTACCATATTATACTGGAGACTTAGCTCAGCTGGGAGAGCATCTGCCTTACAAGCAGAGGGTCGGGGGTTCGATCCCCTCAGTCTCCACCATATACGCCGGTGTAGCTCAACTGGTAGAGCAACTGACTTGTAATCAGTAGGTTGGGGGTTCAAGTCCTCTCGCCGGCACCATTTTTCAAAAAAGTTAGGAACTGTGGTGTAGAGGCCTAACATGCCTGCCTGTCACGCAGGAGATCGCGGGTTCGAATCCCGTCAGTTCCGCCATTTAACTTTTGAGAAATGTTAATAAAGCACATGTTCCACGTATAAAGTGGGAAAGGGTTTACCCGACACTTTATTTTTTTTGCCACAATACCTTGGCTCGGTAGCTCAGTCGGTAGAGCAGAGGACTGAAAATCCTCGTGTCGGCGGTTCGATTCCGTCCCGAGCCACTTTTTTAATCCTGGAGGATTAGCGAAGTGGCCAAACGCATCAGACTGTAAATCTGCTCCCTTACGGGTTCGGTGGTTCGAATCCATCATCCTCCACCAGTTTTCTTATGAGCCATTAGCTCAGTTGGTAGAGCACCTGACTTTTAATCAGGGTGTCGAAGGTTCGAGTCCTTCATGGCTCATCACTAAAGTCATCAGTTTCATACTGATGGCTTTTTTTGTTGTATAATAAAGCTGAGCTTAATATGATTAAATCATTCAATGATATTTGATCACTCAGGATATGATAATAAATCGTCATACTTATAATCTGAATACGTTGAGATCGTTAGATTGTCTAATGGTCTGTTGAATACTGGCTTACCTGCTTATTTATTGGTGTAAAACATAAAGTTGCAAAGTGGTGAGTGATGGTAATGGATTATACAGTGTTATTACAGAAGCTGCAGCAAATCATGGACACCTCGTTTGAAATTAATGAGCTCCAAAGTATAGATGATACCAAATCGATTGCTGAACGAGATCTTGGAGAAGCATCGTTTGTCGTCAATGATCAGCTATACTTTCATTTGAATAATGAAAAAGAGGAACAGCCGCTTGTACTATCTGTCTCCGCTCATCGAGTCAGTGCATCAGAGAGAGCTCTTATAGAATGGATCATTACTTCAATGCAGTCTGTCTCTCCTTCGCATGCGGATCAAACAACTGATCAGTCAAATATGAAGTTACTGAGCACCTGGATTCTTGATCAGATAGACAGTGCCGAGCTACTCGCTATACCTGAAGGGCTGGATAAGCTTACGCCAGTCTTCAGCGAAGGGATTGTACCCTTTTATATAACATATGAGGGTGGCCACGATTCAGGTATTGCTTCGAAATCGATGTACAAGCTGCTGCAATCTTACTTTGGCGGAGAGATCATGCTTGTACTGCTAGAGCAGGATAAATGGCTTGTTCTTGCAGAAGAAGCCATCGTACTGGATCGAACAGAGCTCAAAGATATGGACCAGAGCACTGATAGGACAGAATTTGCACTTGAGAGCGAGCTGATGGCGTTTGCCGAGGGTCTATATGAAGTGGTAGCTAATGAATGGGTAGGGGTATTTAATCTATCGGTTCATTCTCCGTTGTATACTTTGGAGAGCCTGCCGAACGTAACCTCATTGCTCATGGAGACAATTCAGCTTGGGAAAGTTTTTAAAATGAGTGAGCATGTGTACTTCCCCTGGCAGTTTACACTTGAGCGCTTGGTATCCAGAATACCTGAAGAGCAGAGATCGGGCTATTTGGATGAGGTGAAGGATTCCTCCATACTTTTTGACGAGGAAACCATATCAACACTCGAGATCTTCTTTCAGCTCGATTGTAATGTCAGCGAAACCGCGAAACGTCTCTACATTCACAGAAATACGCTGATCTACCGGCTGGACAAGATAAAGCAGGAGACCGGTCTAGATGTTCGGAGCTTTAAAGACGCGGTTTTGGTGAAGCTGACACTGCTCTTGTACAAAGTGACGAAAAGGCTCTGATTTTTTTGTATGAATTGTGCATAGTCATAAGAGACCTAACTAGGTTAATATAAGAACAGGAAATGAATTCGATTACATTGTTGATACTGCTGTGTGTATTCGTTTACATTAATTAATGAAATTATGCTGAGGAGGCAATAATCATGGCTGGTGTACGTTTAGAACATATCTACAAACAATATCCAGGTTCAGATAAGGCGACGGTAGTTGATATCAACTTAGACATTAAGGATAAAGAGTTTCTGGTACTTGTAGGTCCTTCCGGTTGCGGTAAATCCACAACACTTCGAATGATTGCCGGCCTTGAGGAAATCTCCGACGGTAAACTATATATTGGTGATCGTGTCGTTAACGACGTGGCTCCAAAAGACCGCGATATCGCGATGGTATTCCAATCCTATGCCCTGTATCCGCATATGAACGTGTATCAGAACATGGCATTCGGTTTGAAACTTCGCAAAGTGAAAAAAGAAGAAATTGATAAGAGCGTTCGCGAAGCAGCTAGAATTCTCGATATCGAGCATTTGCTGGATCGTAAACCAAAAGCTCTGTCCGGTGGTCAGCGTCAGCGTGTCGCTTTGGGACGTGCGATCGTTCGTAATCCACAAGTCTTCTTGATGGATGAGCCGCTCTCCAACTTGGATGCTAAGCTTCGTGGACAGATGCGTGCAGAGATTACTAAACTGGCTAAGCGTTTGGAAACAACCGTTATCTACGTAACGCATGATCAGATCGAAGCGATGACGATGGGTGATCGTATCGTAGTAATGAAAGACGGATATATTCAACAAGCTGCTTCTCCGGAAGAGCTGTACAATAATCCGACGAACTTGTTCGTTGCCGGCTTTATCGGATCTCCAACAATGAACTTCATCAACGGTAAGCTGTCTCAACAAGGAGACACACTTCGTTTTACAGCTACCGGTCTTGATGTAGAAATCCCACAAGGGAAAGCTCAAATCTTGAAGAGCAAAGGTTATGCAGGTAAAGAAGTGATTCTGGGTGTTCGTCCAGAAGATATTCATGAAGAGCCAGTATTCCTGGAAGCTTCCCCGCATACCGTGTTTACTGCTAAAGTAGACGTAAGTGAGAACCTTGGTCACGAATTGCTCTTGTACCTGAGCGGTGTAGGCAGTGATGTTACTATCGCCCGTGTTGATGGACGTTCCAACACTCGTGATGGCAGCACTGTAAAAATGGCGATTGACATGAACAAGGTTCATATCTTCGATAAAGAAACAGAAGCTAATGTACTTGTTCAAGACTAAGATCTTTGGACAGAATAGAGAGGGTTGTCTTGGCTTAGCGCCAGGGCAGCCCTTTTCATTTTTTTATAGGTGCTAGATTGCCCTGCCATGGTATGAACATTGCATTCAGCACTAATTTCCTATACGATAATGACATTGAAGCTAGGTAAAGAGATGTACATAACACACGTAAACCGAATTTATTTCGCATACTAAGGTATTATGAAATGGATTCAACAGTAACATAATTCGCAGGAGTCATCCTGATTGTAATGGAAGGAAGAATCCAACATGGCTAAAAAAGTAAAAGTAACAGAGCTGGCTAATGAATTTCAGCTTGAGGTTGTATCGGGTGAAAAAGGACTCAAGCGTCCGATTACAGTAGATGATCTGAACAGACCAGGCCTTGAAATGGCAGGTTATTTTGAATACTATCCAACGGAACGGGTACAGCTGCTTGGCAAAACAGAGCTTGCTTTCTTGCGGATGCTGCCTGAAGAAGAACGTCGTGATCGAATGAGCCGTCTATGTCATGAGGAAACACCATGTATTGTGGTGACACGCTGTCTTGATGTGCCACAGGAGCTGGTCGATATCAGTAATGAGCGTGACCTGCCCGTTCTGCGCAGCCCAATGTCGACTACGATCTTATCCAGCCGCATTACGGGTTTCTTGGAAGGGAAGCTTGCGCCGACGACAACCATTCATGGGGTTTTGTGCGACGTATATGGCATCGGTCTTCTCATCACCGGAAGCAGTGGAATTGGTAAGAGTGAGGCGGCTCTTGAACTCGTGAAGAGGGGTCATCGTCTCGTTGCAGATGATGCAGTTGAGATCAGCCAAACGGCAGATAATCAATTACATGGTACTGCACCTGAGCTGATCAGACATTTACTTGAGATTCGCGGCGTCGGGATTATCAATGTAATGACACTATTTGGTGTAGGGGCTATTCGAAACCATAAGAGAATTACACTTGTTGTACGGCTTGAGGCGTGGCAGCAGGATAAACAGTATGACCGTCTTGGACTGGACGAGGAGACGACTCGTATTATTGATACAGATGTGCCGCTCGTAACGATTCCGGTTCGTCCTGGTCGTAACCTAGGGGTCATTATTGAAGTAGCGGCAATGAATTTCCGCTTGAAACGAATGGGCGTTAACGCTGCGCTTCAATTTACGAACAAGCTGACGGCAACGATCGCGGAAGATAATGATGATATGGACTGATATAATTAACAAAAGTGATGATAAATTTAAGGAGTGGACAAATGGGCACCTTATTACTTGATCCTATTGCTTTTTCCATTGGCTCTCTTAATGTTCATTGGTATGGGCTTATATTAGGGACCGCAGCCATTGCAGGTTTACTGCTGGCTATGCAGGAAGGGAAACGTTTCGGTATACCTTCTGATTTCTTTATGGATTTATTACTGCTGGGTGTCCCTTCGGCCATTATCGGGGCAAGAATTTATTATGTTGCCTTTCAATGGGATGACTACAAGGACAACTTCTGGGATGTATTTAAGATATGGCAGGGCGGTATTGCTATATATGGTGCGCTGATCGGGGCCATCATTTGTGCATTTTTCTATTTCAGACATAAGGGATATAACTTCTGGAGAATTGTAGACATATGTGCCCCGGGACTACTTATCGGTCAGGCCATCGGCCGCTGGGGGAACTTCGTGAATCAGGAAGCATATGGCGGGCCTGTGGAAGAATCCTTCCTCAGAAATACCCTTCATCTCCCTGACTTTATAGTTAATCAGATGAACGTACAAGGTACATATCATCATCCGGCATTTTTATATGAGTCGATCTGGAACATCGTTGGGCTCCTGCTATTCTTCATTCTGCGTCGTCAAAGATTTATGCGTGCCGGGGAGCTCTTCTTGTCTTACTTCATCTGGTATTCCATCGGACGCTTCTTTATTGAAGGACTGCGTACTGACAGCCTGGCATTCCAAGGCCCTGAATGGCTTGCATCGCTGATCCACGGTATGTGGTCACCGATGACCGCTATGGGCTTCGAAGAAGGCTATTTAGACCCGGCTTACGGCAATATCCGAATCTCACAGCTGCTGGCTATCGCTTTTGTGTTGATTGCAATCGTACTGATTGTTGTGCGCCGAGTGACGGGTGCCTCTAAGGAACGTTATTCAGATCCGATTGTGTCCACGAAGACACCGGCAGTGAAGGCAGATGACGAGCTGACAAGTATGGATAAGGAAAAGGACAACAAAGACGCTTCTCACAGCAACAAGGGGAGCTCTGATCAGAAAAAGGAGTAGTCCAGCATGATTAACACGGTTTTATTTGATTTAGATGGAACAATAATAGATACGAACGAGCTGATTATCAGCTCGTTTCTGCATGTCCTGGAGCAGCTTGGCCCACGAGCACTTCCGCGCGAAGAGATTATTCCGCATATGGGTGGGACACTGGAGCAGCAAATGCAGGCTTTTACAGGAAAGACCGATGTAGCTGAATATGTTACAGGCTATCGTGCATACAATGCGATCCATCATGATGCCATGGTGAATCCCTTCCCGAATGTTACAGAGGTCTGTGAGGAGCTTCGTAAGCAAGGAATTCGAATGGGTGTAGTTACGACAAAGATTCGGCCAAGTACACTGAAGGTGCTGGAAATGTATGATCTTAAGAAGTATATGGAGGTCATCGTTACGGTTACAGATGTGACGCATCCCAAACCGCATCCGGAGCCGGTTCAAAAGGCAGTTGAGGAGCTTGGAGCCGATCCAGCCCAAACCTTGATGGTTGGTGACAGTCCTGTCGATATCCAGTCTGCAAAAGCAGCGGGAGTCTTAGCAGCAGGGGTAGCCTGGTCATTGAAGGGTGAGGCGAAGCTGCGGGAGTACGGGCCGGATTATATTTTGCATGACATGAACGATATATTGACTATAATCCAGAAGGAGCAGTAATTGTGAGAAAGGTGGAGCGTTATCCTGTAGAGGGACACAATGCATTGTGGCATATTTACCGTACGGTGAGTCCCTTTAAGGGGGTTCGCAATTTCATCTGGATCCAGCTCTCAAGATACTGCCCGATTCTGCCTTTGAAGAACTGGATCTACCGAAGCCGGCTGCGAATGCAGGTAGGAGATTATACCGCGTTTGGACTTATGGTGATGGTGGATGTGTTTTTTCCGGAGAGGATCAAGATCGGCACCAACTCTGTCATCGGGTATAACACGACAATTCTCGCGCATGAGTATCTCATTAAGGAGTATCGGCTTGGGGATGTTGTGATCGGTGATCATGTGCTGATCGGAGCGAATTCAACGATCCTGCCTGGTGTGACCATTGGAGATGGTGCGGTCGTTGCTGCCGGGTCTGTAGTTCATAAAGATGTTGCACCGGGGGCTTTTGTTGGCGGTAATCCGCTTCGAGAGCTGAAGTCCAAGGCTGAGATTACTACTGAAAATGAGTCGAAAAGTGAGCCGATGTGAATCAAGGCGAGTCAACAGCAACGCAAATAGGTTATGACTAGGATAGAAAAGAAAAATAGGGACCCAGTGAGGTCCTTTTTTCGTATAAAAAAACTCCATTACTATGTGAACGGGATGCTCCCTAAAGCTCGAGATGAATTGACGTGTTATGGAAGACGTGATATTATATCGAATAATTCTTTAATTTGTTAGATTGGTAGCACTTTAACGCAATAAAGATATGTTCGTGAATACAATGACAATATAAATAATGAGGAGAAATTCAAATGTCTAAACCAAAGGGCTTTGAAAAACCAGCTGGTGTACGCGACTATCTGCCTCATGTGGTTGATAAACTGCGCCGCATCGAGTATCGGGTACTGGAGTGCATGGGCAGCTGGGGATATCGCCAGATTATAACGCCTTCCATGGAATACTATGACACGGTGGGTGTTGCCAGCTCGACCTCGGATAAGAAACTGTTTAAACTGCTCAACAATCGAGGAACTACGCTTGTCCTTCGTTCTGATATGACAGCACCAATTGCACGGGTTGTATCTTCACTTCTCAAGGAGGAGAAGCTGCCTCTGCGTCTGTCTTATCATGCGAATGTGTTCCGAGCCATTGAAGAGGAAGCCGGAAGGGAAGCGGAATTTTTTCAGACAGGTGTGGAGCTGGTTGGAGACGACTCGCCTGAAGCCGATGCGGAGGTGGTTGCTCTGGCTATTGCTTCTTTGAAAGCGGCAGGAGTTCAGTCCTTTAAGATCGCGATGGGACATGTGGGGTTCTTGAACGGGCTATTTGAAGAAATTGTTCCAGGCCAGAAGGAATTGCAGGAGGAGCTTAAGGAAGTCCTGCTGAAGCGTGACTATGTCGGTTATCGTGAGAAGATTGACGAGCTGCCGCTTGAAGACGAATCGAAGGAACGGATGAACGCGATTCTGCGCCTGCGCGGAGGGAAGGAGATCTGCAGTAAGGCAGAGCAGCTGAGTGCAAGCCGTGAAGCTCGCAGCTCGATGAACCATCTCTGCAGCGTATGGGAGGTGCTTGAAGCGTACGGGGTGTCACAGCATGTGTTGATTGATCTGACGATGATCGGCGACTTCTCCTATTACACAGGCATGACCTTCGAGGGATATGCAGCCGAGCTGGGATCCCCGGTATGCAGTGGAGGCAGATATGACAAATTGCTGAAGCAGTTTGGTAAAGACGTGCCCGCTACCGGCTTTGCGCTCAAGACAAACCGAATTGTCGACGGGGTAAGGGGAATTCGTGTGGAGCAGCCGCTGCCTGTACTTATTGAATATACCAAGGAGCACCGGACAGAGGCCTTGTCACGGGCAGGCGAGATGAGAAGCGAAGGACGAATTGTTGTCACCAGGCTGATGGCAAGAGATGACGATCGTTATAATCAGGCCATTGAAATGGGTGAGCAGGGCTCTAACTATGCGGTGTCTATGCTCCAGGGAAAATATGAGAAGGTGTATACTTACAGTAATTCTATCTAAGTCAGCAGGAGGCTAGAAGGAGGGAGTGTCAAACATGAGCGAAATTTTAAAGGTAGCTATGCCAAAAGGAAGAATATATAAGAAAGCTTCTGAGCTGTTTCGTGCGGCAGGCATTGCGATTCCAGCCGATATCGATGAATCCCGCAAGCTGGTCATTCCACTGCCGGAGGCACAGCTGGAATTCATCATGGCCAAGCCGGTGGATGTTCCCACTTATGTAGAGTACGGAGCAGCCGATATCGGTATTGTCGGCAAGGATGTTTTGTTGGAGGAAAACAAAGACGTGTATGAGCTGCTTGACTTAGGGATCGCTCGCTGCCGGATGTCTGTTATCGGACTGCCGGACTGGGAGCCGGGCATCAGACAACGGGTGGCCACGAAATATCCGAATGTGGCTTCACAGTATTTTAGAGAGCAGGGTCAGCAAGTAGAGGTCATTAAGCTGAACGGGTCAATTGAGCTTGCTCCATTAATCGGTTTGGCTGACCGGATCGTTGATATGGTGGAGACAGGCCAGACGCTTCGCGAGAACGGACTCATTGAATTCGAGAGCATGTTCGAGATCACCAGCCGATTGATTGCGAACCGGGTAAGCTACCGGATGAAGAACGCCCAGATTCAGAGTTTATGTGATGCCTTGCAGAAGGTAACTGCAGCACCTGCAGAATAGAGGATAAATGGTTCATGACATGAAATGCTGGAGCGGGTATATGGGTGTGAACCTTGACAATATAAGGTTTAGCCTGACGGTGCTTCATGGAATGAATCATTAAGCAGTTGAATACTTAACGAAATCAATAAAGGATTGTTAGCCCTGAAAGTGTGTCGATGAGGAGGATTCGGTGATGAGAATCGTACCGGCTAAGGAGTTTCGTCTGAAGCGTGATGTGGATTATGGAACGAAGGAACAGAATGAAGCGGTTCGTCAAATCATTCAGGATGTCCGGAGCGATGGAGACGCAGCTGTGCTGAAGTATACTGCTCTCCATGACCGGACGGAATTAACTGCAGCCGAGCTGAAGGTGACGGAGGAGGAGATGAAGGCCGCTTATGATGTAGTGGAGCCTTCATTTATTACCGCAATTCGGGCAGCTGCGCACAACATACGTAAATTTCATGAAAAACAGAAGCGAAGCTCCTGGATGGACTTTGATTCTGATGGAAGTCTGCTTGGACAGATTATCCGTCCTCTGGACCGTGTGGGTGTCTACGTGCCAGGCGGTAAGGCGGCATATCCATCCTCTGTGCTGATGAATGTCATTCCAGCACAGGTGGCTGGTGTGCGCGAGATCGTGATGGTGACGCCGCCGGCAACGAGCGGCGGTGAGGGTATTGACCCGTACATTCTCGTGGCTGCTGCGGAAGCAGGTGTTAACGAGATGTACCGGGTGGGCGGCGCGCAGGCGATTGCCGCCCTGGCTTACGGCACAGAGAGCATTGAGAAGGTCGACAAGATCTGTGGACCGGGCAATATATATGTGGCGCTCGCGAAGCGAGAAGTGTTCGGGGCCGTCGATATCGACAGCATTGCAGGCCCGAGTGAGATTGTGGTCCTGGCGGATGAAACCGCGAAAGCGGACTATGTTGCCGCCGACCTGTTATCTCAGGCGGAGCATGACGAAATGGCCTCCGCCATTCTTGTGACGACGTCCCAGCAGCTGGCTGAAGAGGTACAGCAGGATATAGAGGAGCAGCTTCGGAAGCTGCCGAGAGAAGCCATTGCGAGAGCTTCGGTAGAGGCACATGGAGCGATTATCGTTGTCGATTCCATATTGGAAGGCATTGAAGTTGTGAATAAGCTGGCACCGGAGCACTTGGAAGTGATGGTACAGGAGCCAATGGCTTATGTGTCCTATATCCGACATTCGGGCGCCATTTTTCTTGGACCATACAGCTCTGAACCGGTCGGAGACTATTTTGCAGGACCTAATCACATTATTCCGACCAACGGGACGGCAAGATATGCATCGCCGGTCGATGTGGACGATTTTACGAAGAAGTCGAGCCTTATCTATTACAGCAAGGAAGCGCTCCTCAAGAATGGAGAGGCCATTATGGAGCTCGCCCGTCATGAAGGGCTAGAAGGCCATGCAAGAGCAATTGAAATTAGATTGCAGCAAGAGGGCGATTAATTGTATAGAATTTTTCGTCTGCGCTAGGTTTGCATTAACATTAAGCAAGAGGATAAATAACAACAAGTACGATGAAATAAAAGTGAGATGCTGAAGAGCGGAGGCGTAAAATGGGAAATCAGGACAACAGCTTTATTGAAGAAGGACGCGGAGCGAGCGTCAGCCGAAAAACGAATGAGACCGACATTCAGCTTGCCTTCGGTGTGGATGGGACGGGTCGTTCCGAGATAGAGACGGATGTACCCTTTCTGAACCATATGCTTGACTTGTTTACCAAGCACGGTCAATTTGATCTCCAAGTCGTCGCCAAAGGCGATATCGAAATTGACGATCATCACACTGTGGAGGATATCGGCATCTGTCTTGGCCAAACGCTGCATACTGCATTAGGTGATAAAAAAGGGATCAAGCGCTATGCAAGTGTATTTGTACCGATGGATGAGGCGCTGGCACAGGTCGTGATCGATATCAGCAATCGTCCGCACTTCGAATATCGGGCGCAGTATCCTTCCCAGCAGGTAGGAAGCTTCTCTACAGAGCTGGTTCAGGAATTCTTATGGAAGTTTGCGCTTGAAGCACGCATTACGCTTCATGTTATCGTTCATTACGGTCAGAACACCCATCATATGATTGAGGCTGTATTTAAGGCGCTTGGCAGAGCACTGGACGAAGCGACAGCAGTCGATCCGCGTGTTACCGGTGTCCCATCGACGAAGGGAGTGCTGTAGCCTTATGACCATAGCTATTGTTGATTATGGAATGGGGAACCTGCACAGCGTAAGCAAAGCTGTCGAAAGACTCGGTTATACAGCACTCGTAACAGGAAATGAACAGGAGATTCTAGGGGCTTCCGGCGTCATTCTGCCGGGTGTAGGTGCATTTGGAGATGCGATGCAGCATCTTCGGGAAACGAAGCTCGATACGGTCGTTAAGCAGGTAAGCGAGAACGGAACACCGCTGCTCGGTATTTGTCTTGGGATGCAGCTGCTCTTCAGCCGGAGTGAAGAGCACGGGAATCATGAAGGTCTCGGTATTTTGCCAGGGGATGTTGTCAGATTTGAAGAGAGAGCAGAGTATAAGGTTCCACATATGGGATGGAATGAGCTTGAATTCAAGCATGAGGATAGCCCTCTGTTTGATGGACTGGAGGAAGGGCATGTGTACTTTGTCCATTCCTATCATGTGAAGCCGGAAGTGGAATCGAATCTGCTGGCAGTTACGGATTATGGGTATCCAGTGACCGCAATTGTCGGCCAAGGCTCTGTATATGGCATGCAGTTTCATCCCGAGAAGAGCGGAGAGCTGGGAATGCAGCTCCTGAACAATTTCCTGCGTTTAGCGGAAGCTTCTAAATGAGAGGATGAATAAGTCTTAAGAATCTATTGTAACGAGGAGCTTATAGCTATAGCTCTCTTGAATGATGGGGTCAAGATTGGTGTGAGAATCCAGAGAGATGATGGGGGAGGCCTGAATTAGTATGTCTTTGTTCACTATATATCCGGCGATTGATATTCGAGGCGGCAAATGTGTAAGGCTGGTGCAAGGAGACTATAACCAAGAGACGGTGTACAACGACAGTCCGGTAGATGCTGCCAAGGAGTGGGAGGCGCAGGGAGGCTCCTTCATCCATTTGGTCGATCTTGATGGAGCGAAGGAAGGTAAGCCGGTGAATGCTGAAGTCATCGGAAAAATTGCCTCCGCTGTAAATGTTCCTGTGCAAGTCGGAGGCGGGCTGCGCCGGATTGAGGATGTAGAACAGCTTCTGTCACTTGGCGTCGGCCGGGTTATTCTCGGTACTGCGGCAATCGAGGATCGGCAGTTTACAGAGAAGGTGCTTGCTTCCTATGGTGACAAGGTAGCTATTGGCATTGATGCAAGAGACGGTTATGTGGCGACAAGAGGCTGGCTTGAAACTTCTCAGGTTAAAGCGGAGGTGCTGGCCAAGGAGCTTGCTGCATACGGAGCTAAGACTTTTATTTTCACGGATATTTCGAGAGACGGAATGATGCAGGGTCCGAATATTGAAGCCATTGTATCCTTAGCTGAGGTCAGCGGACAGCAGGTGATTGCTTCCGGCGGAGTCAGCACGATGGAAGATCTGGTGCGTCTGCACAGATACAGAGATCAGGGCGTCAGCGGTGCGATCGTTGGAAAGGCCTTGTATACGGGAGCGATTGATCTGAGACAGGCGATCGAGACGATGAATAACAATGGTTTAACGTAAGCGAGTATAGACGAAAGAGCGAGAGAAGAGGTGGACCTATGCTGGCCAAGCGAATCATTCCGTGCCTGGATGTAAAGGACGGCAGAGTAGTAAAGGGAGTCAATTTCGTCAATCTGAGAGACGCCGGTGATCCTGTAGAGCTGGCTGCCTTGTATGATAAGGAAGGGGCAGACGAGATTGTCTTCTTGGACATTTCGGCCTCAGCAGAAGGGCGGGAGACGATGATTGAGGTCGTCCGTCAAACCGCTGGAGAAATTGCGATTCCTTTCACAGTCGGCGGGGGAATCAAGCATGTGGATGACATGAAGAGAATTTTGCGTGCGGGTGCGGACAAGATCGGGATTAATACAGCCGCTGTACTGAATCCGGATTTAATTACTCAAGGTGCACAGCGGTTCGGTTCTCAGTGTATTGTGGTTGCCGTCGATGCCAAGTGGAACGAGTCCATTGGCGATTGGGAGGTATATACACACGGCGGGAGAAAGGCTGCGGGGATTCGGGCACTGGATTGGGTCAAACGAGCTGAGCAGCTGGGAGCTGGAGAAGTACTCTTAACGAGCATGGATACAGACGGAACGAAGGACGGATTCGATATCGCACTGACGAAGGCTGTCAGTGAGACAGTCGGCATTCCCGTTATTGCTTCAGGCGGTGCAGGGCAAGAAGCGCATTTTGAAGAAGTGTTCACAGAAGGCAAAGCAGATGCAGGGCTAGCTGCAACGATCTTCCACTATAAAGAGATCGCGATACCGCATCTCAAACAGCAGCTGAAATCCAAAGGGGTTGAAATTCGATGAGTACAGAACTAGCAATAGAAGCCGTCCGTTTTGATGAAAAGGGTCTAGTCCCTGCCATCGTTCAGGATGCGGACACCAAAGAAGTGCTGATGATGGCCTATATGAATGAAGAGTCGCTGCTGAAGTCCATCTCAACGGGAGAGACCTGGTTCTGGTCTCGTTCGCGGAACGAGCTGTGGAATAAGGGGGCGACGTCCGGTAATGTTCAGTCGATCATAACTATGAAGTACGATTGTGATGGAGACACGCTGCTTATGCTGGTAGAGCCAAAAGGCCCAGCTTGCCATACGGGCGAGAACAGCTGTTTTTATCGTGAGATTCGTGGACTGGCTCGAACGAATGCTTCTGTGACTGTACGCGGTACTAGTGAGGGTGGTTCTGCATCGGAAGTCCGGTTTGAAGTACTGGCTGAGCTGGAGCGTGTCATCTCAGAGCGTGAGAAGGAGCGCCCTGAAGGTGCATATACGACATATCTGTTCGATAAAGGCGTAGATAAGATCCTCAAGAAGATCGGTGAGGAAGCGTCAGAAACGATCATCGCTGCCAAGAATAAGGATAATCAGGAGCTCAGACTTGAGGTCAGTGACCTGATCTATCATTTACTCGTTCTCCTTGAAGAACGGAAGCTGCCGCTGGATGAGATCATGCAGGAGCTCAGTCTTCGTCATGAACGTCCACGCCGGGATTAAGGAAGGTGAGAGCTCTATGTCTATGCTAATCGACTTTCATACACATCATGCCCGCTGCGGGCATGCCGTTGGAGAGCTGGAAGCCTATGTACAGCAAGCCGTTCGGCTCGGTTACAGCCAAATTGGGCTGTCCGATCATATGCCGCTGATCCACGTCGATCCGGCAACGTATTATCCTGAAATGGCCATGCCAATGGAGGAGCTTCCCCGCTACGTGGAGGAGTGTTTATCACTGAAGGAGAAGTACAAGGGACAAATCGAGGTGCGCGTCGGTCTTGAAGGTGACTACATCGAGGGATGGGAGGAGAAGATTGAGCAGATCATTCATGCCTATCCTTTTGATTATGTCATCGGCTCCGTTCACTTCTTGAAGGAATGGGACATTTCGGATTATCGGCAGGTGCATAACTGGGAGAACAAGGATGTTCTTGAAGTGTACAAGACGTATTACGATGCAGTGAAGAAGGCGGCACGCTCAGGGCTCTATGATTTTCTCGGGCACATTGATGTGATCAAACGTTTCGGCTATACACCCAAGCCAGTGGAAGCAGAGGAATGGTTGCAGCTGGAGAGCTCCGTCCTTGAGACGATTGCCGCAAGCAGGATGGCAATAGAGCTGAATGCCTCTGGTCTATCCAAGCCTTGTGCGGAGATGTTCCCGAGCCGGCGAATACTTGAGAAAGCCTGTGAACTGAATATTCCAATCACGGTTGGATCTGATGCACATGATCCGGCGAAAGTAGGCGAGCATGTCGATCAGGCAAGAGAACTTCTAAGAGAAATCGGCTACACTGAGCTTGCCGTATTCGAGCAGCGAAAACGGTCGTCTGTTCCATTGTAATCCGCTCGCCTAAGAGTATAATGGAAATATAAGGTTGTATTACGGATGACTAGTAGTGACGTCAAAAATTCAGCTCCAGGAGGTATGTATGCAGCATTCTCTCCGTATATTTTCGGGTTCGTCCAACCCTCAGCTTGTACAAAATATTTGCCGCAAGCTTGGAGTCGAATCGGGTAAGCTCAAAATATCCCGCTTCAAGAGTGGTGAGATTTATGTGCACTATGAGGAAACGATCCGAAATTGTGATGTATTTCTAGTCCAATCGCTGTCGAGACCGATCAACGAACTGCTCGTGGAGCTGCTCGTGATGATTGATGCCGCCAAGCGGGCATCTGCCCGAACGATTAATGTCATTTTGCCCTATTATGGCTATGCAAGGCAGGAACGCAAATCCGCACCACGAGAGCCGATCTCTGCCAAGCTGCTGGCGGATGTACTGACGACAGCGGGTGCGAGCAGAGTCGTAACGATCGACCTGCATGCTGCAGCAATCCAGGGCTTCTTCAATATACCCGTTGATCACCTGACGGCTCTTGATTTGATATGTGACTACTTGAAGAGTAAAAATATTGCGAATCCGGTTATTGTGTCACCGGATGCAGGCCGGGCCTCCATGGCGGAGAAGCTGGCCAGCAGACTGGACTCACCATTCGCCATCATGATTAAGAAGCGTCCCAATCATAATGAATCGGTTATTACTCATGTTATCGGGGATGTAGATGGCAGGACACCGATTATAATAGAAGATTTAATTGATACAGGTACGACCATTGTAAATGTGGTGGAGGGGCTTAAAGAGAGAGGAGCCGGTCCTGCTATTGTCTGCGCGACGCATGGTCTATTTTCAGGACCAGCCTTGGAAAGGCTTACGCACCCTCATATTTCTGAGATTGTGGTCACCGACTCCATAGCGTTGCCCGAATCAGGTAATCCTTCGTGCTTCACGGTCTTGTCCGTTGCACCGATGCTGGCGAGAGCGATTCGTATTATTCTTGATGGCGGCTCAATTGCCACGTTGTTTAAGGATGCTGGTGTATAGAAGTTCTCCCTATAGACGGGAGAGCTTTTTTTATTACCACTCCATGAAGATGGATAGTATATATTTTCATTGAGTGCATAGTTTTGCAATACCGGCGAAGAGTTGCTCAGATTATGTTATACTGGAGAGTATGAAATTGTATGTTATGGGGAGGTGCCTTGGCACATATGAAAAGCAAGCCACAGCGGACTGACAGCTCTTCTAATAATGTTATACAGGTTCATCTCGATGCTTCTTTCTTCTTTGAAAGAGCCGTCCGCGAGCTGGATCGCAATCATTATGACAAGGCGCTTAAATATTTTCGCAAAGCTGTTGAATATGAACCGGACAATCCGGTGAATCATTGTAATATGGCGGGTATATTATCAGAGATGGGTGATTATGCCGGCTCGAATGAAGTATTGGAGCATATCATGAAGCACGTTGACTCTGGAATGACAGAATGCTACTTCTATATGGCCAATAACTACGCCAACATGGAGCAGTTTGAATCTGCCGAGGAAGCACTGGTGACCTATTTGGAGGAGGATGAGCAAGGGCACTTTCTCGAAGAAGCAGAGGAAATGATGGAGCTTCTATCTCACGAGCTCAAACGCAAGCCTCATGTTAAAAGGATCAAAGCAAGAGAAGGCGTTGCAGAGCATGATTATGCGCGCAGCTTGCTGGAGGAAGGCAAATTTGCACAGGCAGCAGAAATGCTGGAGAGCATCGCTTCCGAGCATCCTGATTTTGTATCAGCACGCAACAATCTAGCTCTGGCTTACTATTATATGGGACGATTCCCGAAAGCCAAGCAAACGATATACGATCTGCTTGAGCAGGAGCCCGGCAATTTGCATGCACTGTGCAATCTGGCGATTTTTTATCAGAACGAAGGAGACACAGAGCAAGTGGCACTGCTATTGAAGCAGCTCTTGACCCTGGTTCCTTTTGAACAAGAGCATGTATTTAAGCTGGGCACTACGATGGGGATCTTAGGTCAGCACGAAGCGGCCTATATGCATTTCCGCCGGCTGATGAAGAGTGGAGAGGCTGGGAGTGATCCTTCACTCGTGCATTATACGGCTGTCGCCGCATGCAATACCGAAAGGTATGATACAGCGAAACGACTGTGGCAGATGGTCAGTCAGCTGGATCCGGAGTCAGAGGTACCGAAGTTTTATTTGGACCAGCTCCATTCGAGAAGAGAGGATCAAAGCGTAGGTCCTGTAAGCTACCACTATCATTTACCGTTCGAAGAGCAATTTCGTCTGTGGGAGAAGTACGGAAGCCATGTGCCCGATGATATCAAAAAAGATCCGTTAATCCGTTCTTCCTTCTTCTGGGCTCTTCATCACGGCGATGATGCAACGAAGGCCAATGTCATTAGGGCGCTTCGAATAATTGGAGACTATGAGGTTCAGCAGGCTCTTACTTCTTTTTTGGAGGAGGAAGGGGAGAGTCTGGAGCTGAAGCAAATGGCGCTGTCTGTGCTCCGTGAGATTGGGGATCTGAACGAAACCGATATGGATGACGGAGCTTCGGAATCTCTGTCGAATTCTTACGGTCAAGGCACACCGGTACTGACGCAATACCGTTTTGGCCGAAGCGAACAGGGGCAGGAGTCATCTCCTGTACTGGATGATCGGCAGCAGGCAAGGTCGTCGACATGGCTCTCGAGAAAATGAATAAACGATCTGAGCATTTGCGTGAAGGTGTTCAGCATTTATGGGCAGACTATCTGATGAGAGTGTCTCCTGACATGCCGGCCATTCAGCATACAGAAGGATGGTCAGCTGCCCTGGAATATCTGACGATGAAGTATGTATCTAAGGGAACAACGTATTCAGAACTGGCCCAAAGATACGGGATTTCTGCATCAACTGTAAGCAGATACGTGAAGCAAATTGATCGTGTATGTGATATTCAGCATCGAATTGAACACATCTTTCAGGCTCTGAAGGAGAAGAAATCGTAGCATTCCACAATAAACGCTAGGGAGGTATCCGTATGTCTCACTATAGATCGGTTATTATTGGAACAGGACCCGCAGGTCTGACTTCAGCCATATACTTGGCTCGTGCGAATATGAATCCACTCGTGATCGAGGGTCTTGAGCCAGGTGGACAATTGACAACCACAACAGAGGTGGAGAACTTCCCGGGCTTTCCCGAAGGGATTCTAGGTCCTGAGCTGATGGACAACATGCGCAAGCAGGCTGAACGCTTTGGTGCGGAGTTTAAGAGCGGCTGGGTGGACGACATCGACTTGTCTGTGAAGCCATTCCGTATCAAAGTGGAAGGGCGGGAGGAAATAACGGCCGATGCCGTTATCATCTCAACGGGAGCCTCTGCCAAGTATCTTGGTATTCCAGGGGAAAAAGAAAACGTAGGCCGCGGTGTCAGCACCTGTGCGACTTGTGACGGTTTCTTTTTCCGGGGCAAGAAAATTGTCGTCATCGGCGGAGGAGATTCAGCGATGGAGGAAGCCAACTTCCTGACTCGTTTTGCCTCCAGCGTGACCGTCGTTCACCGCCGGGAGGAGCTGCGTGCTTCAAAGATTATGCAGGACCGTGCACGTGGGAATGAAAAAGTGGAGTGGGCTCTTAATCGTACACCGCTTGAGGTCGTAGTGGAGGAGTCAGGGGTCAAAGGTCTCAAGGTGAAGAACAACGAGACAGGCGAAGAAGAGCTGATAGAAGCTTCCGGCGTGTTTGTCGCAATTGGACACCGTCCCAATACGGAATTCCTGAAAGAACAGATTACACTGGATGCCGGGGGCTACATTGCAGTTCATCCAGGCACAACGGAAACAAACATTCCAGGCGTGTTTGCATGCGGCGACGTACAGGATACGAAGTATCGCCAGGCAATCACAGCGGCCGGGTCAGGCTGTATGGCCGCTATGGACTGTGAGAAGTATTTGGAAGGCAGCATGACTCATGACTGGAGCGAGACTCTCAATCCATAAATGAATACAAGATTCACATGACCAGCCGGGCACGTTTCTTTTGTGCCCGGCTGATTTTATGGGCAGCTGTACTAGCTGAAATTCTATGGAGAGCATTCAAGAATTTTTTGTTACAGGTCGCTTTTTATAAGGTGTTTTAGCACTTTCTTCGTCTTGACCGACTTTGTTCCTTCAATTATAGTGATAACGTAAGAATAAATATTACAGATGATAAAGGTGGCTTGCTAGCAATGTCTGAAAATATCTACGTTGGAGTGGATTTGGGCGGAACCGCAATCAAAGTCGGAATCTGCGACGAGCAAGGAAAGCTTCTACATACCTATGAAGGACCTACAGAAGTGGACAAAGGTGTAGATACGGTTATTAACAACATCGAGAAGTATGTCCGTCATATCGCAGAGGAGTCACCATACAGTTGGGACCAGCTTGCAGGAGTTGGTGCAGGAGTTGCCGGATTCACTAATGTGCGCGAAGGAATTATTATTCTGGCACCTAACGTAGGATTTCGAGATGTTCCGATTCGTTCCATTCTCGAAGAAAGACTTGGCAAGCCTGTCAAAATAGATAATGATGCGAATGTAGCAGCACTTGGCGAGGCATGGGCTGGTGCGGGCGCTGGCGTTGAGAATTGTGTGTGCTATACGCTTGGAACAGGCGTTGGCGGCGGTATTATTATTAATGGCAAGATCTATCAAGGCTTCTCGGGTATGGCTGGAGAGCTTGGCCATGTCAGCGTTGTCCCGGATCTTGAGGCGATTAAGTGCGGCTGTGGCAAGATGGGCTGTTTGGAAACCGTTTCATCTGCAACCGGTATTATTCGTATGGCGAAGGACGCTGTTGAACGCGGAGATCACACGAGCCTGAGCACTGTACCAACGATTATGGCGAAGGATGTGTTCGATGCAGCCAAAGCAGGAGATGAGGTAGCCCTTCGTATTGTTCGTCGTGCAGCCTTCTATCTCGGCAAATCACTGGCTGCAGTAGCAGCTGTACTGAACCCGCAGTCTTATATTATCGGGGGCGGCGTATCGAAGGCAGGAGACATCCTGTTCGACGAAGTGCGCAGCGTGTTCGCGAGCTACACCCCTGAACCACTGCAAGATGGGGTATCTATTGTACCCGCTACGCTTGGCAATGATGCAGGAATCGTCGGAGCCGCTGGACTGTTAATTCGATCTTAATTCATACAAGAAGTTATACGGGACGAACTGAAATTGATAGGGGGGATATTCATGTCAGAAGGTGAAAAATCACCAGCAGGAGGAGCAACCCTTATTATCATTACAGGGATGTCAGGAGCAGGGAAGACGATTGCAGTGCAAAGTCTTGAAGATCTGGGCTTCTTCTGTGTCGACAACCTGCCACCGGTTCTCATTCCTAAGTTTGCGGAGCTCATTGTGCAGTCAAACGGGAAGATCTCCAAAGTGGCGCTCGTCATCGATTTACGAGGACGCGAATTTTTTACGGCATTGTCGGAGTCTTTGAACTACATCAAGGATCACTTCACCATCCATTGTGAGATCATGTTCCTTGATGCCCAGGATGGCGTATTGGTACAGCGTTATAAGGAGAGCAGACGCCGTCATCCACTTGCACCAGATGGCATGCCGCTGGACGGAATCAGACTGGAGCGCAAGATGCTGGAGGAGCTCAAAAATTCAGCCACACAGGTCATTGATACGAGTAATATGAAGCCTGCACAGCTGAAGGAGCGGATCATCTCCCGTTTCTCACATCTTGAGGCGAATATGCTGTCGGTCAATGTAACGTCGTTCGGATTTAAATACGGTATTCCAATTGATGCGGATCTTGTATTTGATGTACGGTTTTTGCCGAATCCTCATTACGTGGAGCATCTGCGTCCAAACACCGGGCAGAACAGTGATGTCTATGAATATGTAATGAAATGGCCAGAGACGCAGTCCTTCTTGACGAAGCTGCTGGATATGCTGCATTTTCTTATTCCACAGTACCGGAAGGAAGGGAAGAGCCAAGTCATCATTGGAATTGGCTGTACCGGCGGCAAGCACCGCTCGGTTGCCATATCTGAATACCTTGGCAAGATGCTTGGTGCAAGTGAGACAGAATCTGTATCTGTAACGCATCGGGATGCGGATCGTGACCGTCATTAACGGGTCAGAATCAAGAGATTTAGTATAGAAAGGTTGCAGTTAGGCATCATTTATCATAAAGGCAGAGCATGATTATTCTAGAGGCTGACTGTTTAAAAGTTGTGGTGAGCATTCCGTATGAAAGTTCATGCTAATAATAGCCATTGCGGAGGTTACAGCATATGATGTATAATCCGCTCTTGTCAGAATCAGTTTTCATAACGCTGTTAGAGGTAGTATGAAATGGATTCCCTTAGGTGATAAATAGCTTAACTTGAGCAACTTCTTATAGAAGGTGAAGTGATGAAAGTGGCTGTTGAACAAATGAAACGTCCGCATATCGTCGTAATGGGCGGGGGTACAGGGCTGTCTGTTATGCTGCGGGGGTTAAAGAATAAGCCGCTTGATATCACGGCAATCGTTACGGTAGCTGATGACGGGGGGAGCTCAGGCATATTGCGCGATGAGCTGCAGATGCCTCCTCCCGGCGATATCCGTAATGTACTCACAGCGCTTGCTGATGTGGAACCGCTGATGTCAGAATTGCTTAATTATCGTTTTAGTGGAAGTAATGGCTTGGCAGGACATAGTCTTGGCAATCTTATCTTGGCAGGTATGACCGATATAACGGGCGACTTTGTGACTGCAGTCCGGGAGATCAGCCGCGTCTTTGCAGTACGTGGACAGGTGCTTCCCGCTGCCGGTGAAGCCGTCGTTTTACACGCAGAAATGGAAGATGGCACAATCGTAACCGGTGAGTCGCAGATCCCTGAGCATGGCGGCCGGATTAAA
This sequence comes from Paenibacillus urinalis, assembly GCF_028747985.1. Classification (NCBI taxonomy): domain Bacteria; kingdom Bacillati; phylum Bacillota; class Bacilli; order Caryophanales; family Paenibacillaceae; genus Paenibacillus; species Paenibacillus urinalis. Next base: position 162,228 of record NZ_CP118108.1, read on the forward strand.
CGAGTGTTCCTTGAACCGGATCACGTGGAGCCGTTGCCAGAGGCTGTCGCTGCTATCGAACAAGCAGATGCCATTATTATAGGTCCAGGCAGTCTCTACACCAGTATTTTGCCCAACCTGCTCGTTCCCAAACTGGCAGAAGCTGTCGTTGCCTCCCAGGCGGCGAAGATCTTTATTTGCAACGTGATGACCCAGCCAGGGGAAACCGACGGATATACGGTAAGTGACCATCTCAAAGCTATTGATGCGCACATCGGGACGAGATTGTTCGACTACGTTATTGTAAATAATGGAGATATACCAGAACCGGTACAGGAGATGTATGCGGAGCAAGGCGCTAAGCCTGTACAGATGGATCTGGAAGAAATACTTAAGCTGTCTAACGAGTGTATTGCAGATCGGCTTGTTCTATACAGGACCTATCTTAGACATGATGCCAATAAGCTCAGTCATCATATCTATACGCTCGTTCAAAATTGGATGATTCGAAAGAGGTGAGACCCTTGTCATTTGCGGCACAGACCAAAAAAGAACTAACCATGATCGAAAGCGAGCCTTGCTGTGAAAAAGCGGAGCTGTCAGCACTCATCCGTATGCTTGGAGCGGTTCAGCTCTCGAACAAAAAGGTTATTTTGGACGTTTCTACGGAGAATGCCGCGATAGCAAGGCGAATTTATTCTTTGCTCAAAAAACACTTTCAAGTGCACACCGAGTTGTTAGTTCGTAAGAAAATGCGGCTCAAAAAGAATAATGTATATATCGTCCGAATTCCGGCAAGAGTTCAGGAAATATTAAAGGAGCTTCACATCGTATCGGAAGGATTTATGTTCACACCAGGCATAGAGAAAGCGGTTATCCGCAAAAACTGCTGTAAGCGGGCTTACCTGCGGGGGGCCTTTATGGCTGGTGGATCGGTGAACAATCCGGAAGGATCTTCCTATCATCTTGAGATTGCATCCATGTATGAAGAGCATTGCCAGGCCTTAGTTGATCTTGCAAATGAGTTCAATCTGAATGCACGCTGCATCGAAAGAAAAAAGGGCTTTATTTTTTACATCAAAGAAGGCGAGAAGATCATCGAAATGCTGAGCATCATCGGTGCCCATCAGGCATTGTTCAAATTTGAGGACGTTCGAATTATGCGGGACATGAGAAATTCGGTGAACCGGATTGTAAACTGTGAGACGGCCAATTTGAATAAGACGATTGGTGCAGCTGTCCGCCAGATTGAGAACATCAAATTCCTGGATAAGGAAGTAGGGCTGGATACCCTGCCTGATAAGCTGCGAGAAGTCGCTGAGGTAAGGCTTGCCCATCCGGATATTAATTTGAAGGAAGTTGGGGAATTACTAAAAGGGACAGTGAGCAAATCGGGTGTGAATCACCGCCTGCGCAAAATTGATGAAATGGCTGAAAAAATTAGAACAGAGAAGGGTTTATTTACGAACTCAAACTTGTAGACAATAACTCTTTTTTTTTCTAGTTTCATTCATGCTATAATGGTATAATGTTTATAATTATGAAGTATTGATTGTTGTATAGATTTTGTAGAGGGGGTAAGTTTCCATGACAAAGCACCCGGTAGTAGTCCGTTTGAAGACGGGTCTTCATGCCAGACCAGCCGCACTATTCGTACAAGAAGCGAATAAGTACTCGTCTGAGATTTTTGTGGAAAAAGATGATAAAAAAGTAAATGCAAAGAGCATCATGGGAATTATGAGCCTTGCAATCAGCACAGGGACTGAAGTTGTCATTAGTGCAGAAGGTGCGGATTCAGAACAGGCTGTAAACGCTTTAGTAAGTCTCGTAAGCAAAGAAGAATTGGAGAACCAATAATTCCGCCATCTTTTTTGTAACGCCTAAATACAGAGAGAGCCTCGAGTAATCGCGATGCCATTAAAGCTGAATTCTAGCTTAATGACATAGTGATGAATCGTGGCTTTTTCGTTTTTTTGGACATGCTTGAGGATATTGAAACTTTTTTTAAGAAGACTGCGTCCAATGGTATAGATTGCAAATTCAAGGAGGTTAGATGAAGTGATGAACAAGAAATGGATGAAACCTTTCGCTGCCGCAGCCATTGCCGGAGCACTACTAGTTGGAGGATGGAGCTGGTCTGCAGGGGGGACGGCGCTGGCCCAAGAGGCAGCGGCAACACAGAACTTCGTATCGGTTACAGGAAAAGGTGAGATTGAAGTTAAGCCGGATATTGCCTACCTGTCTATTGGTGCATCATCGGAAGCGGATACTGCAGCGGCGGCACAAAAAGCGAATGCAGCCAAAATTCAAAAGATCACTACACTCTTGAAAAATACCTGGAAAGTGGACAGCAAGGATATTCAAACGAATCAATTCTATGTACAGCCCAATTATACTTACAGCGAGAAGGATGGACAGAAAATTAAGGGCTACACCGCTTATCACACGCTTAAAGTGTCTTACCGTAATCTAGAGAAAGTCGGTGAGCTGCTGGATGCTGCGACCAATGCAGGAGCCAATCAGATCGATAACGTTGTATTCTCTATCGAGGATACAGAAGCGTTTGAAACACAAGTGATAGACAAGGCGATGGCGAATGCGAAGCTTAAAGCTGGAGCGATCGCAAATGCGGCACAGCGTCAGCTGGGTATCGTTCTTAGTGTCAGCCAGGGAAGTATTGATGAACCAGTAGCTTATTACAAGGAATCCATGGAGCTGCAGTCTGCTGCTTCAAGTCAAGACAGCGCCAACACAGCAATTGAGAGCGGAGAGATCAAGCTGTCTACACAGCTGACGGTTCGATATGAGCTGAAGTAAAATTTTTTACCCATGGAATTTAGAAAAATAAAAAATCCTCGGTCCTGAATTTCAGGATCGAGGATTTTTGTTATGTCTTACAGACCTTGTTCAGGTGTGGAAGACTCCAGAACTTTGTCAACCAAACCGTATGCCTTCGCTTCTTCAGCGGACATGAAGTTATCGCGGTCTGTGTCACGCTCAATGCGCTCCAGCGGCTGTCCTGTACGTTCAGCCAGAATGTGGTTCAGCTTATCACGCATTTTGAGAATACGGCGTGCGCGAATTTCAATATCAGAGGCTTGACCTTGTGCTCCACCAAGCGGCTGATGGATCATGACTTCACTGTTAGGGAGAGCAAAACGCTTGCCCTTCGCACCAGCGTTAAGCAGGAAAGCGCCCATTGAAGCAGCCATACCCATACAGATTGTGGAGACATCGGGCTTAATAAATTGCATTGTATCGTATATCGCCATACCCGCAGTGATGGAACCGCCAGGGCTGTTAATGTATAAATGAATATCTTTTTCCGGATCTTCCGCAGCTAGGAACAGCATTTGAGCAATGATGGAATTAGCGACGACATCGTTGACATCACTGCCAAGGAAAATAATGCGATCTTTCAGCAGTCTGGAATAAATGTCATAAGCGCGTTCACCGCGATTGCTTTGTTCTACGACCATAGGAATATAACTCATGCGAAAAACCTCCTCAAAAAAATTTAGAGTTTAAGTTCACGAGACACGAGAACAGGAACTACATCTACATATACTCACTGTTTCCGTATTAACCACATCATAAACAATTTCAAACAAAAAGTCAAAGAAAGTCAAACTATTTTGATAAAAAAAGAAACCTGCTCGGTTTCATCGGTTAATTGTATATGGAACCATTAATAATAATGGCGCGCCCGCGAGGAATCGAACCTCGATCTCAGGCTCCGGAGGCCTACGTCATATCCGTTGGACCACGGGCGCATGTTATAACTGTCGGTGACAGCAATATTGATTATATCCGAATGTAAAAAAATTTGCAAGAGAGTCTCCCGATTGAGTTTGATGTGAGCCATATATGTACAACCTATAGATGAAGGGAATAATTGAAGGGATAAGAGAATGAGATACAACTTTCAAATTGTGATATTTTACACAAGCGAATAAAGGGAAAAGGCTTTGTAAAATATACTTTTGGACCCCTTGCATCGCACGTCAGATTTAGTTAAAATATACGTGGGACTTAAAAAGTTAACCCGGGACATTTTTAGTCCACCTCAGAGACCGGAATGAAGGAGCTTGCGGAAGTGGATAGCATGCGAACGATATTAGAAGTGCAGAAGCAGCTTCTACCTGATCTCATGGACGTAATGAAGAAGAGGTATACCATTCTACGCCAGATCATGATTTCGGAAGTGATTGGAAGGAGAACTCTTGCGAACGCCATGGATATGACAGAGCGTGTACTTAGAGCAGAGACAGATCTGCTGAAGTCGCAAGGACTCATAGAGATCGAGACGGTGGGAATGAGAATCAGCCAGGCTGGAGAAGAGCTGCTTGAAATGCTTGAACCGGTAGCCAAGGAACTGTTTGGACTATCGGAGATGGAAGAGCAGATTAGAAGAACTTATGGACTTCGTAAGGTCATCGTCGTTCCAGGTGATTCTGAGAACTCAGAGTATGCCAAGCGTGAGCTTGGACGTGCCGGTGCCAAGGCGCTTCTCAGCGTCATGAACGATGAAGACGTTGTAGCTGTAACGGGCGGTTCCACGACAGCAGCGATAGCAGAGCATCTGACCCCTTCATCTTCTAAGAGAGATGTATGGTTTGTGCCTGCACGTGGCGGACTTGGAGAAAGTCTGGAGCTTCAGGCAAATACGATTGCTTCCATGATGGCCAAGAAGCTAGGAGCACAATATCGGCTGCTGCACGTACCTGATCTACTAAGCAATCATGCCTATGATTCACTTATACAAGACTCCAACATACAGGAAATTCTGGATATGATCCGTAAGGCACGCATCGTGATTCATGGAATAGGCGGTGCGATGGAAATGGCCAAACGGCGCAAGCTGGCGCCTCAGACGGTTACTGAAATTCGCGATGAAGGTGCGGTGGCAGAATCCTTCGGCTATTATTTCAATAACGAGGGAGAGGTCGTCCATACGATGCTGACACTAGGTATGCGTTTGGAGGACATTAGACACACTGAGCTTGTTATCGCCATCGCAGGCGGTAAGAGCAAGGCAGCTTCGATACAGGCGGTGCTTCGCTTCGGACAGGAAGATATTCTTGTCATTGATGAAGCGGCGGCAGCTGAAATTGTTAAAGATTTATAGAATTTGATTCACTGATTCGTTGTCTTGATGGGCCCTAACAGGCTTGTCTTGAATATATAAAATAAAAGCAAAACTTGGGAGGAACTTACTCATGGTAAAAGTAGGTATTAACGGTTTTGGACGTATTGGACGTAACGTATTCCGCGCAGCGCTGAACAACAGCGATGTAGAAATCGTAGCAATCAATGATTTGACAGACGTAAGCACTTTGGCTCACTTGCTTAAATACGACACAACTCATGGTCGTCTGAACGCAACTGTAGAAGCTAAAGAAGGCGCGCTGATCGTTAACGGCAAAGAAGTTAAAGTATTTGCTGAGCGCAACCCTGAGAACCTGCCTTGGGCAGCTAACGGTGTTGAAATCGTTGTTGAGTCCACTGGTATCTTCACAGCGAAAGAAAAAGCAGAAGCTCACCTTAAAGGCGGAGCTAAAAAAGTTATCATCTCTGCTCCAGCTACAAACGAAGATATTACAATCGTTATGGGCGTAAACGAAGAGAAATACGACCCAGCTAACCATACAGTAATTTCTAACGCTTCTTGTACGACAAACTGCTTGGCACCATTTGCTAAAGTTCTTGACGAGTCCTTCGGTATCGTTAAAGGTATGATGACAACTGTTCACTCTTACACTAACGACCAGCAAGTACTTGACCTGCCGCATAAAGACCTTCGTCGTGCTCGTGCAGCAGCTGAGAACATCATTCCTTCTACAACAGGTGCAGCTAAAGCTGTTAGCCTTGTATTGCCGCAACTGAAAGGTAAACTGAACGGTATGGCAATGCGCGTTCCTACTAAGAACGTATCCGTAACTGACCTGGTTGTTGAGCTTGGCAAAAACGTAACTGTAGACGAAGTAAACGCAGCGCTTAAAGAAGCAGCTAACGGACCGCTGAAAGGCATCCTTAACTACTCCGATGAGCCGCTTGTATCCAGCGACTACAACAGCGACCCAGCTTCTTCCACAATTGACGCTCTCTCCACTATGGTAGTAGGCGACAACATGGTTAAAGTTGTTTCTTGGTATGACAACGAGTGGGGTTACTCCAACCGTGTCGTAGACCTCGCTGCTTACATCGCAAGCAAAGGTCTGTAAGACCAACGATAGGAATTTAAAATAAGGTGAAGAGGAGAACAAGGCTTTTGGTCTCCTCTTCACCATGATTTTATCTTTAATGCCAGAGAACCGGGGAAACCGGATATAGAAGATTACATTATATAGAGATTATTACTTTTATCATGCTGCTGTTTAATAAAAATGGGCTGTCCACTTTAAGGCCGGACCGTAACTGCATATAAGATGCCGGTGATTGGCTGTGGTAGATAGCGCTTAGGAGGAACGTGGAGATGAACAAGAAAAGTGTACGTGATGTAGAAGTAACAGGAAAACGCGTTTTTGTTCGCGTCGATTTTAATGTACCGCTCGAAGATGGAAAGATTACGGATGATACTCGTATTCGTGAAACACTGCCAACGATCAAATATTTGATCGAGAACGGTGCGAAAGTGATTCTTGCGAGCCATATGGGTCGTCCAAAAGGTGAATTCGTTGATTCTCTTCGTCTGACACCTGCTGCAAACCGTCTGTCCGAGATGCTTGGCAAACCGGTTGCAAAAGCGGATGAAGCTGTCGGTGAAGCAGTAAAAGCAGAAATCGAGAAATTGAACAACGGCGACGTGCTTGTGCTTGAAAATGTCCGTTTCTATCCTGGAGAAGAGAAGAACGATCCAGAACTTGCAAAACAATTTGCAGAACTGGCTGACCTTTTCGTGAACGATGCATTTGGTGCAGCACACCGTGCTCATGCTTCCACAGAAGGTATCGCGCATCATCTTCCAGCTGTATCTGGCTTATTGATGGAGAAAGAATTGTCTGTACTTGGCAAAGCATTGTCCAACCCAGAGCGTCCTTTCACAGCCATTATCGGCGGATCAAAAGTAAAAGATAAAATTGATGTGATCGACAACCTGTTGAACCTTGCAGACAACGTACTGATCGGCGGAGGTCTCACTTACACATTCTTCAAAGCTCAAGGTCATGAAATCGGACTTTCACTTCTGGATGAATCCAAAATGGACGTTGCTCTTAGCTTCATCGATAAAGCGAAAAAGCTGGGCAAAAACTTCCTTCTGCCTGAAGACATCGTAATTACGAAAGAATTCAGCGCTGATGCAGAAACGAAGATCGTCAACATCGATGAAATCCCTGCAGATTGGGAAGGCATTGACATTGGACCGAAGACACGTGCGAAGTATGCAGAAGTGATCAAAAACTCCAAGCTGGTTGTATGGAACGGACCAATGGGCGTATTCGAGATTGAGCCATTCTCACATGGTACTCGTCAAGTTGCAGAAGCTTGTGCAGCAACGGAAGGTTACACTGTAATCGGCGGCGGCGATTCTGCAGCGGCAGCAGAGAAATTCAATCTTGCTGACAAGATGGACCACATCTCTACAGGCGGTGGTGCTTCCCTGGAGTTCATGGAAGGCAAAGCACTCCCAGGTGTTGTGGCATTGAACGATAAATAATTTTGAATCCCATTTGAGGAGGCGATAAACGGTGAGCAGAACAAAAGTCATCGCAGGTAACTGGAAAATGTTTAAAACTGTACCGGAAGCCACTTCGTTTATCGAAGCGGTAAAAGGCAAAGTCGAAGCAGAAGGCGTGGAGAGCGTAATTTGTGCTCCTTTTACGAACCTGCCGGCTTTGGTAGAAGCAGTGAAAGGCACAAACATCAAGATTGGTGCACAAAACCTTCACTTTGAAGACAATGGCGCATTCACAGGTGAAATCAGCGGTTTGATGCTGAAGGATCTGGGTGTAGATTACGTGGTCATTGGACACTCCGAGCGTCGTCAGTACTTCAACGAAACCGACGAGACCGTGAACAAGAAAGTCCACGCTGCATTCCGTCATGGTCTTACACCGATCGTATGTGTAGGCGAGAAATTGGAAGAGCGTGAAGCAGATCAAACGAAGGACGTTTGCAAAGTGCAAACAGAGGCGGCTTTTGCAGGACTTGCTGCTGACCAAGCAGCTCAAGTGATTGTAGCTTACGAGCCAATCTGGGCGATCGGAACAGGCAAATCTTCGACTGCAGAAGATGCAAACGAAGTTATTGCTTACATCCGCAGCATCATCAAAGGTCTGTACAACGAAGATGTAGCGAATGCGGTTGTTATTCAATACGGCGGAAGCGTGAAGCCAGCGAATGTAGCTGAATATCTTGGACAAAGCGATATTGACGGTGCATTGGTAGGCGGAGCAAGCCTGGAGCCTGAATCCTACATCGCGCTCGTTCAGGGGGCGAAGTAAGATGACTGCACCAAAACCTGTAGCTCTGATTATTATGGACGGCTTCGGACTGCGTAACACAGAAGTGGGTAACGCAGTAGCTCAAGCGAAGAAGCCGAATTATGATCGTTACATGGCGAAATATCCGCATACAACCCTCACTGCTTGCGGTGAAGCGGTTGGACTGCCGGAAGGGCAAATGGGGAACTCGGAAGTAGGTCACCTCAATATCGGTGCAGGTCGTATCGTATATCAGGATCTAACTCGGATCTCCAAGTCCATTCGTGAAGGTGAATTCTTCGATAACGAAACACTCGTAGGCGCAGTTCGTGCTGCGAAGACAACGGGTAAAAAGCTTCACCTGTACGGACTATTGTCCGACGGCGGTGTTCATAGCCATATCAATCACCTGTTCGCTATGCTCGATCTGGCTAAAAAAGAAGATATGCACGATGTTTACATCCATGCATTCCTCGATGGACGCGACGTATCCCCGGACAGCGGTATCAAATTCCTGGAGCAATTGAATGCAAAAATTGCGGAAGTGGGCATTGGTAAAATCGCAACCGTGCAAGGACGTTATTATGCAATGGACCGCGACAAACGCTGGGAACGTGTAGAGAAGTCTTATCGTGCGATCGTGTATGGAGACGGACCGGTATATACGGACCCGATGGTGGCTGTCAAGGAATCCTACGAGAAATCCGTATTCGACGAGTTCGTTGAACCAACGGTCATCGTTAAGGAAGATGGACAACCTGTGGGACTCGTGGAAAGCGGCGATTCTGTTATATTCCTGAACTTCCGTCCTGACCGTGCAATTCAGCTGTCTCAAGTGTTTACCAACCAGGATTTCCGTGGTTTCGATCGTGGAGACAAATTCCCTGAGGGACTTCACTTTGTATGTCTTACACTCTTTAGCGAAACCGTTGAAGGATATGTAGCATACTCTCCGAAGAACCTGGATAATACACTTGGTGAAGTGCTTGTTCAGAACAACAAGAAACAGCTTCGTATTGCGGAAACAGAGAAGTACCCGCATGTTACTTTCTTCTTCAGCGGCGGCCGCGATGTTGAGCTTCCTGGCGAGACTCGCATTCTTATCAATTCGCCGAAGGTGGCAACTTATGACCTGAAGCCTGAGATGAGCGCTTATGAAGTTGCGGATGCTTGTGTGAAGGAGATCGAGGCAGACAAGCATGACGCGATCATCCTGAACTTTGCAAATCCAGACATGGTGGGTCACTCCGGTATGCTGGAGCCAACGATCAAAGCAGTAGAAGCGACCGATGAATGCATGGGTCGTGTGGTAGAGGCTGTTCTTGCAAAAGGCGGCGTTGTACTGATCACAGCGGATCATGGTAATGCGGATATGGTATTTGACGAGAACGGCAAACCGTTCACAGCACATACAACAAATCCGGTTCCATTCATCGTGACATCTGAGAATGTAGAGCTCCGCGATGGCGGAATTCTGGCAGATATCGCTCCAACGATCCTTGATTTGATGGAACTTCCGCAGCCTGCGGAAATGACCGGACATTCCGTTATTTCAGGACGCAAGTAAGCTGTTAAACGAATCGATTTGCAATCCTATGCGCGTATAGGGTTTAATGATAGAAGATGCTATGCTAGCTAGCAAAAATGAATCGAAGAATAAAGGAGAGTAATTACTCATGACAATTATTTCTGACGTATACGCACGCGAAGTCCTTGACTCCCGCGGTAATCCTACAGTAGAAGTTGAAGTATATACAGAGTCCGGTGCAATCGGACGCGCAATCGTTCCATCCGGTGCTTCCACGGGTGCACACGAAGCGGTTGAGCTTCGTGATGGCGACAAAGACCGTTACCTTGGTAAAGGTGTATTGAACGCAGTTAAGAACGTAAACGAAAAAATCGCTCCAGAAATTATCGGTATGGACGCTCTTGATCAATTGGGTATCGACAAACTGATGATCTCTTTGGATGGTACGCCAAACAAAGGTAAATTCGGTGCGAACGCAATCCTTGCTGTATCCATGGCAGTAGCCCGCGCAGCTGCAGACGCTCTTGATCTTCCACTGTATGTATACCTTGGCGGATTCAACGCGAAACAGCTTCCAGTTCCAATGATGAACATCGTTAACGGCGGTGAGCATGCGGACAACAACGTGGACGTACAAGAGTTCATGATCCTGCCTGTAGGCGCTCCTTCCTTCAAGGAAGCTCTTCGTACAGGTGCTGAAATCTTCCACAGCCTGAAATCCGTTCTGAAAGCAAAAGGACTGAACACAGCTGTAGGTGACGAGGGCGGTTTCGCTCCTAACTTCACTTCCAACGAAGACGCTCTTGGCGCGATCATGGAAGCTATTGAAAAAGCAGGCTACAAACCAGGTGAAGATGTTCTTCTTGGAATGGACGTTGCTTCCACTGAGTTCTACAAAGATGGCAAGTACACACTCGCTGGTGAAGGCAAATCCTTTACTTCCGCTGAGTTCGTAGACCTTCTTGCTTCTTGGGTTGATAAATACCCAATCGTTACAATCGAAGATGGCTGCTCCGAGGATGACTGGGAAGGTTGGAAGCTCCTTACTGAGAAACTGGGAGACAAAATCCAACTTGTTGGTGACGACTTGTTCGTTACAAACACAGAGCGTCTTGGTAAAGGTATCGACGAGAAGATCGGTAACTCGATCCTTATCAAAGTTAACCAAATCGGTACACTTACAGAAACATTTGATGCAATCGAAATGGCGAAACGCGCTGGTTACACAGCTGTTATCTCCCACCGTTCCGGTGAATCCGAAGACAGCACAATTGCTGACATCGCGGTTGCAACAAACGCAGGACAGATCAAAACGGGTGCACCTTCCCGTACAGACCGTATCGCGAAATACAACCAACTTCTTCGCATCGAAGATCAATTGGGTGAACTCGCTCAATACAACGGCCTGACTTCCTTCTACAACCTGAAAAAATAATAAGCTAACCGCTTAGTACGGAGAGTCGCCCATCGGGGCGGCTCTTTTTTTGGCTTACCCCCAGTGTATGATGCACGATTGCAGTTTAATGTTCGTTCTGCCGATATAGAGGAGAGAAAGGAGGTGCGTAATGGATATCGCAGCAATGTCTACAGTCATGTCCATGACAGCCGTTAAGCAGGCAGCATCCATTCAGGTGCTGAATATGGCGAAGAGTCAAGCGGAAGTGATGGGCAATCAGATGGCGCAGATGCTCTCTCAGAGTGCGCCGCATCCGACCTCAGGTCATTCGATTGATCTGAAAGCTTAAGGACTTTCGGATTGTATATGTGCAGAGCGTATGGTACAATAAAAATATTGTTTACTGCGTGGAGTTACGCACATTTCGTATAGGAGGTGGAAGTTATGGATATCGTTTTGAAATTGCTTCTCGTTATTTTCGCCATCGGTGTAATCGTCGTCGTTCTTCTTCAACAAGGTAAAAGTGCGGGTCTTTCCGGTGCCATCTCCGGCGGTGCGGAACATCTATTTGGCAAAACCAAAGCACGCGGATTGGAACTTGTATTGCAACGGGTTACAGTTGGTCTCGCAGCAGGGTTTATGATCCTTGCGATTCTCGTCGCTGTATTTGAATAATTCAACACATGGACGCTTAGAGCCTTCGTTCCTCAGAGGAACGAAGGCTCTTTTGTAACTAAGGCGATTTGCCTGATTTGAGACTCATATTGATGGAAGGTCCCTATTTGGGTATATACAAAATCCATTCTTGGATTAAATTCGTGTATACTAGGGTAAGATTTTACTAATGATAATCAAGACTGACAAAGTACATAAAGGCCTACTCTTATGTTTCCTAGAGGTGAACTAAATGATAACTGAACAACAATTACTTGATTTTATGCTGGAGACGGCCTATAAACCGATGACGTATCAAGAGCTGGAGCAGCATTTCGGCATCGAAGATGCGGCTGAGTTCAAAGCGTTCTTGAAGCTTCTGAATCAGCTCGAGGACGAGGGAAGAATTGTCTTGACCCGTACGAACCGTTACGGTGTGCCAGGACGCATGCAGATGGTGAAGGGAAGATTGCAGGCTCACGCGAAGGGCTTTGCTTTTCTCATACCCGAGGATCGTGAGCATCCGGATGTCTATATTCATGCAAACGACCTGAAGAGTGCGATGAATGGAGATACCGTGCTGGTTCGTGTAACCTCCAAAGGTCCGGAAGGCGGGCGGCTGGAAGGTGAAGTCATCCGTATCGTCAAGCGCGCGGTAGTACAGGTCGTTGGCGTGTTCCAGAGCCAAGAGGTATATGGGTTTGTTATTCCAGATGACAAGCGTATTAATCGCGATATTTTTATCCCGAGGACGGGCTTTAATAATGCGGTGGACGGCCAGAAGGTTGTCGTCAATATCGTAAGCTATCCGGAAGGTCGTGCTGCTGCAGAAGGGGAAATCATCGAAATTCTTGGGCATAAAGACGACCCGGGTATCGATATTTTGTCCGTCATTCGCAAGCATCAGCTGCCTGAAGCATTCCCGGAGGAAGTTATAGAAGAGGCAGAACAGGCCCCTGACTCCATTACGGAGGATGAAATTATTAAGCAGGGACGCAGAGATCTGCGCGGGCTGAATATTGTAACCATTGACGGTGAAGATGCGAAGGACTTGGATGATGCGGTCAACGTAGAGCGCCTGCCGAATGGCAATTATCGTCTAGGCGTTCATATTGCCGATGTCGGTTACTATGTACGCGAGAATTCCAAGCTGGATCAGGAAGCGTATAACAGGGGCTGCAGCGTGTACTTGGTAGACCGGGTTATTCCGATGCTGCCGCATCGTTTATCCAATGGAATATGCAGCTTGAATCCCCAAGTGGATCGGCTGACCATGTCCTGTGTGATGGAATTCAATGAGCAGATGAAGGTCGTAAACCATGAGGTCTTCACCAGTGTGATCAAGACTAAAGAACGTATGACCTATAAGAATGTGTACAAAATCTTGGAGGAAGAAGATCCTGAGCTGATCGAGCGGTACAGCGAGCTGGTGGACGACTTCAAGCTGATGAAGGAAATCGCGATGAAGCTGCGTGACATGCGTATGCGCCGTGGCGCGGTAGACTTTGATTTTGAAGAGAGCAAGATTCTTGTGGATGAGGAAGGTAAGCCGGTTGATATCGTCAAGAGAGAGCGTACGGTGGCGGAGCAGATCATTGAGGAATTCATGCTGGCGGCTAACGAAACCGTAGCAGAGCATTTCCACTGGCTGAAAGTGCCGTTCATCTACCGTGTCCATGAGGACCCGGATCAGGAGAAGCTGCAGAACTTCCTGGGCTTCGCTGCAAACTTTGGGTTTCACGTTAAGGGACGCGGGAATTCTATTCATCCAAGAGCGCTTCAGTCCCTGCTTGAAGATATCCAAGGCACGAAGGAACAGACCGTTATCAGCACGATGATGCTTCGTTCCATGAAGCAGGCGAAATACGATTCCGAAATGTCCGGACACTTTGGTCTGGCTGCGGAATTCTACAGCCACTTTACGTCACCGATCCGTCGTTATCCGGATCTTGTAATTCACCGTGTCATGCGAGAAGTGTTCGAGAATGGCGGCGCGCTTCCCGAGAACCGACAGGAGTACCTGGCGAGCCGGATGCCTGACATTGCTCAGCAATCTTCAGAGCGGGAACGTGTAGCCGTTGAGGCCGAACGTGACACCGAGAAGATGAAGAAAGCACAGTATATGCTCGATAAGGTCGGAGAAGAGTTTGACGGCATGATCAGCAGTGTGACCAGCTTCGGAATGTTCATTGAGCTTGAGAACACGGTAGAGGGTCTCATTCGTCTCAGTATGCTGACCGATGATTATTATCATTTTGATGATCAGCACATGATTCTTATTGGCGAGCGGACCTCGAAGATATTCCGTATCGGGGATGAAGTGAAGATCCGTGTAGCACGGGTGAATATGGATGAGTACACCATTGATTTTGAAATGGTAGACATGAAGCCCCGGCAGGAGCGCGGACCTGGTGCCGGCTTCGGCGGCGGATCCCGCCGCGAGGGCCGTGACGGCCGCGGAGGCAGAGACAGCCGAGGCGGTAATCAGGGCGGACGGGACAGCCGAGGCAAGGGCGGCAGCGGTGGAAACCGCGGCAAGAATGGCGGCAGAGCCGGACAGCAGGGAGCTTCCGGTACAGAATCACGCGGAGGACAGAGCTTCGGCTTTGGCTCCGGCAAAGGCGGCTATAACTCACCAGGCGGATCCTCTACCGGTTTTGCAGAAGGCGGACGTGGTGGACATTCAGGCCAGGGTAAGGGCCGCAAGAAAAAAACGTCGAAGAGCGGCGTATTCGTTGGCGAACAAGCAGCACAGGCGCCAAGCGGCAACCCGGCTAAAGGTGGAGAAGGCTCCGGCAAGCGCAAGCGTAAGCCTAAAGGGAAAAGCGGCGGAAACGGAATGGCCGCATTTGTCCGTAAGAAAAAGAAATAGAATCCGTATAGCCAGTATGATTAGGTCAGCCAGAGATATCTGGTTGGCCTATTTCTATAGATTTCTTTAAGTTCTCATTGTGTGCAAGAGCCTTCCTTTTACTTTACCGGTTATAAACTGCGGTGGTGCTTCATATAATCGGCGGGGGCAATACCATAATACCGTTTGAACGTCTTGCTAAAGTGGGGATAATCCGTATACCCCGTTCGCTCGCACGCTTCGGATGCGCTGCAGGCCTGCTGCTCAAGCAGTATTCTAGCTTCCTCCATTCGCAGCTTGATGAGATACTGTACATAGCTCGCCCCTGTTTCCTCCTTAAACAGCCTGCTGAAATAGGTTACAGACATCCCCGCCATATCTGCAGCCTGCTGTACGGAGAGGTCGCTTGCATGAAGGTGCTTCCGCGTATGAGCAATTGCTCTTAGAATCTGGTTACGTGAGCCAAAATTGCGTTCTTGCTTAATCTGGTCTAAGAGAAGTGATACATATTGAAGAAAGGCGGCTTCGGGTTCGGAGGAATCCAGCTGAATCGCTGCGCCTTTGTTTGAAAGAAGATAAGATACATCAATTCCCCGCGTCTTAAGCATCTCGCTAAGATCTAATTTGATCTGATTGATGATCAGGTTCGGGGGTCCAGCAGGCGCATCCTGCGGCAGTCCTTGCTCCAGCAGGTGGACAGCTGCTTGACGGGCTGCCGTCTCATCCAATCTCCATATGCTGCTCTCCAGCTCGTTTAGCAGCTCCAGCTGATGAACGACCCATTGCTTCTGGTGAATTAGCTGATGTTTGCGGGACTCGATTTTGTGAAGGATCGATTCAAGTGCTGCTCTGAATTTGTCAGGGCTTACCGGCTTGACCAGGTAATCTTCCACACCAAGCTGCAGTGCAGTCCGGGCGTATTCGAAATCACTGTAGCCGGAAATAATGAGGAACACAACATGGGGGTTCACTGCTCTAGCCTTTTCGATAAACGTGAGTCCATCCATCGCAGGCATGCAGATGTCTGTTACAATCAGATCAGGCTGCTCGGATAGCAGCAGGAGTGCTTCCTGTCCATCCTCAGCCTCACCGACTACCTGATACGGGAGCCCCGAGGACTCCACCTGCTTCGCAAGACTGGCATGAATCATGTACTCATCATCCGCGATAATGACTTTATACATACAAGATCCCTCCTTATTTGTTATGGACGGGCCGGCTGTAAACGGAGTGGCAGTTTAATTTCAATGATGGTACCGGCAGGACCGGAGGAATGAACGCTCAATCCATAATGACTTCCAAAGGACAGCCTAAGCCGCTCATGAACACTGGTGAGCCCGATTCCGCTGGATTGAAGCAGTGGTTCCCATTCTACTCTAGATTCCTCACCGTTCCTGAAGAACTGATTCAGCAGCTCCATTCGATGCTCATCCATTCCTTTACCATGATCCATAATTCGCAGTATATAATTCCCTTCCGTATCCGCTGTTCCCGTCAGACCGATATAGGATGGCGGCAGACGGTGGTGCTGATAGCCGTGAATAAATGCATTCTCAACGAGCGGCTGCAGTGTCAGCCGAACCAGCGGAATTTGATCCATTACAGACTCCTCGATGCAGATATCGACCGTTAATTTTCGGTACCTCGCCTTTTGGATATCCAAATACGCCTTTAAATGTCCGATCTCCTCCCGAAGCGAAACAATTTGATGAGCATTCTTCAGGTTATAGCGGAACAGATCGGCGAGTGAGGTTGTCATTCGGCTGATCACCATTTGGTTGTCGAGGATGGCATGAGCATTAATGACTTCAAGTGTATTGTACAGAAAATGAGGATTAATCTGGGATTGCATCGCATGAAGTGCCGATTCCTTCTGCTTCAGACTCAGCTCACGCTCTTTGAGCTTGGCGGATTGAACCTCGCTTACGAGTCGTTTGAGCTCACCGACCATATGGGAATAGCTGCGGAACAGCCCGCCGATCTCATCCTTGCGCCCGGTCATACGGGTGATAGGGGTAGAAAAATCACCGGATTGTACGCGTTTCATGAAATGCTGGAGCAGCGATAAGGCGCGGCTGATCTGTAAGGAGAAGCCGCCCATAACAAGCAGCGTCACCAGCATAATGATGACAAACAAATATACGGTGGTTGATCTTAGATTAAGGAGCTCGAACACGACGGCATTCTTAGGCTGCTCCAGTGCGACCGCCCATTTGGAGAGAGTGGCCTCCTCATATAATAAAATATTTTCGTTGTTGCCTTCGTATTCATGTATTAAGCCGGCAGGCTCTGCTGAGAATTTCTCCGCAAGGGATGCAGGTAAGAGATCGTTAATTCGTTCCTTGTCCGGATGATACAGGATGCGGTTATTTTGCGTATCGGCAATCCACAGGTGAAGGTCCTCCCTGGATACGTTGCTGCAAATACCGGCAATCTGATCGAGATTCAGATCGACCACGAGCAGTCCCTCGTAGAGATAGCTTCTACTGCTCGATATTTTTCGGATTATTGTCAGCACGGGCTCTGAACCAATATAGCGGATCCCCGTCATATGAAAATCGTCCATCTGATCCATGTCCGCTAACAGCAGCCGATTACGCTGCCTGATGCTCCGCATATCGAGCATTTCTTCCGAGCGGCTGTAATCACTGACCTGCATCCCGTTCTTGGCAAGAACGGAGAGCCCGACGAGATCATCACGTCCATATAGCATTTGGGCGAACAGTCCTTTTTCGATGGCATCAGATAGCTTCAAGTATTCATAAGGGGTCATGCTGGTACGATTGATTAGGGTTTGGATATGCGGATTCGAGAGAAAGGGGTAGGTTGAAGTTTCAAGATTAGATATATATAGATTCAGATATTCGCTGGTTTGAGTCACGATTCGTTCGTTGGATGCGATAGCAGACTCTTCAATGGTGCGAGTCGATGCATTGTACCAATAGGAGCCGAGGATGATTACAGGCAGACAGACAAAGATCAGGCTGATTGCAATCAGTCTCTTATTAATAGACAGGCTGGATAAGATATGAACCACCTCTCTTTGCGATGTGAATCAGGTGAGTGCAGGAAAAGACAACTAGAGTAGGATTAACCATTCCTCCCTCACTTACAATATTTACAATATAAGATGTGGATGGAATTACTATAGCGGGGGGCGGTTAAATGGTCAAGCGTAAGAAGGTGTCCGTACTCGTATGTATGCTGCTTGTGTTCTCTGTATTCGCAGCAGCTTGCAGTGGAGGGGGAACGAATGGAGGCAGTGAAGGAGCTGGCACAGATCCAGACAACAACGGGGGAACGTCTCAGGAAGAGGTAGCTATCACGCTGGGATATTACTCTGATGGCAAGAGTGATGCCAAAATGAAGGAACTGATCGAGAAGTTCACCGCCAAGTTTCCGCATATTAAAGTAGACACGCAAAGTGCGCCGTATGGTCAGTTCTATCAGAAGCTCGACACACAGATTGCCGCAGGCAAAGCACCGGATGTCTGGCTGTCGGACGGGGCGCTCGTCATGAAGTACGCCGAGAGAGGCACGCTGAAGGACGTAACCGAGTGGATCGACCGTGATCTGAACAAGGATGACTATTACGGACTGGAGTTCAACAAGGATGCAGATGGACGATACTGGGGCATTCCGCAAGGCATTCAAATCGGGGTCCTGTATTATAACAAGGATTTGTTTGATAAAGCCGGAGTCGAATATCCGACAGAGGAGTGGAGCTGGGAGGATCTGAAGACAACTGCGACTCAGCTGACGGTAGATGGAAGCGGAAAGGCTGCTGCAGAGGAAGGGTTTGATACGAATACCGTTAGTCAGTTCGGACTTACTTTCTTCAGCATAACCGAGGGCTGGTTTACGGTACTGAAATCGTACGGCGGCGGCATTCTTGACGAGACCGGCACACAGTCAATTGTAGACTCCGACGGCAATAAGGAAGCGATGAACTGGATTGTCGATGGTATGCAAAAAGGCATCTTCACCGATCCCGTGGATCTGAAGAGCTTCCAGAGTGCGATGGCTGTGTTCCCGAGCGGGTCAGCCGCGATGCGGATCGGTATTTATGCCCGTGTTCAGGCAGCTAATGAAGCGGGACTGAATTATGATGTCACCGTACTGCCGACAGGCCCGGACGGCAAACGCTTTGCTCCGGTTATTGCGAACTCATGGGTCATCAGTGCGAAAGCCGATGAGGCTAAGGCAGCTGCAGCATGGGAATGGATGAAGTTCTGGGCTACGGAGGATGAGGTGCAGAAGGAATGGGCAGCGCTTGGGGAGGCCGTTCCGGTCAAGAAGTCAGTAGCTAACTCCGACGTGTTCTTAACCGCTGGGGAGAAGCCTGAGAATCGCCAGGCGTTCCTCGACAGCTTTGAATTTGCCGGGACACTGGATACCAATGCCGTATGGGAAGAGTGGGTATCCAAATTCAATGAGAATGCAGAGCGCGCTTTCCTTGGTGACGCTACGGTGGATGAGTCACTGACGAAGGCTAATGGAGAAATTCAGGATGTGCTGGATGCATTTTATGAGAAATAACGAAGCCAAAGGAGCTGCCGCGGATGACACTAAGCAAATCGACGAGAGCCGTGCCCAAGAGAGGGCATAAGCTAAAGTCCGCGGGCCGCAGCCGCTACTTGCGATCGGAAGGAAGATGGGGACTCCTGATGGTGTCCCCGTATCTTATTCATTTCGTCGTATTCGTCGCCGGCCCGCTACTTGTCTCCCTGTATTTCAGCTTTTCCGATTATGACATGCTGACCCCGCCGCAGTGGATCGGGACAGAGAACTATAACAAGCTGTTTAACGAGCCGCTGTTCTGGAAGTCGCTGTGGAATACGATCTATTTTGCCATTTTGTTTGTGCCGCTGCAGACGATTCTCGCCCTGGTTCTGGCTGTGATGCTGAATCAGAAGCTAAAAGGACTCAAATGGTTCCGAATGGCACATTTTATCCCGGTTATCTCTTCGTGGACGGTCATCCTGTATGTTGCGGATGCGATTTTTAATCCTCGGTTCGGATTTGCCAACTCCCTGCTGGTGAAGTGGGGATTTGAGCCGCAGCAATGGCTGAACAGTGAAAACTGGGTTATTCCGCTGCTCGTCATTATTGCCGTATGGAAAGGCATCGGGTACATCATGGTGCTGTTCCTGGCAGGTCTGCAAAATGTACCGAATGAGCTGTACGAGGCTGCTGAGATGGATGGTGCAGGTGTGCTTCGCAAATTCCGGAGCATCACTGTGCCGCTGATCTCGCCGACGACGTTTCTAGTCATTATACTCAGTACAATCTCCACGTTTCAGGCGTTTGAGCAGATCTATGTCATGACAGGCGGCGGGGACATTGCAGCAGCAGGAGGTCCGCGTGATTCCAGTCTTGTACTTATGCTGTATCTGTATCGTGAAGGGTTCTCGTTCCTCCACATGGGCTATGCCTCGGCCATTGCCTGGGTGCTGTTCGTGATCTTATTCAGCCTGACGCTCGTGCAGATGAAGCTGCAGAACCGCTGGGTGCATTACAACTAGGTGGTTAGAGGTTAGAGTTCGGTCGCTAGAAGCTAGATCCTAGAACCTGTTCACTAGAGCTAATCACTGGTGCTCATTCAAGCACTTGATCTAATCAGATTAGCAGTAATAAGGTCTATTTTTAAATGATAAGAAGCGTCTTCCTATAGGAAGGAGGTCAATCCATGAAATCCTCTGGTAAGAAATCCGGTAAGATCATTGCTTATATCGCAATCGTGATCAGCTCGCTCATCATGCTGGTTCCTTTTGTTAAGGCGATTCTGAACTCATTAAAAACATATGCAGAATACACCGCCGTACCGCCGACCTGGTTCCCAAAAGACTTTCAGTGGTCCAACTATGCGGAGGTATTAAAGCTGGGCGATTTCGGCACGCAGACGATGAACAGCTTCATTGTTGCCATTCTGTCTGTGGTCGGAACCTTGCTGTCCTGCTCACTGGTGGGGTATGCCTTTGCCAGGCTCCGTTTTCCCTTTAAAAACGTTCTGTTCATGTTTGTACTCGGCACGATGATGATCCCTCCCGTGGTTATCATCATTCCACATTTTATCATCTTCAACTCGATGAACATGCTGGATACACTTACACCGCTGTGGGTTATTGAATGGCTTGCCCAGCCGTTCGGCATCTTTCTGATGCGGCAGGCTTTTCTCAGCATACCGGGTGAGTATGAGGAGTCAGCGAAGATGGAAGGAGCCAATCCGCTGCGGATCTACTGGCGCATTTATATGCCTCTGAGTCTGCCGTCGCTCGCGACACTCTCTATTTTTACATTCATGACCAAATGGAATGAGATTCTGGCACCGTCCATTTATTTGAGCTCCAGCGAGAAGTTTACACTGCCGATCGGCATCTTGGGTCTAAAAGGTCAATGGGTCGGCAATGAGCAGCTGATGGTCGCTGCGGCGCTGATGAGCTTGCTGCCGATTCTGCTCGTATTTCTGTTTGCGGAGAAGTACTTCGTGCAGAACCATACGGCGTCGGGCATTAAATGATACGGAACTGGATGTTGCCCGTAAGGAGGGAGAGTAAGGATGGATCATAATGAGGCAAGTCGGGAAGATCAGGACAAGACAAAATCATCTAATTATAATCCGCTTCCGCGTGCTCACTCGCAGCTGCGTACTGACAGGCAGGAGGATGGCATTGTGTCTCATGACCGTTTATTTCCTGTCGCGGCTTTCAGTGGGACCCTGATCGAGTACAGCCTTTCGGAAGCAATGAGAATTACGGCTGAACTTGGTTTTGATGGTATTGAGATTGCCTGTCGTTCTCCTCACCTTCCGCTAGATATGCCGCTTCAGGAAGCCAGAAAAGTGAGAGAGCGGGCAGAGGAGCTGGGACTTGCCATTCCAGCCTTAGCAGGATATGTCGGATACTTCTCTAACTTGACGGTAGAGGAGTGTAAGGCTGCTGTAGAAGATGTTCGGCAGCTCATTCAGATTGCAAGTGTACTGGGCGTCCCTTATGTTCGTGTGTTTCCGGGTGGCCCCAATGCATTTAAGGCAGAGGAGCATCACTACGAGCAGGCAGCCCGGTATTTGCGAGCCTGTGTAGAAGAGGCGGCGGAATCAGGGGTTCAAATCCTTATTGAGATTCATAACCAAACGCTGACAGAGGACGCCGTTAGCGCTATGAAGCTGCAGGGATTAACAGGGGATGACAGGCTGGGATTCATCCATGATGCAGGCAACATGTACATCTCCGATGTTGATTATGGGGCTGAATCGGTTCAGCAGCTCGGTGCTTCTCTCCGCCATGTCCATGTAAAGGATGAGCGGAGAATGGCGACTGCGGGTGAGGAAGGGACGTTTGTCAATCTGACTCGCCACGGGAATGAGGCATTTATGCAGTGCCGTTTGGGAGAGGGCGAGGTAGATCACGCGCCGCTGCTGGCGGCTCTGCATCAGAGCGGATATAGCGGGTGGATTACGCTGGAATGTGCAGCGCCTTATCCTGCGGTCGAGCGCCTTGCTTATGACCTGAAGGAGATTCAAAGATTGATGGCAGAGGTGAAGGCACAGCACCAGAGATAAAGGGGAAGCCGCTAGATTCAGGCGTTACTTGGGAAGTGGTACAGGTGAGATGAGGGATTCAGCAGTAGCAGCAGCATAGGGAAGTAAAAAGAGCTAAAGTGAAGCTGCAATTTTATTGGTGAAAGGCAAGTGCAATTGAAGATAGAGGCGAGGGCGGAGAGCATTTAAGCAGAGTTAGGCGTATTGGAGCATGACATTTTGTAAAAATCTCTTAGTGGAAAGGAGAGGTATGATGTCATCTGTAAGAGGCTTGCCGGGATCACGAAGGGCGGAGAGGTTTGCGGTGATCGGCTGTCAGCATCCGCATATCTCGATTTTTATCGAGGAGATGCTGGAGCTCGGTTATGCGTGTGCGGGCATATTTGAACCAGGTGATCCAGTGCTGGCGAATCAGCTGGCTGCCAAGTACCAGCTGCAGCTTGTAGACAGCAGTAAGGAGCTGCTTGAGCCGGAGCAGGTTCGAATCATAGGGAGCTCTGCCATCAATAACCTTAAGCTGGGGATCGCGCTCGAATGTGAGAAATACGGCAAGCACCTGATGCTGGATAAGCCAGCGGTTGTTCACTGGAAGGGGTATAACGAGCTTGAGGAGCTAATCAATAGAGGGAATATTCAGTTAGGGATGCTGTTAACAGAGCGTTATCGACCTTCATTATATACGCTGCGCGAAATGGTGCTGAATGGTGAGCTGGGAGAGATCATGAGTATTACCATGCGGAAGCCGCATCGGCTGCGGCCGGAGACCCGTCCAGCCTGGCACTTCAACAAGCAGGAGTCGGGAGGCATTATTATTGACTTGCTGGTGCATGACTTTGATCTGCTGCGCTGGCTGACGGGTCAAGAGATTCACAGCATTCAGGCAGCAATGGGCAAGAGAATCCTGCCACAGTATCCAGACTTTTACGATACGGCCGCTGTTCAAACCGTACTGGATGGCGGGGTAAGTGCTCAGCTGTATGCGGATTGGCATGCCCCGGAGAAATGCTGGACTTGGGGAGATGGACGCATCTTCGTGACAGGCACCTTGGGGAGCGCCGAAATTCGGCTCGCAGGTGATCCGGCAGCGAAGCTGGATGGTGAAGAGGAGCTGCTGCTCGTGATGACCCATGAGGAGCCCTTGCAGCAAGTGCCGCTGCGTATGCCTCCTGTTCGCATCGTGGAGGATTTTATAAACCGGATTGAGGGGAAGCCGCATGAATTTACGCATGAGGATCTCTTGGCAGCTACAAGAGCCACACTGCTGGCAGATGAGCAGGCAGAGCGGGTCCATGTTTACTCTAAAAAGGAACATATAAAGAAAGGGTGAGTGGTTATGTCAGCAGGAATGATGCCTGTGAGATATGGGATTGTGGGCTGCGGAATTATTGCCGAGGTTCATGCCAGTGAGATCGCAAAGCTAGCGGAAGCAGAGCTTGTCGCGGTATGTGATGTGAATCCGGATCAGGCAGCGCGATTCGCTGCACAATATGGGGCAGCCGCATACTCGAATCTGGATGAGTTATTAGCAAGGCCCGACATCGAAGTGGTATCCATCTGTACACCCAGCGGACTGCACGAGGAGCAGGTCGTTCGAGCGGCAAGAGCGGGTAAACACATCCTTGTCGAGAAGCCGATGGCGATCCAGATGGAAGGCGTAGAGCGCATGATTGAAGCCTGTGAGCAGGAGGAAGTTCTGCTTGCTACCGTATTTCCCCGCCGCATGTCACCGCAAGCACAGTATGCGAAACAGCTTATTGCCTCTGGTGCGCTTGGCAAGCTGAGTCTGTGTTCCGCCTACGTGAAGATCTATCGGAGTCAGGCTTATTATGACAGTGCGGGATGGCGTGGAACATGGGCGATGGACGGAGGCGGAGCCATGATGAATCAGGGCATACATACCGTGGATATGCTCCAGTGGCTGGCAGGCCCAGTTGCTTCGCTTGAGGGAAGAGCCCGAAATGTGCTGCGAGATATTGAGGTGGAGGACACGGTAACCTCACTGCTCCAATATGAAAATGGTGCGATGGGTGTACTGGAGATTACGACAACCGCTTATAAAGGGAAGGGTCAGCGTTTAGAGCTATATGGCGAAACGGGCACACTGATCATTGAAGAGGATGATATTGTAATGCTGGAGCTGGATGGAGCAGAGGTTACACTGCCGGAGTTTGCCCCTTTTGCCGTCATTCCAGACGGGCATCGGGAGCAGCTTCGAGATTTGGCTTATGCAGTGCGTGAAGGACGTACACCGGTGGTACCGGGGACAGAGGGAAGGCATTCGCTGGAGATTATTTTGGGGACGTATGCATCCTCGCGTCTGAAGCAGGAGATTAAGCTCAAAGAGCATTTTTCAATGGTGTAGGGGAGCAGCAGGAATGCAAAATTGAAATGGAATCCTCATTAGGCTGTTAGGAAGAAAGGCGGGTGAGAGGGTGAGTGAGCTCATGATTACACCAGTATTTCAAACGCATGCAGATCAGCTGAAGGTCAGCATATATGCAACACGCGAAGAGATGGGGAAGGCGGCTGCCGCAGAGGCCGTTCGTTCTTTACAGCAGCGGCTACGCATACAGGACCGGGTGAGAGTTATTTTTGCTGCAGCTCCATCGCAAAATGAATTTTTGCAAGCGCTTATGGAAGCAGCCGATGTGGAGTGGGGCAGGGTGGAAGCTTTTCATATGGATGAGTATATCGGGTTGTCCCGCACGGCAGAACAAAGCTTTGCCAGATTTGTAGAGGAGCGGGTCATACAGGCGGCAGAACCGGGGCTAAACGCATGGCATCCACTAGACGGGAAGGCGGAACCGGCAGCGGAGTGCCGCAGGTATGAAGGGCTCTTGAGGGAGAGACCGATTGACTTTGTATTTATGGGAATTGGTGAGAACGGCCATATTGCCTTCAACGATCCTCCGGTGGCTGATTTTTCAGATCAGGCTTGGGTGAAGCCGGTGGAGCTGGATGAGGCGTGCAGGCAGCAGCAGGTGAATGATGGCTGCTTTCCGAGCTTCGACGAAGTACCCACCTATGCGCTTACATTGACGGTGCCCGCACTCATGTCCGGAACAGAGCTGTTCTGTATGGTACCAGGACCAACCAAAAAGCAGGCGGTATATAACACGGTGAACGGTAAGATTAGCGAAGCTTGTCCGGCCAGCATTTTAAGAACCCACCCGAGGTGTACTTTGTATGTAGATTTGGCAGCTTGGGGTGAAATGAATGAACATGAATCCCCTTTAAAATAAAGAGTGTATTTAAGCGGAGACATAGCCTTTTACAGCTAATTTTCCATGTTATCGAGCGTCGTTAAGACGCTTTTTTATATGAGAAGGAGGTTAGTCTAGATGGTTAACACGCGATATACGGAAGCTGTGCATTATGCCACTGGGGAACGAATCAGGGTGGAGATGACAGATGATAGCTTGGCCGCTCTAGCAGGTATGAATAATGAAACGGTCTATTTCGCGCCAGGTCTAGTTGATCTGCAGGTAAATGGATACATGGGTATTGATTTTAATAGCCCAGATCTTACGGTGGAGCAGGTTCACCAAGTAACTAGACTGTTACAAGCCGTTGGTGTCGTCAAATACTGCCCGACTGTAATTACAAACAGTGAAGAAGCAATGAGTCAGTCCTTGCGAGTAATTGCGGCAGCCTGTGCAGTAAATGAGATCACAAGGAGGAGCATAGCGGGGGTGCATTTGGAAGGTCCTTTTATCTCACCAGAGGACGGCCCCAGGGGAGCACACCCAGCGGAATTTGTGACTGCACCGGATATAGATCTGTTTCAGCGCCTGCAGAGTGCTGCCACAGGGATGATCCGGATTGTGACGATGTCACCCGAGTGGGCTGGGAGCCAGCTGTTTATAGAGCAGTGTGTGCAGGAAGGAATCATTGTATCCATAGGGCATACAGCGGCGAGCAGTCAGCAGATTTTTGAGGCCGTAAGAGCCGGGGCGCTGATGTCTACTCATCTTGGCAATGGGGCACATCTGATGCTTCCGAGACATCCCAACTACATATGGGAGCAGCTAGCCGCTGATGAGCTGTACACCTGCTTTATTGCGGATGGATTTCATTTGCCGGATGCGGTCCAGAAGGTCATTATGCGTGTAAAAAAGGAAAAGGCCATACTTGTCAGCGATGCGGCCCATTTGGCGGGTTTACCGGCAGGGGATTATCAGACGCATATTGGTGGAAGAGTAACACTGACGGAATTAGGAAAGCTTCATTTGACCGCTCAGCCGGAGCTGCTTGCCGGATCGGCTCAAATGCTGATTCAGGGGATCAGCCGATTGGTTCGCAAGGGGTTGTGTACGCTCGAGGAAGCGTGGAATATGGGGTCTGTTCAACCTTGGAGACTGCTGAATAACTACAGTGAAGCTCAGCCGGAGCTTGAGCCGAGTGTTCTTTTTACAATGCGAGATGGGGAAGTGCAAGTGCTTCAAACCGCTGGCAGCGGGGTACAACGCATATAGGGGTTTGTTACCTTGATTTCTCATCATAGAATTTGATACAATGAAGTCCGGAAATGATTGTTATTTCCCGCAGTCTTATAGACGAAATGACCGTCAGTGCTTGCTACAATACGATACGAAGAGGTGAAGAGAACATGGCGAAGAAGAATGACGGCAAGGTATTAGCGCAGAATAAGAAGGCTTCCCATGACTATTTCATCGAGGATACGTATGAAGCAGGAATGGTGCTGACTGGGACAGAGATTAAGTCTCTGCGGAATGGGCGTGCGAATATTGGAGATGCGTTTGCGACCATTCGGAACGGCGAGATCCATATTCATAACATGCATATCAGCCCGTTCGAACAAGGGAACCGCAATAACCCTGATGATCCTACACGTACGCGTAAGCTGCTCTTGCACAAGGCACAGATTAACAAGCTGCTGGGTCTGTCGAAGCAGGAGGGATACTCCATCGTACCGCTCAAGATTTATGTTCGTAATGGATATGCGAAGCTGCTGCTTGGACTGGGTAAAGGTAAGAAGCAATATGATAAACGTGACACCGCCGCGAAGCGGGATGCACAGCGTGATATCCAGCGTGCACTGCGCGAGAAGCAGAAGATTGCTCGGTAAGTTGATTTGGAGTGAAGTGATAATTAATGTCTGAGTTAGCTCTGTTGCAGCTGGTCAGAATAGGTTAGGTATGACGCGCTTTTCCAACTCTCTCCTTGTTTACCTGCAAGTTATAGATTGGAGTAAGTCGCATTATATATACTTTTGTGATATACTAAGGAAGTACGAGAGAGAACAAGTGCTCTGGTATAACCAATTGCTTCTAGTCATCCTTTCACCATGGAGGGGAAGGATGCGGAATAGATCTACTGGTGCTCTTATTGATCCGATCTATCCAGGAGGCCCTTTATAACAAGGGGGCGTTTTTGGATTCGACGGGGATAGTTCGAGCATGAGTAGCGGGTAGTGGGGACGCGTCCGCTTCATCAACGCTAAAGCCTATTAAACGGCAAACAACAAAACAACTACGCTTTCGCAGCTTAATAACCTGCGTGCGTGCTCTCGCTCTGTATCGCCCATGTACCGGGATGAGGGCCCAACTTTAGTGGGATACGCTGTCTAGTCTCCGCCTGCGGCTAGCTGAAGAAGACAAACAGGCTGACCCAACGTAGAGCCGGTTACGGGGCGCTACTCGGGTGACATCAAAACTGTGACTACACCCGTAGAAGCTTATGTGGCGTTATCTTCGGACAGGGGTTCGACTCCCCTCGCCTCCATATGTCAAATCCACAACCGAATCTGGTTGTGGATTTTTGCTGTCTAAGAGCTTCCAACTTCTAAATATATCAAAACTTTTCTTTCCACTATCATGATTTCTGAAAAGTTTTAAGTTTCACTTGTCGGCTATTTTTCATGATCGTGGCAAGTTTGATTAATGCCTGAGCTAGTTCGGTTTATTGTGAGAAGAATGATGGATGCATCATCAACTGCTATTTTAAAAAATAGCAGTTGATTTATCCTTGATATGAGTGTAGTATTGGGCTATAAGGTAATTGTTTGCAATAGCAAAAAGGAACGTGCACATCAAGCAGTGCAAGTTCCTTTTGAAAAAAATGGATCACGCGCAAACTCAGGCGCTGCGAGTGAATTTTTAATAATTTTACTGATAATTAATTATGCCATAAAACAACGTTTTTGTACAGAGAGAAGGTTGATCCTTGGAAACTGCTGTGAATAATACGACTCTTTCCATTTTCTTTGATGAAAGTGGAAAAAAGAATAATGCAGTCCAACTAATGGGTGCGCTTTGCTTCCCAACGGATATTTATAAAAATGATTCATTAATTATGATGCACGAATTGAATAAAGAATATTCTTTTCATTGGACTGATTATTCTGGAGATGCCAAGATGCGAAATGGTATCATCAAGTTATTCCAAATGGCAGCTAAGATTTCACCGTACGCACAATTGAATATTCTTCATTATCATTATAGCCAAATCGAAGCAGACGCAATTCGGTTTGGGTCTAGACTAAAGGCGGAGATAATCGAGTACACTGTATATACTAAATTTCCTGAGCGGATCATGTACGGATTACTCAGAGAATACGATAAATCCTCTCAATTAAACGCAGCTCTGTATATTGAACATGCATATGAGTATGAACGGCTTGATCTGGCAAATTCTTT
This sequence comes from Paenibacillus urinalis, assembly GCF_028747985.1. NCBI lineage: Bacteria > Bacillati > Bacillota > Bacilli > Caryophanales > Paenibacillaceae > Paenibacillus > Paenibacillus urinalis. The sequence goes on from NZ_CP118108.1 coordinate 191,258, forward strand.
GAAGAAACAACTAAACGCTCATGCCCTATATAGAGGTGAACCGTACTTCGTTTCAGAATGCAGTTACAAGCGTAAAGGCGAAGAAATTGGTGTGGAGCTTACAGATCTATTACTCGGAATAATAAGAACAATAATGGAGAACAGTACATCCAACTCAAGATCAAAACGTGAACAACGGAATTTAATTTTTATATTGTACAAGTTGGGACTGTTGGAATGCTTCATTCAGAACATGTCTATTTATGAATGGACAGGCCAATCTATTCTCACGGAAAGAAACTTTAAAACCTATATCAACCTTTTTATCGCTAAACATTTTGATGAGTACAGAAGGATTGAAGTTTAAGTTATTGTGAGGTGCTGAGGATTGTTAAATCTTGCAGATTATGGGAACGTTGTTCAAGGAGCTAACTTATCCCGTGTACAGGCTGAACCGGGTTTCAGTTCGGTTAAGTTAATGCTTTATACAATGAAAGAAATGAATGAAAGCTTAGGAAATGAAAATCGAGGTAGTCGTGATAAACCTCAAGAGATTCTTGTTACGGAAAAGAAAGTTGGAAAATTGCCTATAACCGATAAAAACATGGTACTTATTAACTTAATATCACGTCGTGCGGCAACTGTAAGATTGGAATATCTGGGCAGACTGGTCCCTTCAAACTTTGCCGTTATTAATGTTAATGAAACATTGTATGCTCCTTATTTAGAGTGGTATTTAAATGAGTACCCTGAGAGCCAAAATTATTTAAGTGAAGCGACGCAAGGAACGACCGTGGCGGCGCTCTCGATTCAAAAACTTCGGGCAGTACCTGTCGTGGTACCTTCTCTGAAGGAACAGAAGATTATAGGTGATTTATATAGTAATTTATTGAATAAAAAAAGACTATTGATGCAACGTATCTACCTAGAAGAGAAAAGCATTAATCAACAATTGATCTCTTACTTGCAGGAGGGATCGAGATGATTTCTTCACAGCGATTAGAACTTTATAATCATTTATGGGCACGGCTTGAGTCTATGCGCGGATTTTTGGAGGAGTCGGCTATACGCGATTATTTTCTGGGAATTATATGTTATGGATACCTTTCTCATAAAATTGAAGATCGAGTTAGTAATTCACTGCTTTATGATAAATGCTCATTTGAGGAAGCATGGAAAAATGAAGAAATGCGTAATAGTATAAGGGAAGAGCTTGTTTCGACTTTAGGGTACGTAATTGAGCCTCAGTACTTATTTTCAACCATGGTTAGTCAGATTAAAAAAAGTTTATTTAATGTAGGATACTTTCAGTTAGGTATTGAATGCTTTAATCGCTCCATAAAAGGAGCTGACAGCGAGCACAGTCTGCGGTATCTATTCGCTAATATGGAATTGTCTGCTTCTCTATTAAGAAACCTTGTTAATTCTGAATCTAACTTCATGACTGATGTTATGGTAGCCATTTACGATCTCCTTTTCGCAAGCGATAATATTGATCCGGAATTCGTTGGGGAGGCATATGAATTTCTAATCTCGCGATTTGCGGAAAGCTCAGGCAAGAAGGGTGGGGAGTTCTATACGCCACCTGAAATTTCAGCACTCATTGCTAAAATAGTGACGGCAGATAAAGACGAACTTAGGAGTGTATACGATCCAACTTGTGGTTCTGCCTCGCTTCTTCTACAAATTGCAAAAGAGGCCAAGGTAGGACACTTTTACGGTCAGGAAAAAATGAGTACGATTTATAATATGGCTAGAATGAATATGTTGTTACACGAGGTTGCGTTTAATCGATTTGATATTCGTAACGATGATGCGTTAGAGCAACCTAAACATTTGGATATGCGTTTCGAAGCGGTGGTCGCTAACCCTCCCTATAGTGCAAAATGGAGCGCACATTTCCATTTTTTAGATGATGAACGTTTTAGGTCATATGGGGTACTTGCCCCACAATCGAAGGCTGATTTTGCATTTATTCAGCATATGATTCATCAATTGGATTACAAAGGTATTCTTGTGGCAATATTACCACTGGGAATACTGTTTAGAGGAGGACCAGAAGGGAAAATACGGAGTTTCTTCGTTGAAAAATATAATTATATTGATGCGATCATTGGATTGCCCCCTAACCTGATGTATGGTACATCTATTCCAGTATGTATCGTCGTTATGAAAAAAAGTCGTGAAACTGACGATAAGGTTATGTTTATCGACGCTTCTCATGAATATGCGAATGGAAGGAACCAGAACCAATTAAGGAACGTGGATGTTAATAAAATTGTCGATACCTATATTAACAAGAAACAAATTGAGCACTACTCCTACCTTGCTACTTTAGATGAGTTGAAAGATAACGACTATAATTTGAATATTTCGAGGTATATCGATAAGGATATAGAGAATGACATAATCGATATAACATCTGCCGAACGTCAGCTAAAGGGAATAGATCGAAAAATAGCAGAGATCGATGCTGTAATAAAATCTAAATTAAAAGAATTAGGCATCGTTTCTAAGAATCTTTAAATACGTTTATGTTGATTGTTACGTTGTACCCGCGTAGGGATGTCGCATTTTTAGATAAAATTATAGTAGACTCTTGATTTGACTGATCATAGCACTTCTTCAAATTATGGAAATTAAACTGCGATATTTCTATCATAAAAATGACCGCATTCTAAAGGTCATACCCCTGTTCAAATAGACAGATCTAAAAAGTCACTTTTAAGCAGCAACCGTTACTCGGTATTCAACCGGGGATCGGTTGCTTCATCTTTTCTTTACGTTAATTCATTGTCTGTCGAGCATTTCTCCACTTGTAATAACCAGAACGGGAAACTTGAGCTAAATATAATCATTGGAGTGGAAATCTTGCTCTCATTTCATCAATAATTCCGAGCCTTGCCTCTTTACTCGTCACTCCTTGTGTAGATTTGATTACTGCTTTTTTTAAATACTCAATCTCCGCTCGTAGGTATGCCATTTCTTCTCCTCCATATTCGAAAACTTAGTTTTAGGTCTTCCTCTTCTTTGAGTATTTTTTTGGATAGTTCCACCTGATCGAATACTTTGCTGCCCAGGTTTGTGCTTGATATTTGTTACTGATATCCAATCGTTTAACTACTTCTTGAATACTCATATGTCCCTCATTAACGAGCAGAGCTGCCTCCATTTCACTTCATAGGAGTATTGTCTGAGTGTTTGTTCTTTTTTATGTAAGTCTACTACTTATGGTAGTTCTCGTGTTCGTTAACCTAAGGGTAATTGTTTTATAATTTCTCTCAAATAAATCGGCAATAGATTTAATCTTAATTGAAGATTGGATGATTACTAGAAGTTGAAATTAATATTTGGTGATCTAATTGTCTGGTTCTAATATACTATATGCTGTATTAGGTAGTAATTCCCTTTTTGTTAGGTATAATAGTACACAGGAAGAGAGTGGGTTTCATAAAAAACGTATTAACAAAACATATAATAGAATTGGGGAGATCAAGTTGGCGAGAAGAAGTGGCTTTATGGCTACTATAGCAAGAGAAGCTGCAAGGCAGGCTAGAATAAGTGAGGCTGAGAGAAAACGATATGAACGTGAACAAATAAGAATCGCAAAAGTGCAGCAAAGACAACAGATTCAAGATGAAAAGGAAGCAAAATTACGTTATATAGAAAGTAGAATAGAGGAAACAGATGATTTAAATAGCGAACTTGCTGAGCGAATAGAAGACTTATACGGTATATTAGATCACACTTTGCAAGTGAATGATGTGGTTTCATTTTCCTCTCTGAAGATTATTGAGAATTTTAAAGATTTTAATGTACCTACTAATATTTCTATTCCGGCTACTAAACCTCAATTAGATGATTACATAAGAAAGATAAAGCAGCCAAACCTTTTTACAAAATTAATGCCTGGTTCAGAAAAGAAATATCAGAGAGACCTTAATGAAGCAAAACAACAATTCGAGAATGACTTTGTTCAGTACGAGGCAAAAGAAAATGAAAGATTAGTTACATTAGACAAGTTAAAGGCAGAATATGATCATGAAAAGTCTATGTTTGATTTAAAAGTTAGAGATAGAAATCTAGAAATTGATGAACTTGAGGAAAACTATCGTAATGGTGAAAGTGAAGCAGTTATCGTTTATAACACTATGGTGCTTGAACGTTCTGAATACCCAACAGGCTTCCCTCAAATTTTTCGACTAGCGTATATACCAGATTCCAAAGAGTTAGTAATTGATTACGAACTTCCCAATAAGGATATTGTGCCAACAGTAATGGAATATAAATATGTAAAAACAAAAGATGAAATAAGTGAGAAGACTAGAAAAATCCAAGAGGTTAAGAATATCTATTCAGATATTGTAGCCGGTGTAACACTTCGAACCATTCATGAGGTATTAGAAGCTGATCAGGGGAAAGTTATTGATGTTGTAGTTTTAAGTGGGTATGTACATTCGGTCGATCCTGCTACGGGTAAAGATGTTACACCATACCTCATTTCAATTCGGGTTACTAAAGAAAAATTTGATGAGCTTGATTTAAATCGCGTGGAGAAATCAGTATGTTTAAGAAATTTGGGAGCACAAGTGTCCCCTCGACCTGCTGAACTACAAGCTGTAAAACCAATTGTAGAGTTTGATATGGTAGACAAACGTTTTATTGAACATGAAGATATGCTTGGATCTTTGCAAGGTCTTCCTAATTTAATGGAGTTAAATCCATATGAGTTTGAGATGTTAGTTACAGATTTGTTCGCAAGAATGGGATTAGATGCTAAGTTAACTCGTTCATCAAAAGACGGTGGTGTTGATTGTGTTGCATTTGATACCAGGCCAATAGTGGGAGGTAAAGTCGTTATACAGGCAAAACGTTATAAAAACACTGTGGGTGTTTCAGCAGTAAGGGACTTATACGGGACAATGTTAAATGAAGGTGCAAACAAAGGTATTCTAGTCACAACAAAAGGTTATGGTCCTGATGCCTACGAATTTGCAAAAGATAAGCCAATCGAGTTAATTGATGGTGGAGGGTTACTTTATTTGTTGGAACAAAATGGTATTAAAGCACGAATTATTTTTGAATAATCTAACTGTTTCATACTCAGTGCATCTATTCTTCCTTAGGAATGACGTAATTCCATACACATCAAGTGAAAACTCGCTAATTTAGCGGGTTTTCACTATTTAGATTCACGGAATATGAATAAAGTTAGTATAGTATTTAAATCAGACTGTACTCATAGGTGTATCATGTAATCATTTTATCTTACATCGACTATACATACAAAAGAGGTTGTTATGGACCAAGAGAGATATATGATCATCGTAAAAGGTGCTGACAAGACAGAGGATGTATCCTCATATGAAATGGATCCTCCAATAGTAAGGATTAAATATAAAGATTCTACCAAGATTTATAGTTATTCACTTCATGATATACAGATACTGACGCCGACTGTTCAAGAAATAACTGAGGATATGGCTGTTTTTCACAATGAGTATCCTTTCTATAATGTAAAAAGGGTGCTGGATTTCGGTCTAAAGATTCGGGTGTGTTTCAGTAATGGGAGTATTCGTACATACGATAGGGAGCGTATTCAAGTTAGAAATAGTAGTATTCAAAACGCTGAAGGGCGTCAGATTCTGGACTATTGGCGTGCGATTTCAAAACTTGCGAAGAGTGAGGATGAAGACGAGAAAAAGGAAGATTTTTTGGCAAAGGAATTTGCAAAGTTAAACTATGTAGATCCGGAAAGTGCTTTGAGCCAATACCTTTTGAAAAAACCTATAAAGCGTGATATTCCGGTTACAAGCGAACTGATTTTTCCTTTCAGGTACAATTTGAGTCAAAGAACTGCACTTGAACAGGCTTTACAAAGCACCATTAGTATTATCGAGGGACCTCCAGGTACTGGTAAAACCCAGACGATCTTAAACATCCTTGCGAATCTGTCGGTTATACAGGGGAAGAAGGTAGCGGTTGTTTCCGGTAACAACGCTGCAGTTCTGAATGTACAAGAAAAGATGGAACGGCAAGGTTACCATTTTTTTGTAGCTAGTTTGGGCAAACAAGAGAATAAGAAAAAGTTTTTTGCCAATCTACCAAATGGGGATGTTTCGGAATGGTCAAGTGAAGTGTCAGAGGAAGAATTAAACGCCAAACTACAAGATCTGGATCAACGTATTCACCGCTTGATGGAACTGGATCGGGAGAAGGCACAACTTATGCAGAAGTTGTCAGCCTATTTACTTGAACAGGAGCATTTTGAGCATTATTATGCCAGGCAGGATGTCCAGTCTGTAGAGAAGTGGTCATTTTACCGGCAGACACCAAAGCGGATTTTGGAGTTTATGAAAGACAGCTTCCTGGCTGTAGAGATGAAAAGGAAATATAAGCTCCTATACCAATTCAAGTTGTTCTTCAGGCATGGTTTTACGGATTTCAAACGTTTGAAGGAGCAGGGATTGGATGTCATCCTGAATGTTCAGCGTAAATTTTACACGTTAAAAGTCGAAGAGTTATCAGATCGTATACAGGAGCTTGAGAAGGAATTAGAGTCCCAAGACTATCAAGCCTTAATGGGTCAGCACCAGCAGTTATCCGAAACGCTATTTCGGCACAGATTACATAAGAAATACCAAAACCGTCCGGCTGTGGACTGCAATGAGAAGACGTACACTCAGAGCAACAAGTTTAAAACGTTTATCGAGCACTATCCGATTGTACTTAGCACGACGCTTTCTTTGCGGAATTGTATACCTGAGAATTACTTATTTGACTATTGCATCATTGACGAATCCTCGCAGGTGGATCTGTTGACAGGAGCTCTGGCTTTGTCCTGCTGCAAGCAGGCTATTATCGTAGGTGATACCAAGCAATTGCCTCATATCGTTGGGAAGGAGGTTGAACAGAAGATCCAGAGCCAGGCGGTTCCTGGCATGGATGAAGCTTACGGTTATATCGAGCATAATTTGTTGTCGTCCATGTTGGCCTTATACGGGGACTCCGTTCCAAAAGTAATGTTACGAGAGCATTACCGCTGCCATCCCCAAATTATTGAATTCTGCAACACGAAATATTACGATGGCGAATTGATCGCTTTTACCGATCCGGGGATATCCGAATCACCTTTATTGATCTACAAGACGTCACCCGGTAATCATATGAGGGAATTGACCCATGCACAAAAAGGCAAGTTCAATGTCAGGGAACTTGAAGTCATTGAACAGGAGATTCTGTTGGGGTATCTCGAAACGGCAGCAGGTCATGAGGATATTGGCTTTGTGACGCCATACCGCAAGCAGGTGGAGAAAGCGACCCAGCTATTTACTGCCGATATAGAGAGTGACACAATACATAAATATCAAGGACGTGAGAAATCCGTCATGATCATGTCTACAGTGCTCGACCAAACGATGGCAGGAGGCATGGGAATGAAATTTGTTAATGATCCTTGTATGATCAATGTTGCTGTGTCCCGTTCACAGAAGAGGTTTATTCTTGTGACCGATCAGTCGGCATTTCGCAAGTATGGGAATGAAGTAGGGGATCTCATGCGATATATGGAATATAGCACGCTGGACAACAACGTCGTAGAGAGCGAGATTCATTCTGTATTTGACTTGTTGTACAAGGAATACTCTAATAGTCTCCAAGAATTTCGAGAGCGTGTTCGTTTCTTCAATAAATCAAGGCATCGGAGCGAGAATATTATGCACGCCCTGCTCGACCAGATGTTAAAGGAACCTATGTTTAAGGATTTTGAACTCGCGAATCAGATTTTTCTAATGAATTTGTTTACGGACCTGGAACGGTTAAATGAGGAAGAGCGTAGATTCGTGAAACAACGTTCTTCTGTTGATTTTGTAGTTTATCACAAACTGGACAGATCGCTTGCGCTGGCAATTGAAGTAGATGGATTCGCCTTTCATGAGAACAAGCCTGAGCAACTTAAGCGAGATAAGAAGAAAGGAGAGATTTTCAGAAAATATGGAATGAAATTAGAAAGATTCCGTACCAACGAGAGTGGGGAAGAACAGAGGGTTAGGGAACTGTTAAGATCTATGTTGTATAAGGTAGAATGATCGAGATAATAATTCGGATCCGTATATTCGGTTTATCTAAAACTATACTCCAGCTACCATACTGTTCCTGTTAACGGTTCTGGTAAGACTTACAAAATAGGATTCGACTCTCCTTCATACATAAAAAATCCACAACCCAATGAGGTTGTGGATTTTTTGCTTCCTATTGCTTTACAGCTCATTCAACTTAACTCCTAAAACCATTCAGCATATGGGAGATAATGATTTTGGTATCCGCCAATGCTTGTTCATAATTGGGCATTTGTGCAATCCAGAGTGCGGATTCATTCAAGGCTCCAGATAGACAATGCGTCAAGGCTTCGATCGACCCTTGTTTAAGGCAGCCTTGCTCATCCATAACTTGCAGTTGTCCCCGGAGTAGGCGCATGGAGTTATGTTCGTCCATACTCCGCCAAGTCTCCCATCCCAATACAGCGGGTCCATCCACGAGCATAATGCGCATGTTCTGAGGCTCAACTGCGGCATCTACGAAGGCAATGCATCCAAGGAGCAGCTGCTCCCATACATCTTCACTTTTTGCTGCTTCAGCCTCAATTCGTTTGGCAACATCCTTTTGAACTGACTCTAGTACAACATGAAAAAGACCTTTTTTATTCTTAAAATGATGATAGAGTGCCCCTCGCGTTAGCCCTGACTCCTTGGCAATATCCTCTAGAGCAGAATCCGCATACCCATGTTCGGTAAAATAACCTCTGGCAACCTCTATTAAACTGTTGATGGTTTCATTCGTTTCTTCTTTGTTTCTTCTCATAAACTGTCTATCTCCTCTAAGAGTGCTATAACCCATACTGTTCAACGAAACAGGCAACAGGTATTAGATGATATCCATTGTTGAACATTCCGTCTTCGGTTTCATTCTCCGTAATAGAAGTTTCGGAGACGAATTGCCAACTCTCCAGTAAAATAATGCTTTAATTGTATCGTAGTACTTATTCCATTTCACCATTGTTATTACTCAACCAAATCTGATCTGTATATTTAGCACTCTCTGTTTCAGATGGAGGGATTATTTGTATGATGTCAATTAATACACCATTAGGGTCGCTGGTTATGAAATGTCGCTGTCCAAATTCTTCATTACGAATATCGAGCTGCAGGGGCAGTTTTTCATCCATAATAAGTCTCTTATACTCTGAATCCACATCATCTACTTCAATATTTAGAATCAAACCTTGGACGCTCTTTTGGTAAACAGAGGGGATGGTAGGGTGTGATGCGTCCAAGAGAGCTAATTCATAAGGGACTTTACCATTAGTCAATTTAAGGCTCACGTACCAGTCGGCTTCATATACCTTTTCAAATTGAAAATAGGTTGAGTAAAATGCTGAACTCAAGGCAACCTTCTCCGTCAATATAACAGGGTAGAAACTTGTAGTAATCATTGGTAAACATCCCCTTTATCCTTAATATGGAAACACTATAACATACATTCAGTATGTATGTAAATGAGGTTTATTATACTGAACTTTCACAGAATGGAATCGGTAAACCATATTCCGTCCACACTCATGTATTCGAGTATCGTGTTTGACGGTAATAAGGAAATACGCACATAGATCTAAAAAACTTCGAATGTTCCAACGCCACTCCCATACGCTGCTTATCGTTGGACAATACTCTTTTTTGGCGTTTAGAAAGAGGTCTAATACTACATTCTGGAAGTGATCAATGCTACTGGTTAGATAGGCACTACATAGTTAGCGCGGCAGTGTGGAATCCTGTTGTGATATAATAGTTCAATAATTCGTAAAGGAGGTTCTTGTCATGGCAGTGAATCGCGAACAACTTCAAGGTATTCTCAAAAAAGCCAATCAGCGTGCTCGTGAGCAAGCCAAGCAATCCGGAGCTTCCCTTTATTATATTAAAGACAACAAACGAATCCGCGAAGATGCGGAAGGAAATAAATATGAAATCTATTTCGATGTCCATGGGGATCGGATGGAGCAAGCATATGATGAATAATAGTAAGCCAGTAATGACAGTGTTTGCTGGTACTAATGGAGCTGGGAAAAGTACACTTAGTTGGCAAATGAGAGAGTGGATTGGGGAGGTTGTTGATCCTGACCAAAACGCGATGCGACTGAACCCTGAAGATCCCCGTAGTGCGGATATGTCGGCGGGTAAGGAAGCGATCAAAAAAATCCAGACTCTCATTCAAAACAATGACCATTTTGCAGTAGAAACCACATTGTCCGGAACATTTTATTTGAGACATATGCGGCTCGCTAAACAAAAGGGTTATGAGATTACGATGTACTATATCGGTCTCCAGGATGTACAGATGCATATTGACCGCGTAGCTTCACGCGTAGAGCAAGGAGGTCATTGGATTTCCGAAAAAGATATCCGATGGCGCTATGGACAATCTTTGCAGAATTTACAGCCTGCTATTGAGATTGCAGATCAAGTTATATTAATAGATAATACATACGAACCCATAATTGTTGCAGATATTCAACAAAATCAATTAATTTATAAGATAGACCATGTGCCGGAATGGTACAAAAGTGTAAATGATCTATAAAATAGAGTAAGAGCAAGTACAGTATCACTAAACAACACACCTCAATACAAAAAAAGACCCAGCGAATAATGGGTCCTTTTTTTACTCGGAAGATTCACAGGCCAACTCTGTCCATTCAACAAATCAAAAAGTAATCGTGGCTCTCCAAGATCCGCCGCCTTGCGTACATGTATAGGTTCCTGTAACGGTTCTGCCGTCTGCAGCAAGAGTGCCGGTGTAGGTACAGTTATTGCCATCGCTGCTGTTTCTTCGTAACACCTGCACGTTGTTGCCGGATATATTGATCGTCAGTACAGCTGTAATATCCTGCGCACCTTGCATCGTCCACCTTGCATCGAAAATATTGCTGTTTCCTCGGCGCGTCCATACTCCGCTCCAGCCGCCTTCTTGTTCGTACCAAACTCGTCCTAGACGGGATCTTTCACGCCTTATAATCGTGGCGGTCCAAGTACCTCCTCCTTGATTGCATCTAAACGTTCCAGCAACCCTGCGTCCATCTGAAGAGAGGGTGCCTGTGTAGTCGCAGTTGTTACCGTCGCTGCTGTTTCGACGCTGAACAAACACAAAATTACCGAAGATATAGATTGTCAAAACCGCTGTGATTGGTGTCTCATTCGTACCAGGCATCGTCCACCTTGCATCAAAGATGTTGCTGTTTCCCCTCCGGCGCCATACTCCGCTCCATGATCCCTCTTGCTCGTGCCATTCGACTCCCAGGTCCTGCTGCCCAAATGGGAAGTTGAAGGTGCCGGATGGAAGTAACTGACGGTACTCATTCGGGCTGTAGCCAGAAGGTAAACAATGATAAGGGTACATTAAGGATCTTCTCCTTTGTTTGATCTGATTTTTAATATGCTATGTTGGGGGAGTGCCCATTGTACCTATGGTCGCCTATTTTGGGCTTATTGCAGAGGATCATATTTTGCTGAAAGAGAGATGGTAAAGAGGACTTGCTGTTTGCTTGCCTTCAATCTTTGAAGGACCCTAAAATCCAGTAACCCTCACCTGAAATGTAGCGGATATCTTAATCGCCTGGTTCTTTTCTATAATACTCATAAAGGGATGTCTATATGGTCAATCGTCAGCTTGGAAGGGGGATATGCACATGGAATTGCGCCAGCTTGAATACTTTATTCAGATTTGCAAATCGGGGAGCTTCACCAAGGCCAAAGAAGAATTGGGAGTGACCCAGCCTACACTGAGTCAGCAAATTCGGGTATTGGAAGATGAGTATAACATTCCATTGTTCGATCGGGTAAACAGGGGGGTAGAAATAACGGAAGCAGGAAAGATCCTCTTGAATAAGGGCAACGCGATTATGGAGCTTCTGGAAGAGGCACGTAATGAAATACATGAAAGGCGACATAAATCGGTAGAAACCATCTCAATTGCTTGCTGTCCTGCTGAGCTGGAATACCTTGCTCCTTACTTTATGAGATTTCACCAGAACCACCCTCATATTCTATTGAGAATCGTCGATACCGAGGATGTGGAGAATAGAGTGCTGGACCAGCGCGTAGAGATTGGAATCACTGCACATACAATCGCGAATACTTCTGTCACCACGACTCATTTGTATAGACAGGAGCTGGCTATGCTGATCCACTCAGCGCATCCTTTGGCGGACAAATCCTCGATCCCTTTCCGAGCTGTGAAGCAAATCAACTCTATGATGTTCCTAGAACAAAACAAATCCTTAATTGATATGTGCTGCTTCTCTTATGGGTTCACACTTAACTCCATCATGCATACCTCCTCCACCTCCGTATTAATCCATTGGGTCCGGCATGGACTGGGAGCATCTCTAATCCCAACGTCGGTACTTGACAGCTTAAGGGACGATTCTCTGCGTATTGTAAAGTTAGAAGGCCGTGTTCCTAGCTGGGACATCTCCCTCGCATATCTAAAATCTGTAAAGATGAGGCCGTCTGTACACCTATTTATTCAAGAGATTCATTCCTATGTAAGAGAGAATGAGGTGAAGCTATCTTGTTCCGGCAATTAGAGTGCTTCATACAAATATGCATAGCAGGCAGCTTTACTAAGGCTGCAGAGGTTCTAATGATCTCTCAGCCGACCTTAAGTCAACAGATCCGCTTCCTGGAGGCAGAGGTAGGAACCCCCTTGTTTGAGAGATTTGGCAGAGGGATCAAGATTACAGCTGACGGAGAAATTCTGTACGTAAAAGCCCTTTCCGTGATGAGGCTCCTTGACGAAGCGAAGAAAGAAACCAATGAGCTGCGCCATGCTCAGGCTCGGGCCAATAAACTTTCGATCGGCATTTCGCCGATGGACTTTTTAAGTTTAGCGCCTCTTTTTTCGAAGTTTCATGAGCAGTATCCCGACATTTCAGTCAAATTTACTAGTGGAGAATATACGACTCAGCAACTATTGAATGACAGTATCGATATTGGGATCACCGACCATCCGGTTCCAAACAAAGAAATTCATACGATGCATCTACATACAGAAGAGCAGGCTTTGGCCGTTTATGCAGGTCATCCATGGGCTGATCGGACTTCTGTTTCTTTTCGAGAGTTAGGAGAGTTGGATACTCCGTTATTTGCCGGCGATCTAAATTTATACGAGCAGCTTCATGCATCCAATCCTAAGTCCTCTAGTTCTCTGCAGTCCATGTTCGAATCTACTTCTAATTCGATCCTTCTTACTATGGTCCTGCAGCAGATGGGAGTCGCGATCTTACCTGTCTCATCCATTGAGAGTCATACGGGTCAGCCCATCAAAATGATTCGTCTCATCGATCCCACGCCAGTTCGTGAAATTAAGCTCATGTATAAGAAGTATCAGTACAGCAATCCTTCTGTTCAGCAATGTATCGAATTTCTTCTAGAGCAATCCAAATGATAGGGCAGAAAGGGCGGTTACAATCTATTTGTGTAATGTAATAACTGCACTATATATCTAATAAATGCGAGCTGAAACGAAGGGGATTGCCTTTGTCATGCTCGCTTATTCGAGTTCACGAAGGACAGAGAATTATAAGGACGGTAATCCGGAATCGGTGAGCCTTTTTCCCCTGTCCTTTGCGTGAAATAACATTTATACTAGCAGTAAACTGAGCATAAAATTCCTATAAATGGCACTATACTTCACATTGAAAATACAATGATATGAGGTGATCTATGAATGGTTAAAAAGCGTATCTCAGCAATGAAGATGTTACTAGCTCTGATGATGTGCTGGACGTTAGCGGCTTGCTCCGGCAACACAGGCACCTCGAGTGAAGACACGGCTGAGGTTCCATCGAACTCAAGCCCCAAACCCATCGAGGCAGATTCTTCTCCAATGAAGTCTTCCCCGGATGAGCCAGCCTGGAAGCTGGACACGACACCTATTACATTTGACTGGTACATCAATTTTGATTGGTTCACCAGCAAGTGGGGAGGTAACGTAGTATCCGATTATATAACGAATAAGACAGGAGTCAGCCTGAACTTTATCGTGCCTGCCGGCGATGCCAGCGAGAAGCTGAACACGATGATGGCAGCGAGATCACTCCCTGACTTCATCACACTGGCCTGGTACGAGGATTCTGTGCAGAAATTGATTAATGGTGACATGGTTCTCCCGTTGAATGAACTGGCGGATCAGTATGATCCGTATTTTTTTAAAGTCGCAGACCCCGCGAAGCTTGGCTGGTACAGACAGTCTAATGGGAATGTCTACGCCTACCCGAATGCCTCTTCATCCCCCGCGGATTATCAAAAGTATGGACCGTTATTTACATCTAATCAGACCTTTGTTGTTCGCAAAGACATGTATGAAGCACTTGGAAAGCCAGATATGAGCACACCGGAAGGTTTCTTGAGCGCACTTAAGGCTGCGAAAGAGAAGTTTCCGGAGGTAGACGGTCAGCCGCTTATTCCAATTGGCCTGCATGAATTTACGGAGACCGGCAACTATTCGCTGGAAGAGTACCTTCAGAATTTCTTGGCTATTCCACAGCAGAAGGACGGTAAACTATACGATCGTAGAAGTGATCCTACCTATCTAAAATGGCTGAAGGTGTTCCGCCAAGCGCATGAGGATGGGCTGATCCCTACAGATGTTTATATTGATGAGAAACGGCTGGAAAAGGATGAGAAAATAGCGCAAGGCCGCTACTTCGCCATGCTCTATCAGTGGTCTGATTTTTCAGAGATTAATCAAGCCTTATATAAGAAGGACCCGAATAAAGTATATATCGCAATTGATGGTCCGGCGAATGAAGCACATGATCCCCCAACGCTTGCAGGAAATGGTGTCTCTGGCTGGACGGTGACGCTCATCTCGAAGAACGTCAAAGATAAAGAGCGGGCGATTGCCTTCCTCAGTTATTTGCTCAGCGAGGAGGGGAACCGGGATCTGTTCCTCGGAGAGAAGGGCGTTACTTACGATCGAATAGACGGTAAGGATCAGTTTCTGCCCGAGGTCATGCAGCTGCTTAACACCGACCGTCAAGCGTTCGACAGCAAATATGGCGGTTCTTATATGTACTGGATGCTAATGGACACAAACAAGAATTTGGAATGGATGACAGGAATGGATGCTGAACCTGCTAAACAGATCTCGGATTGGACGAGGGGCAAGACGGTCAGCATGTCCGAATTTGAGAATCTGGATCCAGATCCAACGACGAAGGAAGGGATTGCGGAAGGCAAGAATACGCGGCTCTGGGCCGAGACACTGCCGAAGCTGCTAATGGCGAAGTCAGAAGCTGAATTCGATCAGCTATTCGCTGAATATATGAACACCATTACCGAGGCACCCGAGTATGAAGCGATCATCGCTAGCCGCCAAGCAGCTTATGAACGAAATGTAGAGAAGCTGAGATCGACACATAATCCATAGTTCTTAGAGGGAGCAAGCTGTGAAACAGGAGATGGAATTTGCGGTCATCCGCAGGTTATTGGGGATACGAACCTTTTCATTTAAATTTTCGCTTCAAGTCAAACTGATTCTGTCATTTGTCATCGTCATCTTCATACCGGTAATTCTATTCTCTTGGTACACACTGAATGAAGAGTCTGCCAGTGCATTGGAAGAGTTGGCGGAGAACAGCAAGAATGTGCTGGAGGTTGAGAAGATAAATATTGAGAATAACATAGAGCTGATGGGATGGACCGGTCAGCTAGCCTTATCCAATCGAGAAATGAACAACTATCTGCAAATTGAACAGTTCCAGGATGCAGCGCAAGTTTTTCGTATCAAAAACGATGTGGTCAACAGCTTTCAATATTATCTGTTCAACAATCCACGGATTGCCAATGTCCGGTTGTTTACGGACAATGTGTATGTGAATGAGATTTGGCCCGTTATCCTGCAGGAATCACGTATCCAGGCCAAGCCTTGGTATGAAGAGGTAATGAAGAGCAGCGGACTGCCTTGGTGGGAGATACAGGAGAATGTGGCGATCACGAATGAGCCAACCGAACCTTCACCGAATGAACCGTTCATGACCTATCTGCAGGAATTCAAATATCCGGACAATGCAACACATAACGGAATTCTGGAGATCTCGATGAAGCTGTCGAACTTCTTCTCTCAAACGTTTGACAGTGTGCAGGATAAGAACTCTCAGTTAATCGTAGTGGCAAGGAGCGGAGATGTGTTCAGCTTGAAGGAGGCACCTGTATTCGCTCAGCATAGCGCAGAGGAATTGATGAGCCATGTGAAGCTGACGCGTAATGCAGCTGTCGAGGAGTTACAGTTCAAGGTTCAAGGGCAGTCCTACGTTGCATTTCAGAGCTATATCCCATCGATTGACTTACATCTGGTCAATATGGTGAGTCTTGCGGACACACTCGAAGGTATTAACCAGTCGAGAGTTCGGTATATTGTCCTTATATCACTACTTGTAGCCTTTCTCGTTCTGCTGTCTTATTCGATGCAGTCAATCATTTTGCGCAGGCTTAAGGTATTAAGGGAATCTATGCAGCAGGTGCGAAGCGGCAACTTCAAGGTCGAGCTGCCGCCGATTTCGGGTACGGATGAGGTAGGTGAACTGGGCTTTCATTATCGAGAGCTCATTCTGAAGATTAACGAGCTTATTCAAGAGCAGGCAGCCAGACAGGCAGCGGGTAAGGAAGCCGAGCTGCGGGCATTGAAGAACCAGATTGACTCTCATTTTCTCTACAATACGCTGGAGAACGTCAAGATGCTGGCTGAGCTTGAAGGGCAGGACCTTATATCGGATATCATGACCTCCCTGGGAGGCATGATGCGATATTCGATGGAATGGAAGCAGGATTATGTGATGCTCACCGATGAGATTCAGCATGTTCAGCATTATGTATCGGTTATGAACATTCGTTATGATGGGAGACTTGATCTCCGTTTGATGATTGCACCCGAATGTCTCAAGCAGGAATCGCTCAAGATGTCACTACAGCCCGCAGTCGAGAATGCAATCAAGCATGGGATGAGCCGGATGCATTCGAGCGACGGAAACCTCGTCATTACGATCTCTGCTGTTCGGCAGGATCAGACATGTATTATAGAGGTCACGGATAGCGGCTGCGGCATACCGACGGAAAGGCTTGAATTATTGAACCGAATGTTAAGGATGGAGGAGTCTGCTTACTTGGATGCCCGGAAGCTGTTTGTTCGCAGGGATCAGGACAGCAATGGAATCGGACTCCGCAATGTAGACCAACGCTTAGTGATGAGCTACGGGGCCGAATATGGTATCCAGATCGAGAGTCAGGAAGGAAGCTATACACGCGTCATGATGACTTTGCCTTATCGAGTCATGGGGGAAGGAGTGGACTTATATGATCAGCCTGCTGATCGTCGATGACGAGAAGATCATTCGGAGAGGCTTGCAGTCGGTAATTGAGAGAAAGTTTCCTAAGTTGTTCAGCTTCCGATTTGCCGAGAACGGGCAAGAGGCGCTGGAGCTGCTTGACCAGGAATCTGCAGATATTATGCTCACAGATATTCGTATGCCCATTATGGATGGGATTGAGCTGATGGAACAGCTGCAAGACCACCCGGTTATCCCAGAGGTTGTACTGCTGTCCGGCTATAATGATTTTGCTTATGCTCAGAAAGGAATCCGCTGTGGTGTGAAGGATTATCTTGTCAAGCCTGTAGTTCGGGAGGAGCTGTTTGCCGTCCTGACGCGGTTAATACGGGACATAAGGATCAAAGGAGAACGAGCAGACAGGGCAGATGAAGATGCCAGCCTGTATGCTGCCGAGCTGGTTACTTTACATGTGAATCAGGTAGATGTGGGTAATGCCATAACACCGAACAAGCTGAAGCAGGCTGGCCTAAGCTGGTTAGCTGGAGGATATACGCTGGGCTTGCTTACGCGACGCAGTGGGGAAGGACCTGGCAGTGCGGATACAGCTTACCTCCGGAATCAAATCGCTGAACGATTACAAGAGCATATGGATTGGACACTCACTCGTGATGGAAAAGGTGGTATGATGATGATCGCCCGCGATCCGGTGATGTTCTACCAATTGGCAGAGAAGTGGAAACTAAGTAGAGATGAGCCGGGGCTGCGGATTGCAATTAGCGGTTCTGTTCAGGGAATAGAACAGGTACGGCTGGCCTACAGTCAAGCGAAGCAAACGTTGAAATACGGTATTCTGCTTCCTGAGCTTGATGTGCTGGACTACACCAGCTTAAGCAAACGCACTGAGGAGCGGCATGTCGTTCCTGTTGATCTGATTCAGCGATTATCGAATCTCATTGGTATGGGGCGCAGAGATGAGATCAAGCTTCTTCTTGATCAAATCCTTGATGTCCGCATTATTAGCAGCTGCGAGATCGGCTATCTGGAGCGAATTAGCCAGCTGTTGAACGAGGAATTGTTTGATAAGCTGTTCCGCATTTACGGAGATAAGGTGCTTGAATTATTGAGGACGTATGCTCCTGTAGGTCACATTGGAAACTTCGATCGATTCGAAGATTATTACATAGCTGTCGAGCAGCTTCTCCATCGTCTGGATCTGTTTATTCAGAACCGCAAAGAGCAGGTGCCGACGGAACAGAATACGATGCAAAAAGTTCTCGACTACTTGCAGACGCATTATGCTGACGATTTGAACATGGCGGTCGTCTCCAATCATTTCTCGCTCAATTACTCGTATTTCAGCCATGCCTTCCAGGAGTATAGTGGGGAGAGCTTCTCGAACTATGTCCGCCGGCTAAGGCTGGATAAGGCCAAGGAGCTGCTGGTTCACTCTGATCTGAAGGTGTATGAGATCAGTGCGCAGGTTGGATTCGAGAATGTGAAGCATTTTACGAGAATATTCAAAGACACCGAAGGCATCACAGCATTGGAATTCCGAGGCCAGCGAAGGCGGTTTGAAACGGAAGTATAACCGGTGTCAGTGTAGGAACGTACTTATAACAACAAGAAACATACACAGCACTGCTGCAAAAAAAGCGACATTTCCCCACGATCATGGAGGAGAGATGTCGCTTTTTTTCGTAAGTTATTTAGCAGCTCGACTATTATCCCTCATGTGCGTCAAACATCGTTTTCGCATAAAAAACGCCGGAACCGTAAGCACCCGTATTTTGAATGACCACATCCATCACAGGATTATAGGTTTCCTGACGAGACCAATCGCGCTGATATTCGAGCAGGACAGAGAGCCAGGTGACTGGAATAGCTCCAGCCTGAATCATCCGCTGCACGGCCATGTCATGAGCCTCTGTTGTTGTTCCACCCGAAGCATCTGTAACGATATATACCTCGTAACCGTCCTTAATGGCGGCCACTGTCGGAAATGCCAGACATACCTCCGTCCACAAAGCGGCCATAATCAGTTTCTTACGGCCTGTTTTTCTCACCGCATTTACAAAATTCTCATCTTCCCAAGAGTTCATAGAGGTGCGATCAATTGGTTTTTGCTCAGGGAACACCTCCTGGATATGCGGGTGAAGCGGTCCTGAGAAGGATTCGGAAGCCACCGTTGTCAGAATGATCGGAGCATTGAATACTTTAGCCGTCTTAGCCAATCCCACCGTGTTGTTAATAATGACCTGGCGATCAGCGCTTTGCGTGCCAAATAACATCTGTGGCTGATGATCGATAAGGATAATAGCGGAGTTGTCTGGTGTAAGCAAATCTTCTTTGTCCTTAAACATATAAAAGTCCCACCTTCGCTCTATTTTGGATACAGCAGACTTTAATCGGCTAAGCGATGTGCTGTTGTATGCCACTTATACTAGAAAAATAATCCATTTTAAACAATTGGCTTTTTTCTATAGGAAAGATAGGAAGAAATTATACCTTGAATATAAGTTTTTACTATATCAGGTATAGAGAGAGCCTTATTGATGCGTTTTGAAGCCTTCCCATAGAATGAAACTATCAAAAACTTGTGTAAGATCAATTCTGAGCGTAAGGAGGTATTCTACATGTGGGGATCCATGATCTTGGCATTAGGCACAGGGATTGCAATCGGCATCGTGTTCCAATCGCTTCGTATACCCTCTCCCGCACCGCCATTCTTAGGCTTGCTAGGCTTATTCGGCATGTTCCTGGGGCAGCGATTAATTCCATGGATCAAACTCTGGCTATCCAGTAAGTAGTACATAACATGTAAAGGGGGATATACGATGTCCGAGCAAACGCGTGTTACAGAAGCAGAACTCATTATTCATAATGCGCACATGATTACAATGGACGAGGCGAATCCGATCGCTTCCGCTGCAGCCATCAAATCGGGCCGATTTATAGCCGTTGGAGAAGAGGCTGAAGTCATGCAGTATCAAGGGGCAGCAACCCGTATGGTAAACGCCAATAAGCGGATGCTGATTCCGGGACTGAATGATTCTCACATTCATCTGATTCGCGGTGGTTTGAACTACAATCTAGAGCTTCGCTGGGACGGAGTGCCGTCGGTCGCTGATGCTTTGCGTATGCTAAAGGCTCAGGTTGACCGCACACCCGCACCGCATTGGGTTAGAGTTGTGGGTGGTTGGACAGAGTTCCAATTCAAGGAACGCAGAATGCCTACCCTGGACGAGATTAATCGCATCGCACCGGATACACCGGTGTTCATTCTTAATTTGTACCGTCAGGCCTTCTTGAATAAAGCGGCTCTTCGCGTAGTTGGCTATACGAAGGACACACCGAATCCACCAGGCGGCGAGATTCAGCGGGACAGCAAGGGGAATCCAACAGGGATGCTGATCGCAAGACCAAATGCAACGATTCTATATGCAACCTTGGCGCGAGGTCCGAAGCTGGGCTACGAGGATCAGCTGAATTCCACTCGCCTATTTATGCGGGAGCTCAATCGTTTTGGCATCACGAGTGTCATCGATGCCGGCGGCGGTTTTCAGAATTATCCGGATGACTATCAAGTATTTGAAGAGCTGGACCGACGGGAGGAGATCACGGTTCGCACGGCCTATAATCTCTTTACACAGAATCCGAATAAGGAGCTGGCTGATTTCGAGAAGTGGACAGCTTCATCCACCCCTTATACGGGAAGTGCTTATTACCGGCATAACGGTGCGGGTGAAATGCTCGTATACAGTGCGGCAGATTTTGAGGATTTTGTCGAGCCTCGCCCGGAGCTGCCTGCCGTTCTGGAGGATGAGCTGTTTGGGGTTACACAGCATCTTGTTTCGCAGCGGTGGCCATTCCGTCTGCATGCAACATATGGAGAGTCGATCTCCCGATTCTTGGATGTATTTGAACGTGTGAATAAAGAGGTGCCTTTTAAGGATCTGCGCTGGATTCTGGATCATGCCGAGACCATTCATGAGCGAGATTTAGAGCGGGTCGTAGCCTTAGGAGGATCGATCGCTGTCCAAAATCGGATGGCATTCCAGGGAGAGTATTTTGTTGACCGTTATGGGGCTGAGGCAGCCGAGAATGCGCCGCCGATTGCGAAGATGCTTACGGCTGGTCTGCGCGTAGGCGTTGGAACGGACGCGACTCGTGTGGCGAGCTATAATCCATGGGTAGCCTTGTACTGGCTCGTAACGGGCAAAACACTCGGCGGACTCTCCTTGTATCCGGAATCCAACCGTGTGGAGCGCCATGAAGCGCTTCGGATGTATACGGCAGGGAATGCATGGTTCTCCAAGGAAGAGGATGTCAAAGGGCAGATCAAAGCTGGTTATTATGCGGATTTTTCGCTGCTCTCAGCTAACTTCTTGAGTGTTCCTGAAGAGGAGATCAAAAAAATCGAATCGGTATTGACGGTAGTCGGAGGGAAGATCGTCTATGGCGTCGGCGAATTCCAGCATTTATCACCTCTAGCTCCCAAAGCAAGCCCCGACTGGTCGCCGCATAACTATTACGGCGGGTACTATAAGACACCTATATCCGGAGGGACAAACGGCCAGCAAGTGTTAGATCAACAGCATCAACAGCTTCACCATCATCACAGATGCAGTCACCACCATGGCGGCGGATTCTGCGACTTGGATTGTTTTGTGTTCTAAAAGTAATAGTCCTATACGAAGCAGAGGCTGTGCACAGGCTGCCGTTCGATCGGCGGCCTGTTGATGGTTGCAAGAGCTTCCCCGTTTCTTACTAAGCATAACTTGGAGGTTGTTTATCATGACTAAAAAAACAGCTGGAATTCATCACATTACATCGTTTGTGGGTAATCCGCAGAGAAACGTTGATTTTTACGCGGGGGTATTAGGTCTCCGGCTCGTAAAAAAGACCGTCAACTTCGATGCTCCCGAAGTATATCATCTTTATTTCGGCAATGAAGTGGGAAGTCCAGGCACAGCGATGACGTTCTTTCCATTCGATGGAGCCCGCCGCGGCAGAGTGGGAGGAGGCCAGGTTGGGCTCACAACGTTTGTGGTCCCGGCCGGAGCGTTGACATTCTGGGAAGAGCGATTGGCTAAACTGAACGTTGAATTCAAGCGCACGCAGCGTTTCAATGAGACCTACCTGCAATTCAATGATAAGGACGGCCTGCAGCTGGAAGTGGTTGCGAGAGAAGAAGGGGCGTTAAGCAAGTGGTCCTATGGGGGCGTGCCAGCCGATAAAGCGATCAAAGGGTTTGGCGGAGCAGTGCTATACAGCACGAATCCCGAACAAACCCAGAATACGCTAAGAACCGTTATGGGCTTGGACAAAGTCGGCGAAGAGGGCGGACTGGTACGATATCGTTCCTATGGTGATCTTGGTAACATCATCGACGTTAATGCTGAACCCATGGGATGGGAGAGTGAAGGCGCAGGCACCGTGCATCATATTGCATGGCGGGCACAGCATAGCGAGGATCATGTCATGTGGCGTGAGCATGTTGTGCAGCACGGTTTTCAAGCCACGCCAATTATTGATCGCCAGTATTTTAATGCGATATACTTCCGCGAACAAGGGGGAATCCTGTTTGAGATCGCTACCGACCCTCCAGGATTCGCAACCGATGAGCCTATGGAGAGCCTGGGGGAGAAGCTTCAGCTTCCACCTTGGTTGGAATCCCAGCGAGACATTGTAGAGGGGAATCTTCTTCCCATTGAAGTTCGTGTGTTAGGCGAAGATATAAATTAAAGATAAACCTAAGGAGATAAATAGGAGGATACCATGGGGAAAATTGCGATTTTTGGATTCGGACGCATTGGAAGACAGCTGCTTCGTGCAGCACTGCTTAACGATTTATTTGTACCTTATTCCATCTCAGACATTAAAGATGAAGCTGCGCTGGCTGCCTTGTTTGAAGTAGATACAAATTATAAGCGCTGGCATGAGCCTGTTCAAGGTAGTGAAGGACAAATTACGATAGGCGACCGTCACATCCACTACTTGAATGCAGCACAGGAAATCCCGAACTGGGGAGAGCTCGGTGTCGATCTGGTTATTGATTGCACAGGACGCGCGGTTACACGGTCTGCTGCAGAGCTCCATCTTCACCGGGGAGCCAACCGAGTGCTCGTAAGCGGTCCAAGCAAGAGCCTGGAGGATTGTGATGCAGTGCTCCTAAAAGGCATTAACTTGTCCAGCTATGATCCGGTAGAGCATAAAATTATTAGTATGGCCAGCTGCACGACTAACGCCTTGGCACCTGTAGTTAAATTGGTCCAAGAGAATTATGGGATCAAATATGGCTTATTCTCCACCGTTCATTCGTATACCAATACCCAATCATTGACCGATCAGCCGATGGAAGACCGCAGAGACTCCTGGGCGGCGGCGGAGAACATTATTCCTTCCTCATCTGGAGCTGCCAAAGCACTTAAGTTTATATGGAAGGATCTTCAGATCACAGGCAAAGCCTATCGAATTCCAACCCGAACCGGCAGTATTGCGGAATTGAATCTCATTACGGAGAAGCCGTGTACAGCGCAGGAGATCAATGATATGTTCCGCAAGGCTGCCCAAGAAGGCGAGTTAAAGGGCGTGCTGGATGTGCTGGAGGGAGAGTGGGCTTCTTCCCGTATCGTTGCAGATCCACATTCTTCAATTATTGATCTTCCGCTAACACAGGTTCAAGGCGAGCTCTTATCCGTGGCAGCCTGGTACGACAATGAATGGGGATATGCCTCCCGGTTAGCTGAAGTCGCTGCCTTTCTTGCGATCGAGCAATAAGCTAATGTGAATAAAATGAAAAGAAAGCATGCACCGGTAAAACTGAGGTTTCACGGGTGCATGCTTTTTGCCATTTTTCATAGACTTAAATCGAACGGTTCGGCTGATGCTGATGGCCGGTTGCAGCAGGCGGCTCTCGAAGCGGAATTAACAGTGGAACGATCATGCTTAGACAGAGCAGGCCAGCCAGGATTTCAAATGTAAGTAGATGACCTCCCCTATCAATGAGATAAATGGAGAGTATAGGTCCGAGCGACGCACCTATAAATAGCATGAACATGTGGAACGAAACGGCAATGGCTCTAACCTCTCCTGCAAGCTGACCGATCAGCGAGATGAGGGCAGGAAGTGCAATGGCAACGCCCGTTGTGAATACGATGCTCATCAGGATCAGGAAGGTTAAATTAGGCCAGACTCCGAGCAATCCGAGACCGATAGCTGCCAATAATAATCCGCTCCACAACACACGTTTCACCCCGTACTTGGCGACCAGTTTACCGTCGAATGGAGACACCAGCATGCCGATAATACCTGCTGCCCGAATCCATAAAATATCCTCATGACTTAATTGAAATGGCGGACTCGTCAAGTAACTGCCGAGCGTCGTAAAATATCCAACCAGTGCAGTGAACAGGATCGTCGATATAATGTAGCAAAAAGGAAGTCCTTTGATCTGAAAAATGGTACCGATCCGGACGAATGAAGCAGCAATGCTGCCTCGCTGCCCATCATTCGAGTCGCTTGGAATTCCAAAGGTAATGATCACAAAAGATATGAGATAGATGCCGAACAAAAAATAGAATACGTACGACCAGCTGAACGTGAACACGATGATACTGCTGTAAATTTGTCCGATGATACTGGCCATCAGGAAGGCGGTACTAATAAATCCGATAATCGTTACTCGCTTCTTCGCGGGGAACATCTCCATGGCATAGGCTAGAACAGATGGGGGGAACATGGAAGCAGCCAAGCCTTGAAGACAACGCAAAGCAACAAGCCAAAAGAAGGATTGGACGGTGCCGATCAATAGTGTTGTGAAGGTTAGCAGCAGCAGCCCGGTAATCATCAATTTTTTACGTCCATATCGATCAGATAGAACCCCGAAGAGGAGTCCTCCGCCTGCGAAGGCAAAAGAGAATGCGCTGCCGACCCAAGCGGCTTGAGAGGAAGATACTTGGAATACTTCAGCGAATAGTGAGATTAAAGGAATCGTTATGTAGACAGCGGAGACAACGATCAATGAACACCAGAACAAAATAATCGTAACGGATGAGCTAGGTGCGCGTTCTGTTGATAGACGGCTCAATGGCTGCCCCCTTTCTATGTGTAGTGCGTGTTTCGAGCCGAACCAAGGTGGGTTTCACCGATACAGTTAAGCATGGAACCCATTCAAATTTAATCCCCATTAATATTCTCCTTTACATGTAATTAAACCCATCTTATAAGCCGTATATATTCTGATCAATATGGAGCTAACTATATTTCATATAGTTTTTATTTATAGAATAATTTGATGTATTCACTTGATATGCTCATCCAATTTAAGGGTAATTACATATAGAAAAATCCTATAGAAGGTATAGTAAATTGCTAAAATACAATACTTAAAAAAACCGCTATGATAATGATGAAAAAGGTCAGTGGTGGCTGACCCTAAAAAACTAAATCGAGAGGAACGTATAAACATGCCTAAATTAAATGTAGGAACCGAAAACGGACAACCGATTGAACTATATTTTGAGGATCTTGGTGCGGGTAAACCCGTCATTCTCATTCATGGCTGGCCGCTCAGCGGACGTTCTTGGGAGAAGCAGGTTCCAGCGCTTATCAACGCAGGCTATCGTGTAATTACTTATGACCGCCGCGGATTTGGACAATCCTCTCAGCCGTATAATGGATACGACTACGATACGTTTGCAGCTGATCTTGATCAGCTGATTACACATCTGGATCTGAGCGATGTAACACTGGTCGGTTTCTCCATGGGTGGCGGTGAGGTTGCCCGGTACATTGGTACCTATGGAACGAGTCGTGTTAGAAAAGCCGTACTGGCAGGTGCTGTTCCTCCGTACTTCTACAAATCTGCCGAGCATCCGGAAGGGGGATTGGACGAAGCGACGATTCAAGAATTTCAAGCCGGCCTGACAGAAGACAGAATCGCTTTTCTCGATGGCTTCACGCATAACTTCTTTAAGGCAGGAGATCGAACAGATCTGGTCAGCGAGCCCTTCCGGTTGTACAATGTTGCCATTGCTTCTGCTGCTTCTCCAAAAGGAACGCTGGATTGTGTTGCTGCCTTCGGCCGGACCGACTTCCGTGAAGACTTGGCCAAATTCGATATCCCGCTGCTCGTCATTCATGGGGATTCCGATGCGGTCGTTCCGCTTGAAGTCAGCGGTCAGCTCTCGCATGAAGCCGTGAAAGGCAGTGAACTTGTTGTCATTGAAGGTGGACCACACGGCTTGAATGCGACTCACGCTGAGCCATTCAATAAAGCGTTAATCGATTTCCTGAATAAATAAATGGATAAAAAGTAGATCTATATAATAGAAAGAATCGGTCCGCAGGCATCTAAAACGATGCTTCACGGGACCGATTCTTTTTTTCTGCTCTGGACTTTATGGCTGAGCCTTTTCTGAATGCGAGAGGCGTCTAATGATAGTTATTCGATTCACTCTCGTTATATTTACCATTGCTGTCATGCTGCGATTGCTTCCGGCGGTCATTGCGGGCTTGCTGCTTCTGCTGTGCATCCAGGCTGTTCACAGCCGTGGTTTCTAGATCTTTCACTTCATTTATAAGATTCTTGTCTGGTTGGTTCGTACTCAATTGATGAGTCCTCCTTATCTAACTGAGATCGGTTTATGAGGTATATTATGTGCTGGCTTATATGCACCTATTCGTGCGAGGAGCAGATCTGTATTGCAAATTTCACTCGCAAGAGCAGCAAACGAAAACACATGAAAGCGACACATCAAAAAAGACCCAGCGATCGCTGGGTCTTTCATGTGCAAGCTGCAGTCAAGCTAGGTATTAGAGTCGATCCTTTGGAGCAAGCTCAATGGCAGAGCGGATCGCCGCCAGCATGCTCTTGTCTTCAGCAATATTTTTGCCTGCAATATCAAATGCTGTTCCGTGGTCGACAGAGGTGCGGATGATACCGCCTTTTAGTCCGACCGTAATGTTCACGCCTTCTTCAATACCCATGACCTTGATTGGCGCATGCCCTTGGTCGTGGTAGCAGGCAACAACGATATCAAAATCGCCTCTGCCAGCTCTAAAGAACAAAGTGTCAGCAGGGAGAGGACCTACTACATTAATGCCTTCCTTCTGGGCACGCTCAATGCCGGGCTGTAGCTTTTCTTCTTCCTCACCGTTTCCGAAGAGTCCATTCTCACCTGCATGAGGGTTGATTCCGCAGACCGCAACTCTCGGGTTGTCGAAACCGGCTTTCTTCAGCGTATCATGGGCAAGCTTAACGACAGTATACGTTCTATCCGGAGTAATGCTGTGGATGGCTTCAATCAGTCCCATATGGGTTGTCAGGTGGATGACCCGCAGGTTCGGAGTTGTCAGCATCATGGAGAAATCTTTGGTATCCGTGAGATCAGCCAAAATTTCAGTGTGTCCCGGATACAGGTGTCCGCCCTGGTGCAAAGACTCCTTGTTCAATGGAGCCGTACAGATGGAGTGGATCTTGTGCTGCTTCGCTAGGTCAATCGCTCTTGCCAGAAACTGAAAGGCTGCATCTCCTGCTACAGCAGATACTTCACCAAATTCAAGATCTGCAGGGACGAGATCCAGATCGATTACATCCACGGTACCAAATTCGTATTTCGCCTCAGATGGCTCCTGAATCGAACGTACCTTCAGATCTGAGCCGATGATTGGCAGAACTCGGTCTAATATTTTGGCATCCCCGATCACAAGAGGATTGCAGTTATCGTACATTTCCTGGTGGGCTAATGCCTTCATAATAATTTCGGGTCCGATGCCTGCTGCATCACCCATCGTAATTCCGACGGTTGGTTTCATGCTATAGTTCCTCCTTTTAACTTTTGAATCGCATGGATAAATACGTCTGGCTTGCCGAATCCGCCTGCTTTTGTAATCACGTACAGATCCTTGACGCCTATAAATTTCGAAATCGGCACACCAATTTCCAGCTCGTCCAACAATTCAAAGCCGCTGATATTCCACATCATACAGATTTGCTTCGCCGTATCTCCGCCTGTCATGGAGACACCTGTAAAATAACCCTTCTCCAGCAGTCTTGCACAAACCTCACCGATGGCTCGCACAATCTCGTTACTAACCTCGGTATGGTTAAGTCCTCTGGACTCGCCGGTGGTACGTGCTTGTTCGATATCGATCTGCTCTGCTGTGGAGTAGATCACAGTATCCTTACCCTCTAAGGCCAGTGACTTCACTTCTTCAAATACACGTTCCATTTCTGCGTTGCGATCCGATGGCTCAGACACAGCCTTGTAAGATATAAATTGTACCGGGCACACATCCGTTTGTTCAAGCAGCTGTCTGAGCTGTGCGCGCGAGTTCTTGTTTACACTGCCGACGACAGTAAGAGTCGGACCTTGATTTTCAGCGATCGTAAGCTCTGAGTGAGCGTGTGATATAGCGTAATGCTCGGGCAGGTAGTTCGCAATCCCTGCTGAAC
Source organism: Paenibacillus urinalis (assembly GCF_028747985.1). NCBI lineage: Bacteria > Bacillati > Bacillota > Bacilli > Caryophanales > Paenibacillaceae > Paenibacillus > Paenibacillus urinalis. Next base: position 220,075 of record NZ_CP118108.1, read on the forward strand.
CGGCCCATGCAAACGTATAGCTTAGCTGCTTCGTTGTTTGCAATATCCGTTCCAAATGATGCTCCTTGGTCGAGTCAACGAGCACATAAGGAACGGAGTTCTGCATAAAGTGTTTCAGCTTATTTTCAACATGATCTTTCCCGGCATCCAGATCACTTGCGGATATTTCACCGACCTCATACTTCGTTTGCAGCTTAAGCAAATCTGGAAGGTAAGAGAGAGTAACCGGAGTCTTGGGATCATTTGCAATTTCTGTTTCACCAAGCGGGATACCATTCAAATAGTGGACACCGTTTAAGATGGTGCGATTGTTTTTGGGATAGCCGGGTGCAATCATCATAAAGTCAGGCTTAACGACATCATATAATGCATCGATCTCTGCACCGATATTTCCACGCATGGTGGAATCCATCTTTTTAAAAATGGTATTGAATCCGGCCTTTATTAAGAATTCCGCGGCCTTACTTACCCGCTGATAAGCTTCTTCCTGGGTGATGGAGCGGCTGTCTGTATCATAGACGACAGCATCGTAGCTGCGAATGTTATCCTCATCCATATCAAATAATACGCTTGTTCTAAGGCCATGACGTGCGAGCTGAACTCCACTGTCATTGGCGCCAGTCAAATCATCTGCAATGATGGCTAGTTTCATGCAGTTACCTCCTCCTTGAGAAAAACGAGTGCAAATTGAGGGGCTATTATAACCTCTATGCAGCTGGATTGTTATATTTTTCGACGCCGCCGGATTTCTCCAATCGTTTGGATAAGAAGCCAATGAAGATCGGCAATAAGATGGCGGTCGTTACGACACTTGCCGCAATTTGTACTGTGGCGATTTCAGCAATCGGTCCAAAGGAAGCATTCGCTGCGACGATCGCAGCCGGTGTACCTACTGCATTACCTGCTGTTGATCCTTCCGATGCACCGACAATTGGGTTCCAGCCAATGGCTCTGAAGAGCAGGAATCCGAGACCGCCTGTGAGCAGCACGGTTAGTACGCCTAGCAGGATACCACTAAGGCCACCTTGGATGATGGAAGAGAAATTGATGCCCATCCCCAGAGAAAAGGCGAAGAAAGGAACCAGCTTATCACTGCCTTTGTGCAGCCATTCTGCCATATTACGGTCCAGGTTACCAATAATTATGCCGACAGCCAGCGGAAGCAGTACTGCTACGAAGGACATCGGTGAGAACATTCCGTCAGCAAAGCCCATCGCGCCAAAGATCGAGAGCGCTACCATGGTAAGAAACGGTCCGTCACTGAGTGCAAGGAAAGGGTAAGCTGCTTTGTCATCCTCTTTCCCGTATTGTCCAGCTAGTGCAATGTAGAGTCCACCGTTTGAGTTCGTCATGGCGGCAATAATGGCGAGAGGCGCTAGACCCAGAAATAGTCCGGTTGAAGAATCGGCAAACATGATGGCAATCAATCCGATGATTGCGCCGACGGCCCATTTAAACACCAGCAGCGTAACACCCTTTGCAACAGATGAACCCGCTGTTTTAAACGTAATTTGCGTACCGGCGATCAATAGGAATAGTGCAATAAGCGTGCTTGAACTGTTGACAAATAAGGCTTCGGTAAAGCCGCCAATCCGCAAAGCGTTTGGAGCAAATGTATTGATACATGCCCCGATGAGAAGAGGGACAACCATCATGCCGCCAGGGATCCGATCTAACGTCGCTTTAATATTCATATTGTTAGCTCCTTGTGTAATCGTTTTAATAAAGCGTTTGCAGGAACAATACTATATCATGTTGTTTATTTTAGCAACATTAAAATTATGTAAATGTGCCTAAATTTAAAAATTGTTTAAATATGCAACACATTACGCAATAAAAAAAGCGTAAACTTATTCATTCTTAAGTTTACGCCATAGGGTGGCTCGATTAATCCCTAATCGCTCCGCTGCCTTGGATTGATTATTATTTTCTTCTTGCAATACATAGGAGATAATTTCTTTTTCAATTTCTTTTAATGTACCTGTAAGCTCTATGGAATTCGAGGCCTTCGAAGTAGAGTATCCGTCTAATAATCGGGAAACTGTATTTGCTGAAAGTACATACTCCGTTTCGTTCATGGCTGCTTGTTTAATCAGCTGCTTTAGCTGGCTTATAGACATATGGGATGCTTTTTGCTGTATCAGCTGCAATGCATCTTCCTTAATCTTGATTGCCGTTGTTCCATATTTCTGATAATAATCCGATAGAAAATGCTGAATCAGTGATGGCAGATCATCCAGTCTCTCCAAGAGGGTCGGCATGATGATGGTATTCAGTTTAAGATGTGGAGGCCAATGCTCGTTCAGTGCCTGTTCACTGATAATGAATATTCCAACCTGCTGATTCAGGCAGGACTCAATAAATGCGATCCATTCTGGATCCTCAATGCGGTGCTCCACATGATTCAATTCTACATTTCTTACTTTGGCCAGTGGAATGTCGCTTAATACACCTGGAGGAACTTGCTTCAGATCGATCTGGAGCAGCAGCCCTCCATTGGCATACGTTTGATGAATATACTTCACCAAGTAGGACTTTCCTGTATCCTCCTCACCCAGCAAATGAATGGGCTCATGATACTTATAGAGCATGTTAATATGGCTTAACGTTGTGCGCATAGCAGTGGATTCAGCTACAATGGGCTCTACGGATGTCTCATAATAGGCTTTGATGCCAAGATGAGCAAAGGCATAGGGCTGTCCCTTTTCCAAGGAGTAAACCTTGTAGCTGATACGGTTTATCGTCGTTTCATAGGCGTTAACGGTGAGCTGATAGTCATCAACTATAAAAACATTTTGAACCTTCGATTGATGAAAATCGATATTCGTGTTGGTCACATAGATATGGTTCTCTGTCAAAGGGTTATGGTCAAAATCGTTCAACTGTTCGTATACGACTTCATTATGCTCATTCAATATGATGAGGTTGGGATGCTCATTCATCACGAGCTCATTCAAAATTAACGATATGGTGTTGTTCTTGCTCAAATAGCGATAAATAAGCTGGGCATCATCCAGCGCTCTCAATATCGATTCTTTACCGGATTGAATCAGCAGCCCCTTCATGCCATAAGCATTAGCTGTATTCACGGTAATAACATCCCCCACAATTTGGCGGTAACCTGCCGCCTTTAACTCAAGCAGCAGTCTTGCCACATCCTCGGAGCTGTGTATGGTATACACCTTTAGAGGCAAATCCATCAGATCAATAATCGATTGTGCGCCTGATGTAATATTGGAGAATCCGACGATAGCCGTTTGACCATTAAACTGACTGGCTAGCGTTAGCGAACGAATCATATCGTAACCCGAAAGGTGGACGTCGATGACGGGAATCGTCACGGCTTCTTTAATGAATTGAGCCGTCCCTCCGCGGCTAATAATAACTTCTGCCCCGTTTTTTTCTGCCCTAGCTGCGAGTTCGGCTCCTCTGCCAAGATCACCGATCGCATATTGAATATCTAAGTGGGGAAATAGCGGAATGCACTCTTCTATAATAGGAATCATCGCTTCATAAGGAGCAATGATGTGGACGTGTGTACGCATATGTCTCCTGCCTTTATTTATTACTAACTTATGTAACCTGTCCTGCTTATCTTATTATAACCAACTTATGTAGGAACCGCACTTAAGAGCACAAGCGCTCACATGACATCAGTCCTTCTCGTTTTGTGCTGCTTTTTTCAGCTTTGCTATATTTTGTATCAGATCTCGGAGCGTAGATTCCACAACGGGATCACCACGAAGCTGTACGTTGTAATCGGCTTCAGTTTCTCTAATAATCTTCAGTATATATTCTTCTTGTGGCTCAGGATTAATCTCGTATTTCTGCTCTCTGCCATTCAACCAATCGATAGAAACCTCATATAGATCAGCGATTCTCTGCAGCATGTCCAAGTCAGGCTCTCTTATTCCGTACTCCCAGTTTGCATAAGTGCTGCTGCGTTTTAGACCTAACTTTTTGGATACGAAGACCTGAGACCATCCTCTGTGTTCTCTTTGTTGCTTCAGACGATCTCCCAAGACAGACATTATGAAATCCCTCCTAAAAAGTTAGTTTAGCATGGTTACACAGAATAAAGTTTTATTTACACAATAAGTGTTCATGTACACGAATTGTGTAGACAAGAACGAGGAAATTTATACACCATACGTGTAAAAAGTTTATAAAATATAGTTGCAAAATGTGGAAAAAGTAGTAAAATAGACGAAAAGAGAGGTTTTTCTCTCATTCATATCATTTTCAGAATTATTTTTGTTAGCTCTAATTAAGAGTACATATAGGTTAGTTTTGATATATTTTATCTATATATAGTTTGATGGAGACAACTCATGATTGAGAATTAAGAGATTGAGATTTACCATCCGAACTATTCTTAAATTAGGGTTAAATTCCACAGTAATACTCACTAGCATGACTCATTTTGTGTAAGTACAAACATACTAAGGGGGAATTCATGTTGGGGAAGATTTCAATTTACTCACTTATTGAGAAGAAGAGACATGAACTCAATCTTCTGGCCGATTGGTATGGTTATAACTCTGAAATTGTACTTGCGAAATCCAGAGAAGTAGATGACGATATTAACAAATACTACAGTCTGGTTAAACAGAAGAGTGCTCACGATCATCAGTAACCCGCATTCTGTATTCAGGAAGCGATTATTCGCTGTGAGATGTTAATTATAGTGCTGCTGAGACCCATTTTAACGAATGGGTCTTTTTGTGATCTGTATCTTTCAAATGTCTTTAGAAATCTGTTACTATGGAATAGAATAGGGAGGTAAACGTATACAACTGAAACTGTAAACGCCTACACTCTTCGTTTTTCTTGTATTCTTTCATTTATATAGCAATATGAATCAATCTCATAAATCATTTAGTACTTTCGAAAAAACATTTCAGGAGGGAATCATTTGAGCTCACAACTTATCGGTGTTCCATTAGAAGGATTTGCAGAATTCAGTAGAAAGGTCGCGGCAGAAGGTGCAGTACTGCTCAAGAACGATGGACAAGTGCTGCCTATACAACGTTCCGAAAACGTTTCAGTTTTTGGACGTACTCAGGTAAATTACTATCGCAGCGGTACCGGATCAGGCGGCAGTGTCAATGTGGTATATACGACCAATCTGCTGGATGGCCTTCGCGCAAAGTCTCAAATCGAGGTCAATGAGGAGCTAGCAGCTACCTATGAAAAATGGATTGAACAAAATCCATTCGATAACGGCGGAGGCGGATGGGCAGCCGAACCTTGGCATCAGAAAGAAATGCCATTGACCGATGAATTGGTATCTGGGGCTAGAAGCAAATCTGCAAAGGCAATTGTTGTGATCGGGCGTACAGCTGGTGAGGATCAGGATAATGCGAACGAGCAGGGAAGCTATCAGCTGACGGATGATGAAAAAGCGATGCTGACCATGGTAACGAAGTATTTTGAACAAACCATTGTCGTGCTTAATGTCTCCAACATCATTGATATGAGCTGGCTGGACGATGCAAGTCATGTTTACCCGATTTCGGCAGTGATCTATTCATGGCAGGGCGGAATGGAAGGCGGAAATGCGATCGCCGATGTGCTGGCAGGGGATGTTACGCCGAGCGGTAAGCTGACCGATACGATTGCATATTCCATCGAGGATTATCCTTCGACCCGTAATTACGGTCATGAGTTTAAGAATCTGTACGAGGAAGATATTTACGTAGGTTATCGTTATTTCGAAACCTTCTGTCCGGATAAGGTGCAGTTTGCATTTGGATATGGACTGTCCTACACGACCTTTTCAATTGAGAATGATGGTGCGACGAAGGGGAGCGAAGGTGGAGCCGAATTTATTGAATTGAAGGTCAAGGTAACTAACACAGGCAGCGCTTATGCGGGCAAAGAGACTGTTCAAGTCTATTACGAAGCGCCGCAAGGGAAGCTGGGACAGCCTGCCCGAGCGCTTGCCGCTTTTGCCAAAACAAAGCTCCTTGAGCCGGGTGAATCAGAGCAGCTGACACTCCGCTTCTCCGTTGATTCTATGGCTTCCTACGATGACAGCGGCGTAACAGGGCACCCATCGGCTTACGTATTGGAAGAAGGGGTGTATCGTTTCTATGTCGGCAGCAGCGTTAAACAGCTGGAAGCAGTAACGGTAGACGGGCAGGAAGGCTATATTCTTGAATCGCTTGTCGTCGTGGAGCAGCTGCAGGAGGCGATGGCGCCAACGGAAGGCTTCAAGCGGATGATGCCTGGTGCACGCCAGGCGGATGGCACATATGAGCTGTCGGCAGCCGAAGTTCCCACACGGAAGATTTCTCTTGGAGAGCGAATTGAGAAGAATCTTCCACAGACACTAGCACAGACGGGAGATCAAGGCTACAAGCTGAAAGATGTGCATGAGGGTAAAGTCAGCATTGAGCAATTTATTGCTCAGCTGAGCGACCAGGATCTGGCGGCTATCGTTCGGGGCGAGGGTATGAGCAGCCCGCTCGTTACGCCAGGGACGGCTTCGGCTTTTGGAGGTGTCAGCGACAGTCTGCTAGGCTTCGGTATTCCTGTTGGATGTACAGCAGATGGCCCTTCCGGCATCCGGATGGACAGCGGGCAGCAGGCAACACAGGTGGCAATCGGCACACTGCTTGCAGCGACATGGAATGTGGATCTGGTCGAAGAACTCTATGTGATGGAAGGCAGAGAGCTGGTCCGCAATGAAATCGACACTCTACTGGGGCCGGGCCTTAATATTCGCCGCAGTCCGCTGAACGGCCGGAACTTTGAGTATTTCTCCGAAGATCCACTGGTAACCGGTTTGTTTGCAGCAGCTTGTACGCGCGGAATTCGCAAGGGAGGTTCTTTTGCTACACTGAAGCATTTTGCCTGCAATAACCAGGAGAAGTATCGTACCAAAGTCGATGCGGTCGTATCGGAGCGTGCTCTGCGTGAGATTTATCTAAAGGGCTTTGAAATGGCCGTAAAACAAGGTGGGGCAAACTCCATTATGACCTCATATAATCCGATTAACGGCCATTGGGCTGCTTCCAATTATGATCTGAACACGACGATTCTCCGCGGTGAATGGGGATATAAAGGGATCGTGATGACGGACTGGTGGGCCGTGATGAACGATTCGGCGAACAGCGGTCCAGCAGACCGTAAGAACACGAACTTTATGATTCGCGCTCAGAACGATCTCTATATGGTGGTCAGCAACTATGGAGCGGAAACGAACGCGTATGGCGATAATACGATAGAATCCCTGGAGAACGGCACGCTCACGCGTGGGGAATTACAGCGTAATGCCATCAATATTTGTGAGTGGCTGATGCAGGCTCCGGTGTTCTCAAGAGATACGTTTATTAAGGAGAGCGTGGAGCAGTTTAAGGCGAGTGTATCCCTGCATCCAGAACAGGTGCAGACGGTGGCAGAGGAAGGTCAAGTGAAGATCGTGCCAGACAGTCCAGCGGTGATTAAAGTCGAAGCGCCGGGAGTGTACCGCATTTTTGCAAATGTCATGTCTCCAGATGGCGAGCTTGCACAAAGTGCTTGTAACCTGATGCTGAACGGACAAGTGGTCACTACGGTCCAAACGAACGGAACGGAAGGTAAGTGGGTGAAGCTGAAGCAGATCAAGGTGGAGCTCGAAGCAGGTCAATATGAATTGACGTTTGAGCATATCAAGCCAGGTATGCATATTGACCAAATTGAATTCAAGCAAGTGTAATAAAAGGTTTCACATAGGCCTCCGCGTTTGCGGTGGCTTTTTTGCTTGTGGGTGGTTCTAATGTATAAATTGAAGTTTAAGCTGGCAGGTTTGTGTGTTTAAATCAAATCTGTGGCAAGATTGCAGCGCAATAATTCACTTAATTCACAAGGATCTGTTACGGAATTCCAACAAACGGACAAGTTCCATTGACCTTATCATTAGACCCGTTGTAAGATGTCCCTGAATGCTGAAGTGAGACGAGTTAGTTACCCGTCTGACACGGTATATAGCAGGAGAGGACAGGTGGATAATGAACAAATCAAGCAAGAATGCAATGCGTTTTTTTAGTGTCGTCGGAATGATCGAGGGCATTTCCTTCATTTTATTGCTTGCGATTGCCATGCCTTTGAAATATGCATTTGATATTCCAGCAGCTGTAACCATTGTGGGGGGAGCACACGGATTTTTGTTTGTTCTTTACATCATCGCCATAGCGATAGCGGCATTTCTAAACCGCTGGTCGATCAAGATGGTGCTTGCTGCACTCGTCGCCTCCATCATACCTTTTGGACCTTTTATTATTGATCGCAGAATTCGCAGAAATTTGGCGGTTGCCTGATCGATTGCAAGCGAGCATAGAAGCGTCATAGAATATAAAGAGTAGCAGTAAAGCTGTTGAGGTGATCTCATCAGCTTTTTTTCTTTTGAAGATATGAGAAGAAGGTGTATATGTAAATACTTACATAAAAATCTTAAATTTTATCATTATACATCGATTCTTGTCATTATTTCTCGGGAAATAAGCTTTGTAACTCGCTAAAATACTCTCTAATATAGTAGAAAAGTCAAAGATGATGTAATAAATTCACTTTCATATTTCATTAAAAGGTGAATATTAGCAAGCAACATTCATTGCAGCGGTTAACCTTCAACGCCATGGATATTTTTATCAGGTAAAAATAGGATATAGTAGAGAAATCAAGGATCATAGCATATGGAGGCTTATCAAATGGATAAAAAGGTGCTGTTATCTGGATTCGACCCTTTTGGGGGTGAACAGATCAATCCTGCGCTAGAAGCTGTGAAGCGGCTGAATTGCAAGAAGACGAGTAATGTGAAATTGGTTGCTTATGAAATCCCGACCGTTTTTGCCAAGTCCATTCAGCATGTCATATCCGCTATCGAAAAAGAGCAGCCCGATGTTGTCATCTGCATTGGACAGGCTGGCGGACGGACACAGATTACACCGGAACGCATCGCGATCAATGTAGATGATGCCCGTATACCAGACAATGAACAGCAGCAGCCGATTGATGAGCCGATTGTACAGAGCGGGCCTGCCGCTTATTTTTCTACATTACCGATCAAAAAGATGGTAGAAGCGATGAGAGCAGCCGGCGTTCCTGCGGCCGTGTCCAATACAGCAGGCACTTTTGTATGCAATCATTTATTTTATGGCTTAATGCATTATTTGCAGTCCTACTCACCGCATATTCGCGGCGGCTTCATTCATATCCCGTATCTTCCTGAGCAGACATTGAACTCGGGGGCCCCGAGCTTATGTCTTGATCACATTGTAAAAGGTCTTGAAATAGCTGCGATCACAGCTGCAAATGCCGAAGAGGATATCAAGGTAATCGGTGGAGAGCTTCATTAGCGTAGAAAGAGTACCCCGTATAGGGTATTCGAAGGTATCCTGTGTTTTTAAATACATATCTAGAGGAATTAGACATCATGGACAAACTTGGACTTATTTTGGCAGTGCTTGTATTTTTTATTATGATCAGCTTCTTCTCTATTTGGTTTATCGGGAATTATTGGTCGGTATTTCTTATCGCTATTATTTGTATTGATTGGTTAATCAGGAAGTGTATAAGATATTATAAGAAACGATGAATCGCTCTTTATTTCTTAGCTCACTCCTGTTCACAATACATTTAATAATCTTCCTTGACCGCTTTTTAAGAATTTATTCTCGTCAGAATCGTGCAGCCAACAGCGCGGTTCTTTTCTTTTTTTACAGATCGGAATCGAAAACTTTTTATCGTGATCCCAGGGTATTATATATGACTGACATACAGAAAGGGGGGCCGCGCGTTGACACAAGACCTGATCAGGCAGCTCCAACAAGAGTATAGCGATGAATTATTCGAGCAGCTCTACAGAGTTTATGCTGACAAAGCGATACGCACGGCGACGGCCATAACGAGAAGCTCGGCAAGTGCAGCGGATGTTGTACAAGAAACATTTATGAGAGTATATCGGAATTTGAATACCTTTGATCTGAACAAACCCTTTGAACCCTGGTTTAATCGGATTTTGGTGAATGAATGCAACCGGTATTTAGAAAAGCATTCACGGCTGGTTCCGACAGAGCTTACGGATGAGCGCGTGCTGCCATCGCAGCATGACCGCTACACCTTTGATGAGCACGGCGATATATACGACATGGTGCAGAGACTGGAGGATCAGCAGCGAATTCCGATCATTCTGAAATACGTAAATGATTACGCAGAGAAGGATATCGCAGAATTGCTAGATCTGAACGTAAACACCGTCAAATCGAGATTGTATAAAGCAAGACAGAAGCTGCAAGGCTGGCTGAGACTGAATGAAGGAGGAGAGCAGGATGGCTCATAACGAAGAACGAGATAACCAGCTGGAACACCAGCTGAGGGACGGGCTGAAGGCAGGAACGGATGAATCGGTACAGCAACAGGACAAGATATGGTCGGCCATCAAAGGGCAGATTCAGGAAGAGCGTCGACATAAGGAAGCAGCAGGGGAGCAGTATTCTGCTAGGAGGAAACAGAAATCGAAGCGGAAGCGATGGATTATCCCGGCAGTGGCGGCTGCTTCCATCCTTATTGTCATGAGCTTGCCAACTGCGCCCGTACAGGCACTCGTCGAGCAAGTTAGGGAATGGTTCGCACCGGAGAAAACGGTGGAGACAGAGATTGAAGGCATGCCTTCCACAAGTGTTGATACGCTGCATGAAGGGACAGATCAGGAGTACGTCATTTATTTTGATACCACGATGTATAAGATGATCCAAGAGGATGGAATGGACAAGATTGTACTCGCTGATCCGCCAGGAGAACCGTATCCAGAGGTGTCAATGGAAATATACCAGGTAGCCATGCTCCCAGCGGATGCAGCAGCCGACATTGAAGCAACCCTTGAGAAGGATTACTCCAAAGTACACGCTGCGGAAGCTATTGAGACGCCGGTCACAGGCTGGGAAGTAAGAGCCATTGGCGGAACAGGTGGTTCGGAATGGAATGATCCGATCGTCAGGTATTATGTGTTCGACAATGAAAAAGGCGGCAGTTTTATTGTGAAGCAAAACTACTTCATGGAAGCATCCGAGGGCTTCGGCTCACGACTACAGCAGATGATGCTGGAGTTCCACATTACAAATGGAGCATCACAGACGCAATAGGTAAGATTACCTTATATGAAGAGAGCAGTTCGTGGTTTATAATGCCCGGACTGTTCTCTTTTTTGTGTCGTCAAAAGATTAAAGGGGCCTGCTTATAGCGGCCCTTTTTATTTTCATCCAGATCCAACACCTCTTTATACAATTAATGTCTGTATTTTCATTCACATTATGCCGAAATATCTAGTAAGTGAATCAACTAATAGTTGATTAGAGATATGGAGGGAAAGATAATGAATATTGTAGACGCGCTGATTAAGAGCATGCCGTTTATTAAAGAAGTCATCCGTGAGGATGTAGCTATAGCTATATTTGACCGTGAGAAGATATTGTATTGGTCTGACAGTGAATCTTTGAAGTTTGGATTTGAGGCAGGGTATCCTCTGGATGAGCATAATCGGAATTTCTCTTTTTTCCCTAACGGATATGTGAAGACGGCGGACCGGGTGGAATACTCCGGCTACGAATACCCTTTTGAAGCGATGTTTCTGCCCATTAAGGACGAGAATGGAGAAATGCTGGCTGCACTCAGCGTAAACTACAGCCTCGAGAACCAGGAAATGCTTGAGAAATATATGGGGGCCACAGAGCAAATTGCTGAACAGCTGCTCAGCGGTATTCAGCAAGTCGCTGCGCATTCCGAAGAATTGTCCGCTACCTCGGATGAAATCTTGAACAATTCCAAAGAAGCGGTGAAAAAATCCGAAGCGGTCAACCATGTCACTGGATTTATTCGTGAGATCTCTGAGCAGACGAATCTGCTGGGGCTTAATGCTGCGATCGAAGCAGCGCGTGTGGGTGAAGCAGGAGCGGGATTTGGTGTTGTTGCCAAGGAAGTTCGTAAGCTGTCGGTTGACACCAAAGAGGCGACGCATCAGATTGAGACCTCCCTGGACAGTGTCCAGCAGTCCATTAAACAGATGGAGGAAGAGATTGGACAGATCGCCCATGCTTCACAGGATCAGGCGCAGCTGGTTATGAACTTTATGACCGCAATCGAGCAGTTGAACGAAACAAGTCAAAACCTACGCGGTTTTATCAATAAATTTATAACGTATGATCAGACCAAATAATTGATGCACACCTATGCAAACCTATGCACACCTCGAGCGGCTCACTAGAGCTGCTTTATTTTTTGCCTAAATACCGATGGAAGAAAAAGAGGGAAATTAGACAAGATAAAAATACCATGGCTATAATGAGAGCACGATTTATGGGGTTGGGAGGTTACATATCATGCAGGACACTTTACTGATGCTGCTGCAGCTATTAGAGCGGGCTGCATTGCTGCTGATGTGCTTGTTCGTGCTGATCCGGGTACCCCGTTTCAGGACTTTTTTTCAGAACGGAGACAAGACATGGAAGGAGCTCACCATCGCCAGCCTGATCTTCAGTGGCTTTGCCTTGTTTGGTACATACAGCGGTATTAATGTTGAAGGCTCACTCGTCAATGTGCGGATTATTGCCATAATGTCTGGTGGGATATTATTTGGTCCGTGGGTGGGGCTCGTTACGGGTGTCATATCGGGAATACACCGTTTCTTGATCGACATTGGCGGGGTTACCTCGGTCCCTTGTTTAATCACAAGCATTACGGCAGGGGTTGTATCAGGGTACATATACAAGCTGAGGTCAGCCGAACAGAGGTGGAAAGCAGGTATTCTCGCAGGTATGGCCTGCGAAGCTTTAACCATGATCCTCATATTAGTGATGGCCGAGCCAGCCTCATTAGGGATGGAGATCGTTTCCCGAATTGCTTTTCCAATGATTCTAAGCCAGGTCAGTGTGGGTCTTATTGTTCTGCTGGTTCAAAGCGTAGAAGGGGAGAAGGAGGTTGTAGCGGCCAAGCAGGCGAAGCTGTCACTTGATATTGCGAACAAGACGCTCCCCTATTTCCGAAGCATTAATCAGGAATCGCTGCATACGATCTGCCGGATTATTAAGGATGAGATTGGTGCGGACGCGGTGGCGATCACGGACACAAAGCTGATTTTGGCATATGTCGGGGTTGGTGAAGAGCACTATCTGGAGCGTCATGAGATTATTAGTGAAGAGACGAAGAAGACGATCTCCAGCGGGCAAATTACGATTCGAAATAACGATACGGCGCATACGAATCCATTCATTAAGTCACTGATAATCATTCCGCTTCAAGAGAAGGGAGAGGTCACAGGGACACTGAAAATTTATTATGCCAAGGCTCATAAGATTACAGATTCACTGCAAGCCCTCGCGATCGGTTTGTCGCAAATGATCTCGACCTTGATGGAAGTATCCAGGGTAGAAGGAATGAAAGAAATGGCGAACAAGGCGGAGCTGAAGGCGCTGCAGACGAAGATCAATCCTCATTTTTTGTTCAATGCGCTGAATGCGATTGCCTCGTCGATTCGAATCAATCCGGATAAAGCCAGGGAGCTGATCGTGAATCTGTCGGGATATATGCGCTATAATCTGGAGCTTACGGATAAAATGATCGATATTCATGCCGAGCTGCAGCAGGTACAGCAGTATGTAGAGATTGAAAAAGCCCGCTTTGGCCAACGACTGAACGTGGTGTACGATATTGATGAAGTACAGGTGCGAATCCCAAGTCTTATCATTCAGCCGCTGGTTGAGAATGCAATCAACCATGGGATACTGAAAACAAAAGGACCCGGAACGGTCACGATTGCCGTGAAGGAGCACGAAGGAAGGGTGAGAATCACCATTTCGGATACAGGGGCTGGCATTCCGGAGGAGATCATTGAGAAGGTGCAGGAAGGCAATATGCCTGAGCATCACATCGGACTGTATAATGTGCATCAGCGTGTACAGCTCATTTATGGAGAGGGTTTGCATATCCGGCGGTTGGATCAAGGCACCGAAATATTTTTTGATGTAAAAAAGGAGAAGCAGGCATGAAAGCAATCATTGTAGAAGATGAGGTTCTCGCCCGTCAGGAGCTGGCCTATCTGATTCGAACGCATAGCAGCATTGAGATTGAAGAGGAATTCGAGGATGGGCTGGATGCACTCAAGTATTTACAGAGCCATGAGGTGGATGTTCTCTTTCTAGATATTAACGTGCCTTCAATCGACGGTGTGCTGCTTGCCCAGAATATAAGCAAGTTCCAGGTGAAGCCCTACATCGTGTTCATTACAGCGTATAAAGAGCATGCGGCTGAGGCTTTTGAGATCGAAGCCTTTGATTATATTCTGAAGCCCTACAGTGAATCTCGTATATCCTCCATGCTGGCGAAGCTGGAAGCTGCCTATAGACAGCAGCATCAGCCTGTACAAGAAGAGTCCAAGCCGGCTATTCGTAAGGTTAATTTATGGAAGAATGAGAAGATTATCGTTGTAGATAGTGACGACATCTATTATGCCTCTGCCCAGGAGAAGACAACAGAAGTGATTACCCAAGCAGAGACATATACAATGAATGTCAGCATTAGTGAATTTCATTCCCGGCTGCCTGGAGAGTCTTTCTATCGCTGTCACCGCTCCTATCTGGTCAATCTGTCCAAAATACGCGAAATCATCCCTTGGTTCAACAATACGTATCTGCTCAAATTAACGGATCTGGATGTGGAGATTCCCGTCAGCCGCAGCAAAGCGAAGGAGTTCAAGCAGCTCATGCGCATATAAATGCAGTTCATTCTCAATCTGTGCTATCTCGTTCCTAAACACGTTAGAACTCTCTGTGAAAGCGTTACAATGAAGTAGCGTAAGGAGCACTGCATCGTACGCTTAGAACAGCGAGAGAAAGAAGGAACGAGATATGAACTCAAAGAATAGCAATCGCTTTCTTATTGTACTCGGTACCATTATTATGCAAATGGGTCTTGGGACCATCTATACATGGAGCTTGTTTAACGCTCCGCTTGTGAGTAAGTTCGGATGGGAGCTCAGCTCCGTATCCATTACCTTTTCCATCACTAGCTTTGCGCTTGCCTTCGCCACATTGTTTGCGGGTAAGATTCAAGAAAAAATAGGACTTCGAAAGCTGACAGCCGTGTCCGGTATATTGCTTGGTATTGGTCTTATGCTCAGCTCGCAGGCAAGCTCGCTTGCAGCCTTATATGTGCTGGCAGGCGTTATTGTCGGCTTTGCCGACGGAACGGCTTACATTACGTCTTTATCTAACCTAATTAAATGGTTTCCGAACCGAAAAGGTCTCATCTCAGGTATTTCCGTCGGAGCCTACGGAACAGGAAGCCTTGTGTTTAAATACATTAACGGCGGTTTGATTGAATCCGTTGGTGTATCTCAGGCGTTTCTCTACTGGGGATTGATTGTTATGGCGATGATCCTGACCGGTTCACTGCTTGTTAGAGAAGCAAGCGTCGCTCCTTCTGTCTCCGAGAGTGGCAAGAGAGAAGCGAATCAGGTGGCAGGACCGCTTCAAGGAGCGAAAGACTATACAACAGGTGAAATGCTGCGAACGAAACAAGCCTATCTCTTGTTCATTGTGTTCTTCACAGCGTGTATGAGCGGACTCTATCTGATCGGGATTGTCAAGGATATCGGTATGCAGCTGGCGCATCTGGATGCCGCAACGGCAGCCAATGCAGTCGCCATGATCGCTATTTTTAACACCGCAGGACGACTGATTCTAGGTGCGTTGTCGGATAAAGTGAGCCGGATCAAGCTGGTAGGATGTACGCTGGCCGTTACAGCAGCCGCTGCGCTCGTACTAAGTGCTGTACCGCTGAATTACGGTTTGTTCTTCGTCTGTGTGGCAGCCATTGCTTTTTGCTTCGGAGGCAACATTACTGTATTTCCGGCCATCGTGAGTGACTTCTTCGGACTGAAGAATCATACGAAAAATTACGGCATCGTCTACCAAGGCTTTGGTATCGGGGCACTGTCCGGCTCGTTTATTGCTGCCATGCTCGGCGGCTTCAAGCCAACCTTTATCGTCATCGGTGCGCTTTGTATTGTTGCTGTGCTTATAGCACTGACGATCAAACCGCCGTTTGCGGGAACTAAGGAAAAGGATGTTCCGTTCAAAGCATACAAACGTACAGCCTAATCGTAGTGCAAAGCCTGAAGGACCTTTAGTTAAAAGGAACTTCAGGCTTTTTTTGTTTGTAGCGTCTGGCACTAATCCAATTAACCGCGATGACGACAATATAACAGGTTAGGGAAATGAGACCATATTCAAAGACAAGCCAGAGATCTGTCATTTCCAGTTTGAGAGTGAAACCGTGAATTGAACTAAAAAACAACAATAAAAGGGCGATACTTACCTGTTCTACCGTATAAAGCAAGGCGAGCAATGCCAAGCCGCCTAGCCAAAAAATAGAGGTTAGAATCATGAAATCCCCGCTGCAGCGTCTCATGAATAGAGCATAGAGCATCCAGGTCGTCAGATAGAGCAGGGAGATCGTTGTAGACAAAATGCTGTGATCTTCATACACAGCCCAGAATAAGTTCATGGTACCGAAGAACAGGTTAATCATAAACATGATGAGCAGATGCATAGGGTACATTGCCCATTTTTCTGCTATACGAATATGGCTCACTCCCTTGTATCCGTTCTTATTCATATAGACACCTATTGAGGGGTAAAGGTTACGTGGCAAATAAAAAAGGAGATCCTCACGCAAGCGGCTCGCTTTGCAGGGTCTCCTTTTTATATGGATTATAGTCTTGTACCGGACCACTTTTTGTCGCCGGATAAATACTTCTCGGTGAGGATGGACAACAGCTGAATACCAACTTCGTTATGTCCGCCTTCCGGAATGATGATATCAGCGTATCTCTTGGATGGTTCAATAAATGCTTCGTGCATGGGCTTCACTGTAGCCAAGTACTGCTGGTTAATGGATTGAATCGTACGTCCACGTTCCTCAATATCACGAACGACACGGCGCAGAATACGTACATCGGGATCAGAATCGACGAATACTTTAATATCCAGCATTTCGCGGAGCTTCTCATCCGATAGAACATGCAGTCCCTCGATCATGACGATGTTGTTCGAATGCAGCTCTACCGTGTCTGTAGAGGATCTGGCATGAATCGTAAAATCGTAGACCGGCGCATGGACCGTTTGTCCATCACGAAGTGCTGCAAGGTGCTGGATCAGCAGCTCATTGTCAAAGGCGAAGGGATGATCATAATTCGTGAGCTCCCGTTCGGACAGACTGAGGTGAGCCTGATCTTTATAGTAGTTGTCTTGAGATATAAAAGTCACTTTGCTCGACCCCAACCGTTCAATAACAGAGCGAGCTACCGTAGTTTTACCTGAGCCGGTTCCTCCGGCAATACCAATAATAAGCATGGCGAATATATAAACCTCCCTAGAATAATTGCAGGAGCAACCTTAGTATTTTAGCACAGCAGGCTTGATTTTTCTATGACATGCAAAAAGGGAAGAATTGTGAATAAAAGGCGGGAAGGATGTATTTCTTAGGTTTTGTATTATTGGACTGAAATATGAGTATCTTGGTCTTTTTATAAATGCGAATCAATTTCATAATACCTTTTTAATGATTTATGAAATTGATTCATGCATATAAATATTCGTAAACCGATCAATTCCCATTTGAATCTTTGAAAAAAAATAACGCTGGTGCAAGAGTACTCCTCTTGCACCAGCGTTACTAAGGTAAAGCTGCTGAGTGATATTTCATAAGCATTAGAAATAAAACAAACGTAATGGTATTTATTCTTCAATAAAATGTTTGTAGATGACCTGTGTTCCTTTATCATCATAACCCAGCTTGGACAACTGCTCATAGATGGATTCAGAGAGTGCGAGGCCTGGTGTATCCAGTCCCATTTCCTTCGCCGATTCAAGTGCAATACGCATGTCTTTGATAAAATGCTTCACATAGAATCCAGGCTCGAAATTACCGCCAATCATGCGAGGGCCGAGGTTGCTGAGCGACCAGCTGCCAGCGGCGCCCGTCGCGATGCTTTTCAGTACCGTCTCCGGGTCAAGTCCTGAAGTCTTGGCGTAAGCCAGTGCTTCTGCTACCCCGATCATGTTTGAGGCAATGGCGATCTGGTTGCACATTTTGGTATGCTGTCCCGCACCGGCTGCGCCTTGGTGAACGATGTTGGTTCCCATGAGCTTAAACAGAGGAGTTACCTCCTCAACATCCGCAGCGTCTCCGCCGATCATAATGGACAGCTTCGCATCTCGCGCGCCGATATCACCACCTGATACGGGAGCATCCAGGGCATGAAGTCCTTTTGCAGCGGCTTCTTGATAGACGCGTTCTGCCAATTGAGGACTGGACGTCGTCATATCAATCAGATAAGTTCCTTGAGCGCTGTTTGCGATAAGTCCATTCTCACCGAGGTAAATCTCCTCCACATCTTTCGGATAGCCGACCATGGTTATGATGACCTGACAGGCCTCAGCCAGACTAGCAGGAGTTTCATGCCAGACGGCCCCTTGCTCTACGAGCTCGGCTGCCTTCTCTGCAGTTCTTGTGTATACATGAAGCTTGTATCCTGCTTTCTGTATATGCCCTGCCATGCTCTTGCCCATTACACCTGTACCAATGAATCCTACAGCGGTTTGTTCTGATGAAATTGCCATATGAATTGCTGCCTCCTTTGGATATCCTGCTTCTAAGTATAATCCTAAATATAGATTGACACACCAATTCGTTGGTGCTATTTTCAATCTATACAAATCTCATCGAATTTGTAAGTTATCTAAGACATGACATAAATATAGCTGACTGTGAACAAACAGAGGTGTTGCTCTACTGCATAGGGACGATGCCTCTGTTTTTTATAACACCAAACAAGGAGTGATAGAGAATGAGTAATAAAGAGACACAGCGTCAGAATGTGCTGGAAGTATCTTTGCAGGATGTAAGTGCTCATCGGGCACCGGACTATCCGGTGAATCCATTGTTTGTGGAGCGCTGGTCTTCCCGATCCTTCGCGGATCAACCGGTTCCACAAGATGTGCTGTATACGGTGCTTGAGGCCGCACGCTGGGCGCCGTCCTCCAACAATTTGCAGCCATGGCGTTTTTATATTGCTCAGACAGAAGAAGAGCGCGAGCTGTTCAAGGAATTCATACTTCCTGGTAACCGGATATGGTCAGATCATGCGCCTGTTCTGATTCTGCTTGCTACAGATACACGCAGAGACGAGAACGGTGGAGTTAATGGAGCACATGCTTTTGATGCAGGTGCTGCCTGGGGCTCCATCGCACTGCAGGCACATCTGCTGGGGCTGGCTACTCGGGCCATGGGAGGCTATGACCGAAACAAAGCGCGTGAAATTCTAGACATTCCGGATTACATTGAGCTGCAAGCGGTTATCGCTCTGGGTTATCGTGCAGGGCTGGACACGTTGGATGAGCGATTCCGTGAGCGAGAAATACCCAATGAGCGCCGTGCCTTAAGCGACAGCATTTTGGAACTGAAAAGAAAGTAAGCATCTCATCTAAAAATAACGCCTAAACATGAAACGGCCGCCTGAATGAAGTGATCCCTCCATAGTTAGAACGCCATCTAAAAACAGGACGAAGTTCACAATTCATACAAGCGGCTGTTTTTCGTTTATTCAGTTCTTTCCAGAGGTCAAAGGAATTTGAAGCTCGAACGTACTTCCTGCAGTAGAAGTTTCAATGAGCCGCAGATGACCGCCCATGTTCGCGGCTAGCAACCTGCTGAAGCTGAGACCCAGCCCCAATCCACGAACCCGTTCCTGTTTGTCATTCCCGCGATAGAAGCGTTCGAAGATGAGCTCCTGCTCGTTTGCCGGTATTCCCCTGCCATTATCCTTAACGACGATGGACAAGTCCTGACTCCCCGCTGAAGCTACATGGACGCTTAAATGAAACTGTCGATCTTCTGTTGCAGATTCCACACTATTGTTGAGCAGGTTCGTCATGATCTGCTGGATACGCAGCGGATCTCCCCATAGAGTAGTCTCTGTTACGGATTCTTCCCACGTCAGCTCAGGCGTCTGCATGTCACAGCTCTGATGAAGTGACCATTGATAGATCATTTCTCTGAAGAAGGGAACCGCTGATATTGACTCAGGCCTGAGCGGAATGACTCCGGCTGCAATGGCGTTATAATCCAGCAGATCAGCAACCATATGCTCTAACCTATTCGTTTCCTTGAGTGCGGCTTCCATAAATTCGCCAGCTTCCTCTTGTTCAACGACGCCTTGCTGTACGGCATGAAGCAATCCTTTGATGGAAGTGACAGGCGTCTTCAGTTCATGTGTCAGTCCTGCAAGCATGTATGATCTGGAGTGCTCCAACGTCTTCAGACGCTCGGACATCTCCTTAAACGAGGTCGTCAGCTCATAAATTTCCTGTTCCTTCACGTCGGTGCTTAGAGTTACATCGTAATTACCCTGGCGTATTTCGCGTGCTGCCTCGGCGACATCACGGATCGGGCTGACCAATTTTCTTGTGAGCAGGTGGATTGTGACCCACCCAAGGACGGCAAGAAAGACAAAGGCCCCGGCAACAAGCCAGGTTTGGTCCGTAATGATCGTGAACGACTTTATTGGAAGGAGCAGGATAACCTCGCCAATTTCTGTCCCTGATTGCGTAATAGGGGCGGTAATCTTTTTCGAGCCAGATGCTTCCGGCGATAGAATCCGTTGCTTCAACTGCTCTTCTGGCATCGGAGGGTTGGAGAACACAGGTTTACCCTCCTGATCCGTAATAATGACACACATGCCCGCGCTTTTTTCGATCATATTTTTACGTTTATCGATGAGCGCATTTAAATCCTGCCTGTGGTACTCAACCTCATCGCTGCCGGCTCCTTGAACGATTTTGTCAGCGATCTCTTGGGCAAGGATTCGGGTGGTCTCAAGCCGACGATCCATGGATTCATGCTTGACCCACCAGAAGGACAGCAGGCTCAGAATGGCCAGCCCGGCGAAGAGGGCGAGGAAATAGCGCCTTGTCCAGTATACTTTTATCGATCTCAGCGGTTTATCCAAAATTGATACCCCGTTCCTCGTAATGTTTTGATATCTCCTTCTTCTTTAGGCCAGTGGGAGAGGGAATGCCGGATCCGTTTAATCGATAGATCCACAGCCCGATCACTGCCTTCGTAATCCAGTCCCCAGATGTTCTCGATCAGCTGCTCCCGTGTAAAGGTTTGATTCGGATGCTCTGCGAGAAAGAAGAGTACAGAAGTATCCCGCGGAGTAAGCGGGACGTCGGCTCCGTTTAACATGACTCTCTGTGAGCGAAAATCGAGAGAGAGACAGCCATAGCTGCGTCTATGCTCCTCATTGTCTGTCCAGCCGAGCGGTCTGCGCAGTACGGCATTCACACGGGCAACGACCTCCTCGGGGATGAAAGGCTTGGACATATAGTCGTCGGCCCCATTGTTCAATCCGATGAGCTTATCATCTATACCGTCCTTGGCGGTAAGCATGATGACAGGAACGCTGCTCGTTTTTCGGATGTGCTGCAGCACTTCCCAGCCGTTTTTGCGAGGGAGCATAATATCCAATATGACAAGCGCCGGTACCTGAATGGTTAGCTGCCTTACGGCTTCTTCTCCATCATATACAGCGTTCACTTCAAATCCGGCTTTTTTCAGATAAGCGCTGAGTACTTTTGAAATAGCCCGTTCATCTTCCACGATCATTATTTTTTTCAACAGACACCTTCTCCTTTCTCCTCCCGGATTACAGCACAGGTCTCATTCTCTATTTATCCGTTACAGTTAAACGGTACAAGCTTTATTCTCTAATCATTTACAGGTTGATTTCTTTTCATATGAACGTAGCTCGATGGCTGTCCTTGTGCAAGGATATGCATGAATTTTATCATAAACACTTCTCTATTTCTTTTGACATTCTCCTGACACATTCCTTTGCTATGATTCTTTCATGCCGCAGCCAGAACACAAGAGAGAAACCATAGATTAGATCAAAAACATGAGAGATGCTGGGAGGAATAATAATGAATAAGAAAAAGAGAAATTGGATTATTGCAGGAGCAGCCGCGGCCCTTATTGTTGGCGGCACAGCCGCTTATGGAGGAATCAACAATTTTCTTGGCAACAATGTAGAGATTGAATCGGTTATGTCTGGCAATACAGAGCCTTCGGGTGAAGCACAGACCGTAAGCAGTGAAGAGTTGACTGGAGCCTGGGCGCTGCAGGATGAATCCAAAGTGTACTGGTCTATTACGACTTCTCAAGAAACCGTAAACTTTGTGAATGATGCGGTGACGGGAGCATGGAGTATTGATTTTACAGCACCGGAGTCGATGTCGGCTGAAGGCATCATGGATATGTCGGCCCTCGATTCAGGTAATGCTCAGCGTGATGATCATTTACAGGAGAGCGACTTTTTTGATGTAGCAGCATACCCTGAGGCTACTTTTACTGCAGACACCTTTACAGGACTTCCTGAGGAGTGGACAGAAGGTGAGGTTGTGCCAGTAACGATTGAAGGCACCATGACGGTAAGAGGGATGGAAAAGGATGTGACCTTCTTCTCTGAAGTCAGCTATCAGGAAGGAAACCTCCTATTGTCCGGACAAACGGAAGTGACATTCGATGATTTTGGGATGGAGAACCCGCATAACGTCGTTG
Organism: Paenibacillus urinalis; assembly: GCF_028747985.1. Lineage (NCBI taxonomy): Bacteria > Bacillati > Bacillota > Bacilli > Caryophanales > Paenibacillaceae > Paenibacillus > Paenibacillus urinalis. The sequence continues at coordinate 242,734 of NZ_CP118108.1, forward strand.
TGGAGACAGAAAATGATGTGAATGTGCGTCTGGAGCTCGTATTGAGTCAGTCTTAATGTAATACATTCAGTAGAGAAACCTGGTCTTTATTTAAAAGACTGGGTTTTTTCTTTCTATAAATAAGAAGAATCCTGAAGTGAATAAGAAGAATGCTGAAAGTGGTAAGAAAATAAAAAGTTAGTGCAAAGTTATGCAAACGGTTGCATTTACGATGAATTAAATTTATATTGAAGATGTTTCATTTTGAATGGGTTTGGGAAATACCTATTAGTTGAAATGAGTTATGAAAATGGAGTCAGTTGCAGCCCGTGTAATTAGATAGGACGTTGATTGGTGAATTCCAGCTTAGCAGCAAGATTATATAACGAACCGGAGGCTCAAGGTATGATCGAACAAAATCAGTTGAACGTACATAAAACTACGCATTCCACAGCTTCACACAATCCAGTCGATTGGAAGCAATTCGATGAGCAGTATGCATACAGCGGTGATGACTTAGGCGCCCATTACCATCACGGTTCTGTAACACTGAAACTATGGGCTCCACTTGCCTCTAAAGTTAAAGTGAGTCTATACCATCCGAATGACGATACGAAGCTGGCTGGCCAATTCCCGCTCGTTCAAGGAGAACGCGGTATTTGGAGTTTGGTTCTATCACCGGATGAGCTATCTGTAGATGACCTTCACGGTTATTTCTATCAATATGAAGTTACAAATCAGGGCGTCACCAAAAAGGTGCTTGATCCCTATGCTAAATCCATGGCTCCGTCACGAGTGGATACCAAGGGAGATCCGGGTGAGGACGGCGAACTTATTGGTAAGGCGGCCATCGTAGATTTGGAACGTACCCGTGTCGCTGATCTGAGCTTTGCTTCTATTAAAGATTACAACAAAAGAGAAGACGCGATCATATGGGAAATCCACGTCCGTGATTTTACTTCTGATCCGCAGATTGAAGGGGAATTGTCTGCAAGATGGGGGACTTATAGAGCTTTTGAGGACAAATTAGCTTACATTCAATCGCTGGGAGTAACCCACGTTCAGCTGCTGCCTGTTATGGCTTGGTATTTAGGGAATGAACTGAAGATGGGAGAGAGAGAGCTTCACTATTCTGCCCTCGACAATGAATATAACTGGGGCTATGACCCGCACAATTATTTCTCACCGGACGGGGCGTATTCCGAGAATCCTGCTGACCCCGAGCTTCGTATCAAGGAGCTGAAGTCACTCATCCATGCCATTCACGAGGCCGGAATGGGTGTTATTCTCGATGTCGTATACACGCACATGGCACTCCCGGAATTCCTTAATGATATTGTACCGGGTTATTATGCTTGGCAGAATGCGGAGGGAGAATTTATCGGCGGCTTCGGCAACAATCTGGCGACAGATCGGAAGATGGCAGAGAAGCTGATGGTGGATTCGGTCAAATATTGGTTTAGTGAGTATAAAATCGACGGTCTGCGCTGGGACATGATGGGGGATGCAACGTATCCCGCCGTTCAGAAGGCATATGATGAAGCCGCTAAAATCAATCCTCAAGCCCTATTTATCGGCGAAGGATGGCGTACCTTTGCAGGAGATGAATCCGATGCGGCCTTGAAGGGGCTTGCTGCAGATCAGGACTGGATGGATAAGACAGACGATGTCGGTGTCTTCTCAGATGAGATCCGAAATGAGCTGAAGTCGGGTTTTGGCAATGAAGGAGAACCCCGTTTTCTAACGGACGGGCCAAGAGACATTGAACTCATTTTCAACAACATAAAGGCACAGCCCTCCAATATCCCGGCAGATAGTCCGGGGGATGTGGTCCAATATATTGAAGCGCATGACAATTTAACGCTCTATGATGTGATTGCGATCTCAACCGATAAAGATCCAGAGATTCCGGAGGACGATCTGGAGATTCATCAGCGGATTCGCCTGGGTCATGTTCTCGTGCTGACCTCTCAGGGGACGGTGTTCCTGCATGCAGGACAGGAGTATGGAAGAACGAAGCAGTGGAAGGCCGAGGGTATACCAGAGCATAAGTTCCATGAGTTTGCATCAACCGGGGATAAGATCCACTATTATATTAATGATTCTCACGACTCAACGGATGTCGTCAACATGTTCGAGTGGGCAAAAGCTACAGACGAAGGGCAATATCCAGTAAATATCGAGACCCGCAAGCATCTTCAAGGGCTTATACAGCTCAGAAAAGCTTCGGACGCCTTCCGGTTAGACAGCATGGAGCTCATTAATCGCAATGTAACACGAATTAATACACCGGATATTCAAAAAACAGATCTCGTTATCGCATACAGCTGTCTCTCAAGTGATGAGCGTGAGTGCTATCATGTGTTTGTAAATGCGGATAAGAAGGCAAGGAAGCTCAGACTACAACAGGACTATACTTCATGTGAGGTCATTGTAGACCAAACTCGTGCAGGAGTCAGTCGGCTGGATCAGCCGACAGGAGTGAAGCTCACGGCAGATACGATGATTTTGGAGCCGCTGACGGCTGTTGTCTTAAAGGAGAAGAAGAGCTGAGCTTGCAGAGAGGATAGAGGAATACCATAAGGGATCTCGTATTTATAGTTTAAAATACATCATTTGAAAAGGGGATTATCACGATGCATGATCTTTCGTCTGAATCCGTCCGCCTTAACTTTGGAAAATACGAGATCCCGGCTGATCTACAGCTGCTTCTTTCTATAGAAGAAGAATTCCGTGCGGTTCATCCGCAGGGCTTGGATTTTGGTATGGGGCTCATCCCTGAACTAGGCAGCTTTCGTTACTTATGTACACCCTCAGATGTTATTGTTTTTGGCTCCAATGGCTGTGATGGTATTCATTACGGCTATCTGACTGATTTCGGTGAGGTGGAGAGCTTGGATCAGGCACCGATCGTCTGCATCAGCCCTATGGATTTTGGAGAAACAAACAAACTGATCGCTGGCAGTTTCAGAGATTTTCTAAGTATTGCTCTTACGGATAGTGCTCTGTTCTATAATCGTTTTGAGAGTGAGGATGCATACAGAACGCAGGTTAAGATTTGGGAAGAAGAAGCTTTGGCTTCACCGTATGGCTGTACACCGGAAGAAGAGAAGCTAAGGAAGGAGCTGCATGAGAGGCTTCGGAAGGACTTTGATCTGCCTGTGATCGAGAATCCTTATGCTTATATTAAAGAAATACAGGCTGAACGTGCTGCTAGTGCTGTCGTCCTCACACAAGACACTCTTCATATCGTAACGAATCCATTAGAGAAGGCGGAACTAGCTGAGGAGGAGCTGCGACTTATACAGCAAGTAGATCCAGAGAGTGAAGAAGAGGTACGAACCTCACTTGACCAGTGCAGTCTTCCCGCAGCACTTGCAATCATTCGAAATGTAGAATTAAGTGCGATGTACGAGACAAGAGTAGTAGCACAGCAATATTTGCGCAGCAGGGGATATGAAGATGAAGCCCGAAGGGTAGGAGTTACTATCCAAGGCCAAGAACCGATTAAATCGACGTACACTATATTAGGTACTATGACCGTACGTGGAAATATAGATGCGTAATATCAGCATTTTAATGAATTCCGAGCAGGCCGAGCCTGACTCGGTTTTTTTTATTTGAAGTGCGGTAGACAAACCTTGATGTTGCAAGTCGGAAGTTGATTTAGCTATATAGATGCAAAAAAACTCCATTTTCTTTGTTTGGAAATTAATGGTTGACTGTTAGATAACCATTGGTTATATTATAACCAGAGGTTACAAACCAGTGGTTATCTAAAGGAGGTGTTTTAGTGGCAGGAAACAGACAAGAGATTCGTTCTGAAGAAACCAAGCGGGTCATTTTGGCCATGGCAGCTGAGCTTTTCTCGAAACGTGGCTTTGATACGGTGTCTATGAGAGAGATTGCAAGAGCAGCGGGCTGCTCACATACAACGATTTATATCTACTTCAAAGATAAACAAGCACTGCTTCACGAATTATCCGTACCACCGCTGGAACGTTTAAAGTCGAATATGCTTCTGGCGCTTGAAGATACGAATATGAGTTCTAAAGAGAGGCTTATAGAGGTGAGCTGGCGATTTATTGAATTCTGCTTGCGTCATCGCAACATGCATACGATATTTTTCGGAACCAATACAGAGCGGGTGGATATCGAGCCAGAGCTTCCGCTTAATAAACTGCGCAATGAACTGTTCAATCTGTTTAAGAGAGGTCTTGGAGACATCTATGAGCTTGAAGAAGAAAGTGATACATTGTTGTCCTACTCCCGAATATATTTTTATATGCTGCATGGGATCGTTGGAACCTATCATCAATCAAGCGAGACAGCTGAGGAATTATCAGCGAGACTCTTGCCTACATTTAAAGAATCATTTGAGATCATATTACTGGGTTTTACCGAGAAGCTAAAATCAAGGAGGTAAGACAATGAAAATAGAGCGAGTCTCCGAGCATATTTGGGCATTGAAGACGTGGATGCTGTTTCCGGTGCGCGTATGGATTGTAGCAGAAGAGGATGGAGTGACTCTCGTGGATGCCGGAGTGGGTTCCATGGCCAAAGGAATACTGAAGTTCGTTGAGCAGCTGGGAGCAGGACAGATTCGGCAGATTGTACTTACTCATGGACATTCCGATCATGTCGGCTCCGTGACTTCAATAAGAGAACATCATCAGGTCCCTGTTTATGTGCATCCTGTTGAGATCCCCTATATGGAAGGAGATATAGCCTACCCTCGTCGAAAAAAAGCTGCCGCCTCACTGCCTAAGCAGCTCGCAACTCCTCTTT
>NZ_CP118108.1:555000-682500 GCF_028747985.1 Paenibacillus urinalis
CGAATTTCAGACCTTCCTCTGGCATGACCTCGCTTTTGCGCCGCAGCACGGCTCTGATTCGGGCCAGCAGTTCTCCAGAGGAGAAGGGCTTGGCGACGTAGTCGTCGGCACCATAATCCAGCCCGGTAATTTTGTCATCGATCTCGCCTTTGGCCGTCAGCAGAATGACGGGAGTGGAGAGGCCTTCCTTGCGAATTTCCTTCAGGACAGTGATCCCATCCATTTCCGGCATCATAATATCAAGCAGCAGCAGATCATAGATCCCGCTGAGAGCATAATCGAGTCCGCTTCTGCCGTCATGGACCATATCTACGGAATAGTTTTGTTTTTTTAAGATTTGGGAGAGTGCCTCCGCCAGATGAAGCTCGTCTTCCACAATTAATATTCTCATCGCTTTTTCATCCTCTGTATGGATTATCTGTAGGTTTGAATAGGCCTAGTATAGCAGGAGTACCTTTAACCAACCTTAAGCTGCTTATTCTACCATCATACGAATGGATAACTTTCAGATCAATAATTAGTGCCTATTATATGAAGCTTCTTAATTAGAGATCAGGATTGTAAACGCAGTGTAAAAAAGATTCTCCAAATGTTAAATGCATTTAAGATTCATTAAAGGTTGAGAGCTTACGATACATACATCACCACAAGAGACTTACCACAACAGAGAAAGGATCTGAAGCACATGGCTATAGAGGTATTTAACCGCTATGAGAGCAAATATCTGCTCGACAGCAACTCGTACCGGAGGCTGTATCTCGATCTCATGGAATATATGGAACCCGATGAATATAACAAGCAGCATGAATTTTATTCCATAAGTAATCTGTACTTCGACACAGCACATGATTCATTGATCAGAGCGAGCCTGGCGAAGCCCAAGTATAAGGAAAAGCTCAGACTCAGAGCCTACGGTGTTCCGGGCAAGGACGCGAAGGTGTATCTCGAGATCAAGAAGAAGGTGTTCGGCCTGGTCAACAAGCGTAGAACCGCGCTCAAGCTGGATGAGGCGTACGAATTTGTCCGTACCGGACAGGCACCGGAGCTGAAGGATTACATGAACGCCCAAGTCGTGAACGAAATCAGCTATTTCCTGCGGAGGTACGATTTGGCACCCAAGCTGTACCTGTCATATGACAGAAAAGCACTCTTTTGCAAAGACAGCCGCGATCTCCGAATTACGTTTGACACCAATATTCGCACAAGACGCTATGACTTGAAATTGGAGAACGGAGATTACGGCGAGCAGCTGCTGGATGAAGGCCAATGGCTCATGGAAGTGAAGGCCGAAAAGACGGTGCCTATGTGGCTGTCGGTCCTGCTCTCAGAGCATCAGCTGTATCGGACGAGTTTCTCCAAATACGGCAATGAATACAAAAAAATGATCAAAAACGAAAAACAGAAACAGGAGAGTATGCTTTATGCTTGATTCCCTATTAAACGCAGCTACAGACACAACGACAGAACTTACATTTATGAGCACGGTGCTCAGTATTCTCATCGCCATTTTGTTAGGCGGTATCATCAGTCTTACCTATATGAAGACGAACACAAACGGGTATACCCAGAGCTTTTCCTTGACTATGGTCATCTTACCGGCCATTGTGGCCATTATTATTCTGCTGATTGGCAGCAATATTGCACGAGCGTTTAGCTTGGCGGGAGCGTTCTCCATCATCCGGTTTCGAAGTGCGCCTGGGGATCCGAAGGATATTGCTTTTGTCCTGTTTACGATGGCAGCGGGTCTTGCCTGTGGTGTGGGAGCCTTCGGGTATGCGGTGTTGTTCACCCTGATCCTGTGTATTCTGATGTTCGTCCTGAGTAAATTTAACTTCGGTGCAAGAAAAACATTGCAAAGAACACTTAAAATCACGATTCCTGAGAATTTGAGCTACGATGATGCCTTTGACGAGGTGTTCCAGAAATACAACGTGCAATATGAGCTGAAAAAGATCAGAACAACCGAGCTGGGAAGCTTGTATGAGCTTGTGTACGGCGTGACGATGAATCAGCTTACCAACCAAAAAGAATTCCTGGATGAAATCCGATGCCGTAATGGTAATCTGGATCTTTCCCTGACGATGAGCCCGACGACGTCAGAGTATTAATGTATCCACTCCACTGTGATTGACCTTATAATCAGCTCAAATTTCAAATGAAATGAAATTTGAGCCCAAAATACTTAGCGAGGAATTAAGCTAGTTCTTTATCTCCGTGCTTAGCAGCGAGGATTTCAGTAAAGTTGGTGACTCTCATCCTAGCGAGGAATTTGAATGACGAACGACTTTTGGCGGAGCCAACCGGAGAGAGACAGTCAAATTGCGAGCGTCCTGATAAAGGAGATAGCCATCTCTTATCCGAGCCAATACGCAAGGCTATAAAGAACAGCTCAATTTCCGAGCGCCCTGAAAGGATAAATAAAATGAAAAAGACAAGCATAGCGAACAGACTTAGCGTCGTATTCTTATGCGCGGCGCTGATGACAGCATGCAGTGATGCGTCAGCGACCGATGATACAGGAACAGCCGAAGCAGGCACCGCGAATGAGGCCACAGCTGAGCTGACGAGCTTGAAGCTGGAGGATATGATTACCTTCGATGAAGAGGACCGTAACACCGAATGGAGTGCAGATAATGCCGTAACGATTGAGCTGGATGGAGCAAGTGCTCAAATTAACGGTACGGGTGCAGAAGCTGTCGACGGATCTGTGACCATTACGAGCCCGGGTACCTATGTACTCAGCGGAACGCTTAGTGATGGACAGATCATCGTGGATACGGCAGAGGAAGAGCTGGTGCACTTGGTTCTGAACGGTGTCGATATTACAGACAGCGACAGTGCGGCGATTTACAGCAAAGGTGCGGGAAAGACCGTCATTACACTGGAGGATGGAACCGAAAATAAAGTGACGGATGGCAAAACATATGTTTATGAGGACGAAGCAAGCGATGAGCCGAGTGCGGCTGTATTTGCCAAAAATGATCTGAGCATCAACGGTACAGGCAGCTTATCCATCACCGCTAACTATAAAGACGGAATCACGAGCAAGGACGACTTGAAAATAGTAGAAGGCACCATCGACATCCATGCCGAGGATGACGGGATTGTAGGTCGTGACCGGCTGGCTGCCGAGAACGGTACCGTGACAATCAAGGCCGGTGGAGACGGCATGAAATCGACCAATGATGAAGATGAGGACAAAGGGATTATCGCGATCGCTGGCGGTACTTTTAAGATAGAAGCTGAGAATGACGGAATTCAATCGGAGAAATCACTGCTGATTAATGGCGGTACGTATAACCTTGTAACTGGCGGCGGCAGTGCGAACGCTGAGGTGAAGACCGAGAGCAATCCAATGGGACAAGGAAGAATGAATGGCAACGGCGGCATGATGCGAGGTGAATGGAACCGAGAGTCTGCACCTGCAGCGCCTTCGGATGCAGCGAATCCATCAGATGAAGCAAGCAACAATACAGATGAAGCAGGCACAGCGAATACAACCAGCACGAATACGGCCAGTACGGTTGTCACGGCAGCAGCAACAAGCACGCCGGCAAGTACAACAACGGACACAGCCGCCTCCACTGCAGATGCTGACAATGCAGAGGATACAACAGCCGCTGAGGAAGAATCAACGAGTGCAAAAGGGGTCAAAGCAGGCGGGGATATGGTCATCAATGGCGGAACATTTACGATGGATTCAGCCGATGATGCGGTTCACAGTAATCAAAATATTTCGATCACAGGTGGAGAGTTCAGTATTGCCGCGGGCGATGATGCGGTGCATGCGGACCTTCTGCTATCCATCTCTGGCGGAACAATGGACATTACTGCAAGCTATGAAGGACTGGAAGGAGCAGACATTACGATCTCCGGTGGCAAGACACATGTAGTTTCCTCCGATGATGGAGTGAATGCGTCCGGTACAGATACGACGACCGATACAACAGACGCCGCTGCGGAAACAACAGAAACATCCGAAGCAGCAGGAACAACCGCAGGTGAAGCGGATGCTTCTGCATCCGGAACTTCAGAAGCTTCCTCTGCAGCGGATGAAGCACAGGGTACAACAAGTGAACAAGCGCCTGCAGCGGGCGAACGACCGGATGCTCCTGCGAATGGCGAAATGCCGCAGCGGCCAGCGGATGGTGAGATGCCGGAGCCTCCAGCTGATGGCGAGATGCCAAGCGGAACTCCGCCGCAAGGCGGCTTTGGCGGCGGTGGATTCGGCGGTGGAATGGAAGGCAATCAGAATGCGAAGCTGACCATCTCTGGCGGACTTCTCACCGTCGATGCCGGCGGTGATGGGATTGACGCCAATGGTTCCATTACAATGACGGATGGTACCGTGATCGTAAATGGTCCAACCAATAACGGAAATGGCACACTGGATTATGGCAGCACATTTGACATGAGCGGGGGTTACTTAATCGGAGCCGGCACATCAGGTATGGCACAGGCATTATCTGATGAATCCACTCAGCTCTCGATTGCGATGACTTATCCTGAAACACAGGCTGCAGGAACGTTGGTTCATTTAGAAGACAGTGAAGGCAACACCATCGTGACTTTTGAACCGTCCAAGGATTATCAGTTCGTCGTCATTAGCTCACCGGATCTGGAGAAAGGAAAGACCTACACCCTCTATTCCGGAGGAAGCTCCAGTGAAGACGTTACAGGCGGATGGTATAAGACAGGTAATTACGAAGGCGGAAGCGAGGTCGTGTCGTTCGAGCTTGGGGAAACAGCTACCACATGGCTGAATGAGTCAGGCGTAACAACAGGGAATGCGAACGGCGGCTTTGGCGGCGGCAGAAGATAGATTATCCTAAACAGGCGATAGCCAAAAGAACGATTATTAATAGCATACGGGTAGTATATACAGCCCAGGCAGCTCCAGATATGATGGAGCTGCCTGGGCTTATGTCATGCAGCGGTGTTAAGCTGTTTTTCTTCGAGAAGAGGCAGTGCTAAATGAAAGGTTTGATCGTGATCTTACAATATAGTAAGTAAGAATCAACTTGATCCTTTGGTAAGATGAAATTGTTCATCTTGTAAGTTGAACAAAAATAGCGTATCCCCGTTGTGAAAGGAACAGCAAATCTATGACCAGAAGAACAAAGCGTTATACGCTGACAATTATCCTCTGTATCGTTGTTGGTGCCATTGCTCTCGGAGGAGTCTATGTCTCTTCTATCGTGAAGGAGCTTCAAGGCTTGCAAAAGGAAGGAGAAAGCTCCCCATTTCATAATATAGAACATATAGATCAGGAGCAGACGATCGAGCCGCCCGTATGGGAAGGTGATGAGATCGTCAATATTCTTATTATGGGCGTGGATGCTAGAGGCATGAAGGAGGGAGAGATTCCTCGCTCAGATGCCATGCTGGTAGCCTCTCTTGACCCCGAAGCGAAGAAGATCTCCCTGTTCTCGCTCATGCGGGATACTTATGTTGAAATTCCGGGCTATAACAACAATCGAATTAATACGGCTATCACCCATGGTCCGAATGTTGCGATGCAGGCAGCGAGCGATCTGCTCGGCATTCCGGTGCAATATTATGTGTACACTGATTTTCAGGGCTTCATCAAGCTCGTGGACGCTCTAGGTGGAGTGGATTTTGAAGTAGAGAAGGATCTGTATTACGTCAGTAAGGCGGATAATCATCAATATGATATCGACCTGAAGCAAGGAATGCAGCATCTAGATGGAGAGAAGGCGCTCATGTATGTAAGATTCCGGCATGATGCCATGTCCGATTTTGCCAGAACGGAGCGTCAACGGGAGCTGTTGAAGGCGATAGCAGACAAAATGCAGACTTCCTCCTCCATCGCCAAGCTTCCGTCCATATTGAATGAGATCAACCCTTATATAGATACCAATTTGTCTCTTAATGATATTTGGAAGCTGGCCTCGCTCGGATACCAGAGCACGCTCCATGGCAGCGAGCAGATTCCGCCGATGAGCCTGCTGAAGGAAGAGAGAATTGGCGGAGCAGCGGTTCTTACGGTAAGAGACGAGGAGGAGCTCCAGAGCTACGTACAGGATGTACTGAAGCCAGCGGATGCTCAGATGGAGGAAGTGCCTGAGAGTAGGATAGACGATAATGACATGAGTCTAGAGGAATCGAGCGAGAAGGTCACTTATTAGAATGATACGGATTTAGTGTAAATGGAAAAACGGTCCAAGAAAGTCTTGGACCGTCCTAAGCCGGCGGCTCACCGCGGGCTATTTTGTATGAATACAATGAGGTGCTTGGTATTGAATGATAAACGAATCACAGGGCAGACCACAGATCTTACAGCTCGCGAAGACGCATGTCTGAAGTGAACCATTCACGATAAGTGAGCTGGCTGAGCAAGATGCTGGTGATTGCAGCTGAGCTTGTGAAGGCAAATACGATCAGGATCTGATACCGGACAGCCTCGATCGGATCTGCACCTGCGATAATCATTCCTGTCATCATTCCCGGGAGCTGGACGATCCCCACCGTCTTCATGCCATCGATGGTTGGAATCATGCTGGATTTAACGGAACGCTTAAGTGCGTCCTGAATCGCCCGTTTGGGCGCAGCGCCAAGCGCAAGCAGGGTTTCAATCTCGCCTTTGGAGGTCTCCATTTCACGTTTCATATGGTTAAGGAACAAGCCGGATACGACCATGGCATTGCCAATCGTCATTCCGCTGATGGGAATAATGTATCTTGGCGTCGGCTCAATGATGTTCAGTCCGAGCAGCAGTCCCATCATGAGCAGCTCTGTTGTTAGAATGGACAGGGCGATCTTCCAACGGACGCCCCGAATGCCTTGTCCCCGCTTGCCTGCATTCAACGAAGCGACCGTGATCATAAAAGTAACGATGAGCACAATCAGCGCGGGATGCTCGGTATGGAAAATAAACTGCAGGATGTAGCCGACAGCAAGCAGCTGTATGGCTGATCGTATGGTTCCGATGGCTATATCCTTCTCCAAATCGAGCTTTTGCCAGACGGAGATCAGCATCGTCACCATGACAAATACAATCGTGAAGCTTAGAGCAAGGAAGGACATGGCTCCTCCTTATCTGAATCCACAGATTTGGTGATGAAACGGCGGGCGGCTTCTGTGTCTGGCCGAGAGAAGAACAGTTCTGTCGGCTGACGTTCAAGCAGGGTATGACTGCCCATATACCAGGTTGTCGTGCTGAATGAGCGGGCCTGCTCCAAATCATGTGTCACCCAGATCAAAGTCGTTCCTTCTTGATCACTCCATTCCGTCAGCAGTTGTTCCACAAGAGCTGCATTTGAAGGGTCCAGGGATGCCGTGACTTCATCCAGCAGCAACGCCTCCGGACGCAGCATCATCGAGCGGATGAGTGCGATCCGCTGCTTCTCGCCGCCAGACAGATCAGATGCCCGCTTTTGTACATCCAGTGCAGACAGGCCGCTTCGCTCCAGTAAGCGCTGTGCAAGAGCTTGGTCGTAGGGGACTTTATGAAGGGAATGAACCATCCTCAGGTTATCCTCAACACTGCCGGGCAGCATCACGGGATGCTGTGCGACATAAGTGATCTTCATTCTCCACCATCGTGGATCGCAGCTTCGATAAGAAACACCCTTCCATTCCATTTCCCCTTCGTCTGGACGATCCAGTAAAGACAGTATTCGGAGCAGCGTGCTCTTCCCTTGTCCTGAAGCGCCGATGACCGCGATGCGTTCGCCTTGATCCACCTGGGCTTCGACGCCCGAGAACAGCATCGTTCTGGTTGTTGTGCCCATATATTTGGTTAACCGCTGTAAATTTAATAAATGAGACATGTCCCATAGACTCCTCTCCGATGTTCGTTGACCTATTAATTTTAGCAGATACATTAAGACGATAGGATGCTTTTTCCGATATATATAGCACTTGAATCAATATCATAGAAATGGCTTTAGAAATGGATTCGCTTGGTTTCATATAGATTAAACCATGTTTATTATCATAAATAGGAGAGAAGAAGGATGATTACTTTCGAGAAGGGCGAGCTCCTTGAGGCGGCAGAGGACATTATTGGTCACCAGGTGAATTGTATGGGGGTCATGCGCAGCGGGATATCCAAACAGATCAGAGATGAATACCCTGAAGTTTACGCCGCCTATATTTCGCTGACGAACAGTGAAATTTCTCCCCTTGGGCAGATGCAGATGGTGAAGACGAAGGATAAGTACATCGCGAACCTGTTTGGACAGAAGCATTACAAGAAGAGCTTCTTTCGTAAACACCTGACAAGCATCAAGGCTCTGGAGCGAGCATTAATTGAGCTTCGTACCTATGCAGAAGCCAGGAATCTCTCTATTGCACTGCCTTACAGAATAGGGGCGGACCGTAATGGGACGGATTGGAATGAGGTATACCGAATGCTTGAGAGGGTATTTACGAGCTATCCCGTAACCTTGTACTCGATCGTGGATATGGAGGAGAAGAGCTAACGTGAGAACTCGGTCTTCATCCTGGACGGAGGTCTAGCCCAGAAACCGTCTTTAGACTATTTTTAAAATAGACTTAAATGGCATAAACTAAGATGAACGTAGGTTCTAAGGGAGGTACATAGATGGATTTTTTGTGGTGGACGTTAATTATTGTATTATTCTTACTCAGCTTCGTTGGCATTGTGTATCCCATCATTCCGTCTGTTCTCGCCATTTGGGGTGGCTTCGCCATCTATCAATTCCTCATCAATTCAGAGGAGCTGTCCTGGTGGTTCTGGGTCAGCATGGCGATACTAACAGTCGTTATTATTGCCGCGGATATCATAGCGAACAGCTATTTTGTTAAGAAGTACGGAGGGTCGAAGACCTCAGAGACGATCGCAGCCATTGCGACCATTGTAGGCTCGTTCATCCTTCCGCCATTCGGAATCCTGCTCGTGCCGTTCCTAGCCGTGCTGGTAACCGAATTTATCATTCACAAGGATGCCTCGAAATCGGTCAAAGTCGGCTTTGCAACCATCATTGGATTCCTCGGAGGAAGCATTGCCAAAATCCTTATTCAGCTGCTCATGATCGTATGGTTCATTCTCGATGCGATCATTTAGGGTGGATATCAGCATGATATAGGGACTTCAAGCAAGGGACGCTCAAGGCGTCCCTTGTTTTTTGTGGCTGGCTACAAACGGACAGACACGAGGAGTGTAGATTATGGTAAGCAGCGGATTTTTGAGTGCTTCCGGCTGAAGAATAGGATATACTGAGAAATACATTTGTCAGAATACATATGTGTACGTGTGTGTAACGTAAATAAAAGACTAGCATGAAATGCATCAGGGAGGATACGAATGGGAAACACAGAAGGATCATTACAGAAGAAGCTGAAGCCTAGACATATCAGCCTGATGGCGATGGGCGGTGTCATTGGAACCGGCATCTTCAAGGGAAGCTCGGAAACGATTGGTCTAGCAGGACCGGGTGTTATCTTCACATACATCATTGCGGGCTTGCTGCTTCTCGTCGTGATGACGGCCATGGCTGAAATGGCTACGGTATATCCGAATCGCAACATGAGGGATTTTGTAAGAGAAGCTTTTGGCGAGAGAGTCTCGTTTATTATGGGCTGGATGTATTGCTTCATGTGGCTGGCTGTATGTGTAATCGAGATTATCGCGGCAGGAAGCTTCCTGCAATATTGGTTTACAGATGTGCCGCTATGGATGCTCAGCTTGGGATGCGCTGCGATCGTGATCTTTATCAATTTACTTAGTGTCGGCACCTTTGGTGAGTTTGAATTTTGGTTTGCTGGCATTAAGGTCACGATGATCATTATCTTTATCGTCCTGGGTGTGGCCCTGATCTTTGGCATCATTCCTAGCGGCGAAGCACCCTTACTCAGCAATTACACGGACCATGGCGGATTTCTGCCGAACGGCTGGACCGCAATATTCTCAGCACTATTAGTTGTCATGTTCTCCTATGGCGGATCGGAAATGATCGGTCTGACGCTCACGGAGACAGAGAATGCAGAACGGGTGCTGCCGAAGGTGGTCCGCAACTTTATTTTACGGATCATCCTGTTCTTTACACTGCCAATTCTTATTATCTGCGGTCTCATTCCCTGGAATGAGCTTGGTCCGGAGAGCAGTCCCTTCGTACAGGTGCTTAGCTCGACAGGACTGACGGGTGCGGCTCACATTATGAACTTTGTGCTGATCACAGCAGTGCTCTCGGCAGCGAATTCAGGAATATACGGAGCATCCCGGATGCTCTACTCCATGGCAGCCGCAGGAGAAGCGCCCAGAGCATTGACCAAAACAAGCCGCAAGGGCAGCCCGTATAATACGCTGCTGTTGTGTGCCGTTATTTTGATCGGGGGCTCGATGCTGGGGCTGATTGCACAGGATCAGCTGTTCCGGATCCTCATGGCTGTGCCAGGCTTCACTGTGCTGCTCGTGTGGATCTGCATTGCTTCATCCCAGCTTAAGCTGCGGAAGCAATATCCTATACAGCCGTCCTTTAAGGTATGGGGCTACCCGTACATTACGACCTTTACGATTATCTGTCTGTCGGTGATTGCGTGCGGCTTCCTGATTGATGATCAGAACCGGTTCAGCATCAGTATCTGTTTAGCTGTACTGGTGGTGCTGATCGTCACATCGATCGTGAAGTTCCGTAAACCGGCTACGAAATAACAACAAAGCCTGTCTAACAGCTGAAGAGCTGATGGACAGGCTTTTGTATTTTGCATACTAGTGAATATCTCGTTTCTTGAAGTTGCCGCCGCGAACCTCGGATACATCCGAGATGACAACAAAGGCACTTTCGTCAATGTCTTTGACGATGGTCAGCAGCTTGTTCTCTTCCATACGGTTGATAACACAGTTAAGGATTTCTGATTGTTCATTAGAGAAGCCGCCCCGGCCAGGGGTATAGGTTACGTTCCGCCCCAGGCGGGATTGAATCGTATCCCCGATCTCCACCGATTTTTGACTGACAATACGTACCGATTTGGATTTTTCCAGACCGACCTGGATGATATCGATCACATTCTTCGCAATGTAGTAGGTCAGAGCAGAGTACAATGCACTTTCCAGACTGTACACGAAGCTTGCCGCAATGAAGACGAAGGCATTAAGGAATAGAATAATATCTCCGACAGAGAAAGGGATCTTGCGTGAGACGAGAACAGCCAGTACCTCAGAGCCATCCAGCGCACCCCCGTTACGCAGTACAATCCCGATCCCGATCCCGAGCAGCATTCCGCCAGACAGGACAACGAGGAGCGGGTCCTCCGGTCCCAGAATCGTATCCACATGATGCAGAACCACCGTAGATATAGACAGAGCGACAATCCCGACAACACTCATTAAGGCAAAGGTCTTGCCGACCTGCTTATAACCGAGATAGACAAAAGGAATATTCAAGACGAAGAGGAATACGCCAAGCGGAAGTCCAAACAGAGAGGATCCCATGATACTGAGACCTGTCACACCACCGTCGATAACATCGTTAGGAATGAGTACGGCTTCCAGCCCGTAAGCAGTGATGACCGCACCGATAATAATCATAATGATCTTGCGAATGTGTTCCAGCAATCCGTGTTTCTTCATTTAACTCTCCTTTTTTTGTTTTTAATATATTTAAGGATTTTGCATCCTGCCATTTCATCTGTAGAAGATCTAAGCTGCTCGGTAGATTGACGCAAAATCTTTATTTACAGGAGATGATGGATTAAAATAGGAGCATCCTGTATCATTCTCAATTGTATATGTATCAAATGGCACATCATTTAATATTATCACGAATGTGTAAGCAAAGGAAAGTTCATCATAAGAAATGTACATGATATGTAGGATTAATGTCGTGAAGTAGTATGGGATAAAATAAGCGATAGCTCAAGGAGAAAAACAAATTATATGGAGTATACACCACAGCAGGTTGCCGAATGGATGGTAGAGACGATCCGGTTCAAAGGGAATCTCTATCAGACAGAGGCGATTGAATATGTACGTGAGCATTTTGGAGAAGAGTTTGTATTTGTGAATGAGAATGGGAATGCGTCCTTGGAAAAGGAAGTGAAGAAGGCGTTCCGTAAGCTGCATAAAGGAAGAATTGCTTGGGATCGCGATGGATTTCTATGGGCCTGGACTTAAGAATTCAGAACACAAAACACAAAACACAAAACACAAAACACAAAACACAAAACACAAAACACAAGAAAACAGACTGCATATCGCAGTCTGTTTGGCTATATCCTCTGCTGTGAAGAAATCCGTCACATTATGAGCCGTGTCATCAGTTCCCCGACAGGTCAATCTTGGTTTCCAGTCCTGCAATGAACTGATCTTCCTGCACATCCTCTGCAAAGTCATCCTTAATCATAAAAGGTTTAATGATGAGGTACTTGCTCTCACCTGTGGTAGTTGCATATCGCCGGTCATAAATAAGACGGTTACCCTCATATACTCCATCCCCGGACAATGCGGTCAGCTGTCTGCCTTGATCATCATAGACCACAATTCCAATCTTACGTAACCGCTCTTCATCCTTCTGTGTCAGTGAGCTGGCACTATTAAGTGCTATGGAAGTGGTCACCCTTGTGGTAATAGGGGATACGGAAACACTTGCAACGCCAAAGGTAAGATCCTCTTTCGTCACGGCAGTATTCGGGTTTAGCGAGATGGTTTGGGTATGGTTCTTCTCAAAAGGGACATCGATCCTAAACTCATGATCTATTCCATCAAGTTTAATAATTACCTCTGAGGTAAAGCTGTCAGATAGGGTGTTTGATTCCGCCCCATTCAGCACTTGCTCGAACACCAGCGTGTTTGGATGAGCTTCACCAGCACCTCCGTAGAAGATGCCTCCTTGTAATACAGAATTGGCTTCATCCTCTGTCTTGCCTGTAATGGATAGAGCAACATTCTCGATAGCATTGCTGAGCTTCATAGTGTTATTGCCATTATCATAGGTTCCGTTATCCAAATTCGGTGCAGTCACATTCACAATAAAAGCCGCCCGTGTGCCGTCATACAGCGTCTCTGTGACTTCGAGCTTCACATCCTTATAAGACACGGCATTGTTAACGTTGGTTGCAAGTCCTAGATCACCGCCGGCACGAAGGCCGCTGTCTGTCTCAAGGATACTGAAGAGGCTCCCAATGATAGGAATGCTCTTAATCGAAGCGGCCATGACCGGAGATACGAAGCCGGAAGCAAATACGCCGATTCCTAAAATGCCCGCTGCGGCTGCTGTTAAGCCTGCCTTGCGTAATCTGGAGGTTCTTCTCCGAACTGTATGCTGTTTCTGCCCGGAGAGGGAGGCATAGGTCTCATCCAATCTTGTTCGAACCAGAGGAGACACCTCAGTACTGCTTATGTCAACCTTCTTTAATTCATTCTCCACCTTAAATGCTGCCATATCTCATCTTCCCTTCGTGTATACTGGGTAAACTATGCTGCAGAGCGTCACGTGCTCTGGACAACCGCATCTTTACGGCGCTTTCGGAAACATCGAGAACCTTAGCTACCTGACGAATTGGAAGATCTTCAAAATAATGAAGAATGATCACCATACGCTGGGGCTCCTCAAGTCGCTCTACGGATTCTCTTAAATCTACCATTTCATAGCCTCCCATGGAGGCAGCTGTGGTGGGAATTTCGGCGTAGGCAATCGTACGGGAACGTTTGGATCCAATATTGTTACATTCATTAATCAGAATTCGAAAGATCCAAGTCTTGAAGAACTTCGGCTCCCGCAGCGTATGAATGGATTTAAAAGCTTTTAGTATCGTTTCCTGCATGGCATCCGCAATATCTTCTTCCTTGCCCAGCAGGGATCTCGCCATATAATAAAGTGAACCTTCCAGCTGCTTCACGAGCTTTACAAAAGCATCGGAATCTCCTTCTGCAGCCTTCCCGGCTAATGCTGCTATATCCACTTTGTGTGCTCCTTTCCTTCTGTTTTCTGGAACCAGAAAAGACGTGCAGCACGGCACGCCTTATGTACTTTAATACTTCATATCGTATATTGCTTACGGAATCTCGTAGGGGACACACCGATATGCCGGCTGAAGCAGGCAGAGAAGTAGGGGATATTCTCGAATCCGACCTGAACCGCAATCTCTGCAACCGGCCATTCGGTTTGCAGTAGAAGCAGCTTCGCCTGCTCCAGGCGGTATTTCATCAAGTACTCTCCAGGGGTTACTCCATATACCTGCTTCATGCAGCGAGTGATGTAATTGTAGTGAAAATTGAAGGCGGCTGTCAGCGTAGTGCTCGTGATTTCGGAACGGTAATGGTTCTTGATATAGGACTCGACTTGCTCCGCAAGCGCGATCACCGGACCTGCAAAGGCGTCGTTCTGACGTATATCCATCAATCGGAGAAGCTCCTCGAAGGTCTGCTGCTGAGTCCAAAATGCACGGGACTGGCGCTCTGTTGCTGCTGCATTCAGCTTGTTCATTAGTCGATAGGCTTGTTCAGGGTAGGGCAGGGTCCAGGACTTGTGCAGATGAAGCATGTAGGGTGAGGTCAGGAAACGCTCATAATGTGCATTTTGATTCATATGGAACCCTTCCTGTTCCATCTGCATCCACTCTCCTACAGCTTGAAAGTGTACCCAGTAGAATCGGGTATGCCCGGTTGACTGCTGTACAGGATAATGATGCTTGTCCGGCAGCAGAAGCAGCGTTTGCCCTGATGTCAGTGCCCAGCTTGCTCCTTCTTCCCCGATGTAGAGACAGCCTGATTCTACAAGAATCAGATCAAAGATCCCGAGATTGTTACGGTTCGGATGCTGGTCGCCGGCTGCATATTCTGTCACACCACTTTCCAAATAGTAGGGCAGGGGAGGCGCGGCGAAATAGATATGTCCATTCCCTTGCATATACATAAGCTCCTTATCCAATGCTTGTGTGATATTTTATAAAAATCAGGTTGGTATCAGCTATATTCCTGTTCTATTGTAACGCATAAAATGAAGTCGAACAGTAAATGAAATCAACTTCTGATGAAAAGGAGCAACTACGTTATGGGACAAACTGCAGGGATGAATAGAATCAAACCGGTATCCATGAAGCAAGTAAGCATTAAGGATGACTTCTGGAGCTATTACATAGATTTAGTCAGGGATGTGGTGGTGCCCTATCAATGGGAAGCAATTAACGACCAGGTCGAAGGTGCAGAGCGAAGCGGGGCGGTGAGCAATTTTAAGATTGCTGCTGGTCTTCAGGAAGGGGAATTTTACGGCTATGTGTTTCAGGATACCGATGTGGCCAAATGGCTGGAGGCCGTCGCCTATCTCTTGATCAATGAGCGGAATGCGGATCTGGAGCAGATTGCAGACGGCATGATTGATATTATCGGAGATGCTCAGCAATCCAGCGGCTACCTGAACACCTACTTTACCATTAAAGAACCGGATAAGAAGTGGACGAATCTGACGGAATGCCATGAGCTGTACACAGCGGGTCATATGATCGAAGCAGGTGTGGCGTATTATCAGGCGACAGGCAAGCGCAAGCTGCTCGATATATGCTGCCATATGGCGGATGACATAGAGCGTGTATTCGGGTATGGTCCGGATCAGATTCGAGGTTACGACGGTCATCAGGAGATTGAGCTGGCACTGGTTAAGCTGTATGAAGTGACAGGAGAGAAGAAGTATCTTGAGCTAAGCAAGTACTTCATTGATGAGAGAGGACAGAAGCCAAGCTTCTTCGAGGCAGAAGCAGAGCGCAGGGGCTGGACCACCATCTGGAGTAATAACAAATTGCAGCTCGATGAGGGCTATTATCAGGCACACAAGCCGGTAAGAGAGCAGGATGTAGCAAGAGGTCATGCGGTACGTGTTGTATACATGCTTGCCG
The DNA here is from genome assembly GCF_028747985.1 of Paenibacillus urinalis. Lineage (NCBI taxonomy): Bacteria > Bacillati > Bacillota > Bacilli > Caryophanales > Paenibacillaceae > Paenibacillus > Paenibacillus urinalis. The sequence goes on from NZ_CP118108.1 coordinate 570,817, forward strand.
GTATGGCAGACGTTGCGCGTGAAACGGGAGATGCTTCACTATTTGAAGCTTGCCGCAAGCTATGGGGGAATATTGTTTCCAAGCAGATGTACGTCACGGGGGGCATTGGCTCTATGGCTCAGGGTGAGGCTTTCTCGGTCGATTATGATCTGCCGAATGATACGGTGTATTCCGAGACCTGTGCATCCATTGGTCTTGTGTTCAGCGCGCAGCGCATGCTGCAGCTGGAGCCTGACAGTGCTTACGCGGAAGTGATGGAGCGTGCACTCTACAACACCGTCATTGCCGGGATGTCGAGAGATGGCAAGCGCTTCTTCTATGTCAACCCGCTGGAGGTAAACCCTAAGGTGTGTAGCGGCGCAAACCACAATTACAACCATATCAAGCCGGTTCGTCAGGAGTGGTTCGGCTGTGCCTGCTGCCCGCCGAATATCGCAAGACTGCTGGCTTCGCTCGGTGAATATATTTATTCGGTGCAGGACAAGACCGTATATACCCATCTATACATCGGCGGTGAAGCTGCGATTGAAGTGGCGGGAACCAAGATGGTGCTGAAGCAGGATTCCAGTATTCCTTGGGAAGGCAAAGTCAGCTTCGAGGTGGAAGTAGATCAATCTGCAGAATTCGGTATCGCACTCCGTATGCCGCAGTGGGCAGCGAATGTACAGGTAACGGTTAATGGCGAGGCTTACGATGTGACAAACAAGATAGTGAATGGTTATGCGGTCATTGAACGTGTATGGGAATCAGGTGACCGGGTGGAGCTGGTGATGGAGATGCCGATTAAGCGCGTCAGAAGTCATCCGCTGATCAAAGGAAACGCGGGTAAGGTTGCACTCCAGCGCGGTCCATTCGTGTACTGTATTGAGGAAGCGGATAATGGGGCGCAGCTTCAGCAGCTGATCCTGCCGCAGGACAGCGAGCTTCATGTGAGCGATGATCCTGCCATTGCCGGAGGAATTGTAGCCATCTCAGGAGAAGCGCTGCGGATGAATATGGATCAATGGGGTCAAGCACTGTATCAATATGATGAGCCGATACCGCTGAAGCAGGCGCAAATCAAGTTCATTCCGTATTATGCCTGGGCGAATCGGGATATGGGCGAAATGTCCGTCTGGGTAAAGGAACAGCTATAGTCAGAAGTGTTAGAAGGGATGAGAAGTCAGATCGATATGATCTGGCTTCTCTTTTTTCATGCTTATTCTGGAAACAGTGTGTTCTATCAAAAAGTTAATTTCTGAAATAAAAGGGTAATGAACTCTTATTCCACAGAAAAACGATTCATACAATTCTTTTGTAGATGAGGTGAACATTCATTATGTGGAGAATTGTTTTTCCTGCACTGGGAATGATTGCAGTGACCTATGCACTGGCTCGTTTAAGCTTTGGGCTATTTCTTCCCAATATATCCGATTCGTTAGGCTTAAGTGAGAGCGAAGGTGGGATTGTGGGATCAACAGCTTATGTATCCTATTCGTTGGCTCTGCTAATTTCTTCATTCTTAATTGAGAGAGCAGGACAGTATAAGGTGAATCTGATTGCTGGCATGACAGCGGTCTTGGGACTATTAGGCATTGCTGCATCACAATCTTTTTTACATTTAGTGATTAGTATGTTAGTAGCAGGCTTGGGAAGTGGATTGGCTTCACCTGCCTTAAGTCAGATGGCGCAGCATACGCTGTCCAATAAAGAGCTTGATCAAGGAAATACGTGGATCAATAGTGGAACCAGTGTTGGTGTTATTCTAACAGGACCTGTTGTATTGCTATTTACAGAGCACTGGCGGCTATCGTACTACTTCTTTTCATTCATCGCTGTCATCGTATGGATATGGAACTATTTAGTTATTCCGTCTGATCAAGATAAGAAGTCATCCACTCGTTCACAAACAAAATGGCTGTCGGCTATAAACAAGGCGAAATATTTGATTGCAGCGTCTCTTGTGATCGGTATTAGCTCGTCTATATATTGGACATTTTCCAGAAGCTTTATTACCAGTGAATATGGATTTACGACCAATGAGAGTGTTGTTTTCTGGATTATATTAGGTATAGCAGGCATATTGGGCGGATTTGCAGGGGGCTTCATACAAAGGCTGGGCTTGGCAAGGTCGTACCGACTACTTCTTGTTGTCATGCTGACTTCAATCCTGCTGCTTACGATTCCTAATCAGGTTACGGTTTACATTTCAGCCGGCTTGTTCGGGAGCACATATATCTTTCTTACAGGTTTATTTATTGTTTGGGCGACGAGAATCTTCAGCATCTTACCAGCATTAGGTGTCAGCTTATCTTTCTTAGCATTAGGAATCGGTCAGTCCCTGGGTTCTCTTATTGCCGGGAGCACGATAGAAATGACAAGCTACCCGTTTAGCTTCACACTATTTGCCGGCCTCGGTATTATTGCTCTATTCATTCCCGTACAGCAAAAGTAAGAACATCTAGGGAAGGATTACCCCAAGTTTAAAAATATAAAAAGAAGCCTGATCATTGATCAGGCTTCTTTGCTTGGCGCTTAATGCACAACAATGCTCTTTCTTATCTCTGTGATCATCCCTGTACTTTCTTACTTCAGGATGGTGTGGAGATATTTAGTATCTCAACCCCATACGGTGGCAGGACTAAGGTGGAAGGCTGCTTGCCAGCGGTTAATAAGCTGACATAGGAATACCCGAGATCAATGACAGCTTCCTGCCGGCTTAGATTAAGCACGAAGAGATAGGCCTTCGTCTCGTTCTGGCGTACAGACAATTGCACGCCTTCTGGCAGATTCTCGTAGTACGGTAGATCGGCTCCCTCGGCAGCTTCTTGAATCAGTCGTTCCATGTAAGCATCGTCAGGCTGGGTTCCTACATAATAGACTGTCCCATTACCGTAGCGGTTCCTTGTCACAGCAGGTACCCCTTCGTAAAAATCATCCGCATACCATGCGATGGCTTCTGCGGTGACCGGTTCGAGCAGATCATTCCACTGTGTAGAAGTGAACTGCTTCTGATCACTTGTCCGGATGTGATGGACATCATTTCCGATAGGATCGTACTCACTGACAACAACACCCGCACAATTAGACAGCAGCGCCGGAAGGGGCTGCATGTGACAAACGCTTAAATGGTCTTTAACCCCTGAGCGATGTGTCAATATGACGGTACCGCCGCTTGCTGCAAATTGCTCAATTCGTCCGGCTAGATGTTCATCGAGAAGATAGAGATGAGGAACAAGGAGAATTTTGTATCCCTCCAGCGCTTCCTTCGTATGGATAACATCAACGCCAATGCCAAGCTTCGTTAACGCTCTGTGCCATGCTTTGATATTCTCATAATAGTCGAATCCGTCAACGGGCTTCTGGTTGCCAAGGGCAACGAGCTGGTCACTTGAGTATAGAATAGCTGCATCATTTCGCAGGGTTGTTCCTTCCAGTTGTGCAGCAACGGAGTTCACTTCCCGGCATAGATCTGCAAACTCCTTGAATCTTCTGCCGGGTACATTGCTGTGATCAATGAGTCCATGCCAGAATTGCTCAGCTCCCTGAATTGCGCTGCGCCAGCGAAAATGGACGACAGTATCGGCTCCGCGTGCAATCGTCTGCCAGGAGAAGGCCCGAATAAAGCCGGGATAAGGCGTACGCCAATTCGGGAACCAGCAACCTGGAGGTCCGCTGAGCTGTTCCATAATCCAGAAGTTGCGGCGTTTAATGCCCCGGGTCAGATCGAGGGATAACGCTCCGCTGTAAGGTCCGGTCGCTGTCTTGTCCGGTGATGTATTCGGATAATAGTCGAAGGAAGCGAAGTCCAGCTCTGCTCCGATGAGATGGATATCCATCTTCTGCGGATAGCTGTGGAAGTTGTGAGTAATGAAATGTCCTGGAGCATACTGACGGATGACCTCCATCTGTTTACGCTGGAACCTAAGTGCTGAATCGGACTGAAAGCGGTGATACTCCAGCAGGAAGGAGGGGTTCTGATTCGCTGTCCCTCCGAGCGGAGTAGTGATCTCGCTCCAGTCACTGTACTCCCCGCTCCACACAACCGTTCCCCATGCATCATTCAGTTCCTTGAGCGATGCATATCTTGCCTCTGCCCATTCTCGAAACCTCGTGTTACAGGAGGGGCAGTGGCATTCCAGCAGCCAGTACTCATTATCAATCTGCCAGCCGCATACCGCCGGGTGGTTAGAATAGTGCTTGGCAAGCTCGCTGACGATCCGGATACTGTACTGGAGCAGGGAGGGGCTGTTGAAGCAGCGATGCCCTCGGACACCAGGCTGAACTATATCTCCGTTGTGCTGGATAGGCAGAATATCTGGATGCTTGCTAGTAAGCCAGCGGGGCGGCGTATTGGTGGGTGTACCAATAACGACTTGAATGCCGTAGCGGTGAAAGGTATCGACTGCACGGTCCAGCCAGGCAAAATCAAATCGACCGTCTTCAGGCTCAAGGCGACTCCAAGCAAACTCGGCAACCCGAATGAGCTTCACACCTGTCGTCTGCATGAGCGCGGCATCCTGCTCCCACATGGTCTCATCCCAATGCTCAGGGTAATAATCTACACCGACTTGAACGTTTGAGAAAGCTGTTGTTGATTGTGTCATATAACCATTCCTCGTTTCGATTGAAATCTCGTATGCTTATATACTATAGGTTCAAGCGCTTGAGACTCTTGCAGCATTTTAGCACGAAATATCAATATCTTGTCCTTATATCCTGCTGATAAAAAAACCGGTACCTTCTCTAGGATCGAGGGCAATGGAATTTGAAAAAGCTGCCGCCTGTAAAGTACAGACAGCAGCTTCAGTGAGTTACGTAGTTTTTTCAAAATGTCCTTTACATAAGGATACTTTTAATATCGATGTTTCTTTTCTATTATGTCCACCCGGTATGGGCGATAATTAGAGGGTACAAGTCCACTATTGCGGATAATCACTTCTTTAAGTTAAACAGCTTTAATTTGTTCTCTTCAACTTCTGCCCCCAAAATACCATCTTCAAGAGAATAGATTTTTGTACCAACTGTAAGTTCATTTGATGAAAAATCCTCTTGAGGTATTTGATTAGAATCAGTCTTTGTACTGATTGTTCCTAATAAATCTTTATCCGGATATTGATCTGATGAAATCACATTTTGTCCTATATATTCTTGCCCGCTATATATTAGAATCGATGCACTAGAATTACTATTATTTCCGCAGGCCATCATAAAGACTACCAGTATAAAAAGGGACGATATTGCTAAAAAACACCTCTTCATTCCATATCCCCTCACAACGAGTTTATTTTGTTTAATAGGAAAACATCATCATTAGTTTCCATAAAAGGATATGGTATGTAAATAGTACTTGCAAGTCAAACCTTACACTTAACATGACTTCACAGATAGGCTTGAAATTCGAAAAAGCTGCCGCCTGTAAAGTACAGACAGCAGCTTCAACGAGTTGCCCATTTTTATTAAATGTCCCTTACGAAGGTTACACTATACTTCACAAGAAGGACCGGTCTTATCTTAGTGTTCGTTTTGCTCCACAACACCAAGCTGCTTGTTTTTCTCTTTGAACTTCGCGTTATGGGAGGAGACGTAGGCGTATTTATCAGCTTCAGGCTCTATGTACAGCTTCGCTCCATTTAGTGCACTTACGGCATCAGTGAATGTACCTGCGATGAGACGCACCTTGCCTTCAAAATCAACAAAATCACCTGCAGCAAATACACCTGGAATGCTTGTGTTCATGCTGCTTCCAACCTTACATGTCCAATCTCCCATTTCAATGCCCCATTCTCGAATCGGGCCAAAATTGTAGCGCATCCCATGATTAACGATGACGGCATCGACTTCGATCCGTTCCTGTTCACCTGATTCCACATGGCGGATGCTCACTTCGTTAATATCCGTTCCGTTCGCACTGTGCAGTGAATCAATAGCATAAGGCGTGCGCACCACACAGGAGGATTCCTTCATCTTCACCACATTGCGCTCATGACCGCCGAACTGATCCCGCCGATGAACGACGATCAGACTCTCTGCGATCGGCTCCAGCGCATTCGCCCAATCCACGGCAGAATCACCGCCGCCGGAGATAAGCACACGCTTGCCGCGGAATACTTCCAGCTCCTGTACCGTATAATGCAGATTGCTTACTTCATAACGGTCTGCACCTTCAATTTCGAGCTTCGCCATTTCGAGAATACCATAGCCTATGGCCATGACAACGGTCTTGGTCCAGTGCTGCTCGCCTGTTGCTGATGTCAGAATAATCGTGCCGTCCGATTGACGCTCAAGCCCGGTAATATGCTGTCCGAGTACAATCGTCGGATCAAAGGTCATCGCCTGCTGAGACAGTTGCTTAATCAGGTCTTTACCGAGAGTAGGGGTTAAACCGCCCACATCCCAGATCATCTTCTCAGGGTAGATCAGAATTCGGCCGCCCAGCTCTTCCCGAGCCTCAATCAGCTTCGTCTTCAAATCTCTCATTCCGCTGTAAAAAGCAGTATACATACCGGCAGGGCCCCCGCCGATGATCGTCACATCATATAATTCAAGCTGTTCGCTCATTATTTACGTTCCTTCTTTCCGCATAGTCAGTTGTACAATTGCCTATCGGGTTTATCTTCGCTTATTATATTTGATAACGATTATCATCGTCAATTGATATCTGGTATAGAAGAACTATTTTATAGTAATCTATGAGACCATGTGGATGAAGAGAATGGAATATGACATTGATATCTAGAGCTCAAGCCCGCGATCCGATAGGGAACTGCGGGCTTTTGCGGTCTACGAAAATTGCGGTCTACGAAAACTGAGTCTGAGAATCCTGCTGGCTACATGCTGGTGGCTGCTTCCTGCCTCAGCTTGCGATATTCGCTTGGAGTGCAGCCGACATCCTGCTTGAACAGCTTGGAGAAATAGGGATAATTAGCGTAGCCGACCTTCCCGGCGATGGAATAGACGGATAATGATGTGCTCTCCAGCAGCTGACGTGCACTTCTGATCCGGGTCTGAATAATGTAAGCGCCGAGCGATATGCCGGTCTCCTTCTTGAAGATGCGTGCCAAATAATCAGGGTTCAGATACACCATTTCCCCCAAACTGTTCCTTGTCAGCTCATCACCGCAGTGCTTATGAATATGCTGCTTGATCTCCTCGACGACGGAGTCCTGCTGTGCTGCATAACGGCGGTATTCTGCTGCCGTTGTAACCAGGTACTCGATATACTTCTCCATATCCTCTACCGAATAGAGAGACGCAGCGTATAACTGATCATGGGTTTTTCCGGTGTACAGCTTATGGGCCTGGATTTCTCTGCTCTTTAGATAGGAATAGACGAGCTGAATCATGTCTAATCGGAACAGGCGAAGTACGGAAGAATTCAAGATTTGACCTTGCCCGTTCGCAATCAGGTCATACAGGCAGCGCTTCGCCTCATTCAAGAACGACACCGGATCATCCTTATGCAGCCATTCTTCAAGCCGTGTCAAATCCGGCGCTGTATAAACGGCTGCCTTTACTCCCTCTGCCTGAGGGTACTGCTCCAGATATAGCATTTGATTGCGGTGCTTGATGATGTCCTCATTCATGCGAAGTAGATTCTGTATTCCTTGGTACAGCTCTGGCAAGGGGGCGGTTACGCCGATGCAGCACGAGGCATCGGATTTCAGGAAACGGTTTGCTTTTTGAATAAAGGAGGCACACGCCGTTTCGATAAGAGCGGCTTCTTCATCTGAAGACCATCTCAGGATGACAAAATAGTGATTATCTTTGACCTCAATCATAGCTTCTACGGTGAAGGAGGGGTGATGAAACAGCTCCGTGATTACGTTATGAAGCGCATAGTTGAACAAGTCCTTGTCTTCTATGACAAGGCTCTGGTCGTAAGCATAGATGGATATCAGCAGAGGCAGGAACGGGTCGGACAACTGATATGGCAGACTCTGCTCTTTGATCGCCTCAGCCAGTGCTGCTGAGCTTGGGGCATTTTTCTTCTCGGTGCTGAGCTGTCTCCAGAAATGCTCCACCATCTTGCGCTGGTTTTTCTGCCAGAGCTGCCCCTCCCTAATAGCCGATTCATTCCTTCGTTGTTCCCGCACCTTGTAGATCGCTTTGGACAGGATCAGCGTGAGCTTGTCAAAGGCAATCGGCTTCAGAAAATAGTCAAAGCTTTGCAGCTCGATCGCCTTCTGCGCGTAATTGAAGTCGGCATAGTTTGTTAGGAAGATCGTTTGGACTGCATAGTTCTCCTCCCGAATCCAGGCTAGAAGCTCAAGCCCGCTGCCTTGCGGCATCTCGATATCGCATACCATAATCTCAATATCCTGCTGCAACAAGATCTCTCTGGCTTGGGCTATATTGTAGGCGGTGTAGACCTGATCAATGGATAGAGCGCTCCAGTCGATCTTCTGCTCTAGTGCAGCAACGACAAAATAATCATCATCCACTAGCAATACATTCATGTGTGCACCTTCCTTCCTTCAGGTTAGGCTTGCAGAGGCTGTGGCAGAAACAGCTGAATACAGGCACCACCATAGATCTGATTTGAAAAATCCACCCGGGCTTCTCCCTCGTACAGCGACTCCAGCCGCTTCAGCGTGTTCATAATTCCAATTCTGTGTCCTTGAATCATCTCAAGCGGCTGACCAGCCTGAAGCTGCTCCAGAATTTCTGCGGGAAATCCGGGTCCTGAATCTTCAATTACAATCTTCAGGATACGGCCGCTGCTATCCATCTCCTGTTTCAATTGCAGCTGAATCTGCAGCTTGTTATCTCTCGATACGGCATATTTCACCGCATTCTCTATGAAGGTCTGAAGCACGAGTGGAGGCAGCAACATCTCCTGGACGCCGTCGCTCCCCTTAATTTCGTAGGTGAAGGCATTCCGATACCGGTGCTTTTGGATTTCAAGATAAGTTGTGACATGCTCAATCTCGTCTCCAAGCCGTACAAAGTGATCGTTATTCTGGAAAATATACCGGAAGTACGAGGAGGTGGAGAGGGCCATATATTCGATCTCCTTGTGCATTTGCATTTGGGCCATACTGTAGATGTTGGTGAGGCAGTTGAGAAAAAAGTGCGGTCTGATCTGCATTTTCATATATTCAAGCTGCACCTGCTGCTTGGACAGCTCCTGTTCATACATATCGATCTTGATCTGTTTCATTTGCTCGATGAGATTTCTGTACTGTAATCCTGCTTCTGACAGCTCAATGATGGGGCTGCTGGTGAATTCCAGCGGCTCGCTGGACTCTGCCATCTTCGAGAGATTCTTGGAGAATTGCTGGATTGGCTTCAGCACTCTGCCCTTGAAATACAGAACGACAACGATCAGAGAGGACGCCACAATAACGAACAGGAGCAGGATCAGGAGCTGGGCGACCATCATTTTCTCGAATGCGCCGAACTCAATGAACATTTTCACGTTAATGGTAGAATCGGTGAATGCCTTGCTTACGGTCGTCCGTGAACCCGAGATGAATGGAAAGCTGAACCCGGATTCTTGACTCTGTTCCATATCTGCTGCAGGACTGGACAAGATTCTGCCGTCCTGATCAACCAGAGTAGAGAAGCCGTTCTTTCCTAAATTAATCTGTCTTAGAGGCGCGATGAGATCATCTGCAGAAATAAGGCACATCAGATATTGCTCATGATAAGGCACGATATTGATGATATAGTACTTATCCTGGATGAGAATGGGCGTCCAGTTGGAATAGAACTTGTCATAGACATTGGGATCGCTCGTATAGCTGACCAATTGCTGTCCAAGCTCCTGGTACTCGGGATAAGTGATGCTCATGGGCGCATAATTGCGGAGGAGCTTCTCATCGCTGGAATAATAGAAGAAATTGTACTCGGGTCCGTAGTTCTTCTGCAGCTCTGTGTAGCGTTTACGCAGATTATCATTGGCTTCGAGGAAGTCGTCGTAGTCACTGCTCTGTCGCTTGGGTACTAATGCAGCAATGTTGTCGTCGTTGGCCAGCGTCCAGCCCATATAATGATTGATATAATCAAAGTCATGATTGATTCTTGTCAGGTAGAGATCGGCCGTATCCTGGAGGTAACGTGTGGACTGCTGTTTAACGATCGAGATCGAGGCCATGCTGATGGCGAGATCAAGCAGAAGAGTGGAGATGGTGATTAGAAGCGTAATTTTGACATAATGCCGGATGGGATGTGACCTGCGCTGCGTATGCTTGATTACCCTATCCATCGTCAAGCTTCCTTTCCTGACGCTTATAATGTAAGCGTTTTATTATATGGTATTGATATTATAATTCCTCTCCTGTCAAAAGAACATGGCTGTCAGGTCATTTTTGCACAAAGTCTGGATTGTGCATGAAGAAGTCCGTAATCTCCTATACTGCACGAGCCTTGTCAGGACATAGTAGGGAAGCGGAACGGATGAAAAGTCCGAATCCTCTCGGTTACAAGTCCAGTACGTACCCTTCACGCGAAGTATACTCAAGTCAGGACAGAGAAGTTAAGATTGAAAGCGCTTCGATTAGCACCTGATAGGAAAGGGGAGCGGATGTGAGAACAGCGGATTTAAGTGTAAAACAGAGTCATCGGAAAAGAGCACCTGCACTGCAGCAGATCAAGCGGAATTGGGGTCTCTATTTGCTGCTGCTGCCTGCTGTAATACTGCTGCTGCTATTTGCTTACATTCCGATGTATGGCATCGTCATTGCCTTCAAAGACTACAGTCCGGCCCTTGGCATCGGCGGCAGTCCCTGGGCAGGTCTCAAGTACTTCGAGAAGTTTTTCAATTCCTATCAATTTGATACGACGATCAAGAACACGCTGATCCTCAGCTTGTACAGTCTGGCCACGTTTCCGATTCCCATCATGCTCGCACTGATGATCAACCAGATGAGGGAGAACCGGTTCAAGCGTTTTTTTCAGACCGTAACCTATATGCCGCATTTCATCTCGACCGTCGTTATGGTGGGATTACTACTGATCCTCTTATCGCCAAGCACAGGGCTGATCGGCCACATTTACCGTTTGTTTGGTGCGGAGGCCCCTAATCTGATGGGATCACCGGGGTTGTTCAGCAGTGTATATGTATGGTCCGATGTGTGGCAGCATACCGGCTGGGACAGCATTATCTTCATTGCGGCGTTGTCTGCTGTGAGCCCGAGTCTGTACGAAGCGGCCACGATGGACGGAGCAAGCCGGTGGCAAAAAATATGGTACATCGACCTGCCGATGCTCATGCCGACAGCTGTCACACTACTGATTCTGAGAGTGGGGAGTCTGCTTGGTGTCGGTTTCGAGAAGGTCTACCTAATGCAGAACAACCTGAACATCTCCTCAAGTGAGGTTATCTCCACTTATGTCTATAAGATAGGGATGCTCAGCAGCCAGTACAGCTTCTCGTCCGCCATTAACCTCGCGAATACAATCATTAATTTCATCCTGCTCATCATGGTGAATGAGATATCCAAGAAATACAGCAAAAACAGCCTGTGGTAGGAGCTTACAGGAGAGGAGGAATAAAGAGTGGACCATGTGGATGCGCCCCGGCAAGCGGCCCGGCCTGTTAACAATCGTTCCTCGGATAGAGTGCTGGAGATTGCTATGTATGTGTTTGCTGTCATGCTGCTCATTGTGCTCATGTATCCGATATATTTTATTATCATCGCCTCGTTCAGTGATCCGGCAGCTGTGGCGAACGGTCAGGTGTGGCTGTTCCCCAAAGGGTTCACACTGGCAGGCTATCAAGAGCTGCTAAAGCATGAGAATATATGGATTGGATATCGGAACACGATTCTGTATACGGTCATTGGTACGGTCATCAGCCTTGTGGTGAATATATCCGCAGCCTATGCGTTATCCCGCAAGGATTTATTTGGCCGCAGAGCCATCTCGCTCTTTTTTATCTTCACGATGTTTTTTAATGGAGGGCTCATTCCTACTTTCCTTACGATCAGGGACTTCCATATGTATGATACTTTTCTCGTGATGGTGCTTCCGTTCTCGGTTGCCGTGTATAACATTATTGTCGCCCGGACTTTTTTTCAGCACAGCATCCCTGAAGATTTGTGGGAAGCGGCACAGCTCGATGGCTGCGGCAATTTGAGATACTACCTGCAGATCGTTATTCCCCTGTCCAAAGCTGTGATCTCTGTGATTGCCTTATGGACGGCGGTGGGCCATTGGAACTCGTATTTTAATGCACTTATCTATTTGAAGGACCCGAATCTGTATCCGCTGCAGCTCATTTTGCGCAATATCCTGATTACCAATCAGATGCAGTCCAGTATGGGAACCGGAGAGGCGGCGGCCGTTGCACTGCGTCTTGCCAATCTGATGCGCTATGCGGTCATTATTGTCGCAACGGTGCCGATCATGTGTATTTACCCATTCGTACAGAAGTATTTCAATCAGGGGGTGATGATTGGCGCCGTGAAGCAATAGCCGTCATGTAGTCTGTAATGCGCTGATATAGGGTCTGGATCTTATAAGAGGGGATCGATGAATATGGGGATGAAGTATAGGAATAGAGCCTATCGATTGAAGCTGCTGACTTCGGTTGTCCTGGCGTCAACACTGCTCCTGGGGCTGATCGGCTGCAGCAATGAAACAGCAGAGGAGCCGCAGGCAGTAGATGAAGCTGTCTTTAATCAAGAGGGGCTGCCTATCGTTAATGAACCGATCACGCTGGATGTGCTGACGGTACGGTGGGGCAATATGGGGGATACATTTACGCAAAACCAGTGGCTTAAGGACTTGGAGCAGCAGACCAATGTCAAGATCAACTGGCAGGTCATGTCCTCCAATGACTGGGGTGAGCAAAAATCGATCATGCTGGCGAGCGGCACGCTCCCGGATGTGATCCTGGGTGATGCGGTATTCTCGGATTCGGATATTGTGAACAACCTGGCTTATTTCCGTCCGCTGGATGAGTATATTGATCAGTATATGCCGAATTTGAAGGCTGCTATGGAGGAGACCCCGGAGCTGAAGAAGATCAGTACCTTTCCGGATGGGCAAATCTACTCCCTGCCGGCAAGACTGCCTTCGAGACCGAAGTCCATGAATCAGCCGATTATTAACAAGGTATGGCTGGATCGTCTGGGGCTCGAAGTTCCAGAAACGACAGATGAGCTGTATCAGGTGCTCAAAGCCTTCAAGGAGCAGGACCCGAACGGTAACGGCAAGCAGGATGAAATCCCGATCAGCGGCTCGGGTGATATCAGCAGTGATCTGCTGAGTCCGTTTGGTATTACGGATATTAATGCCAGCAGCATGATGATTCAAGATGGCAAGCCGGTCTTCTATCCAGTAACCGAGCAATATAAAGAAGCGATTAAATGGGCGCATCAGCTGTATGCAGAAGGCTTGATTGATCCTGAATTGTTCACACAGGATAATACGATGTCTACAGCGAAGCATCAGAACCCGGATGCCGCGCTCATCGGATTCACGAACCAGTGGATACCGGATGCGGTGTTCGGAAAATGGAAGGATGAATATGAGGCAATTCCAACCCTTGCCGGACCTGACGGACAGCGTTATCAGGCAGGGGACCCTGTAGGACTCAGCTTCAGACGCAATGAGCTGCTGATCACGACTTCCAGCAAATACCCTGAGGTCGTCGCCCGCTGGGCAGATCAGTTCTATACAAATGAAGCGAGCATTCAAAATTTCTGGGGAGCGATCGGTACTGTCATTGAGAAGAAGGACGATGATACGTATGCACTGATGAGTCCACCAGAGGGTACGAGCGCAGATGCATGGTATTGGGAGCAGTCACTGCGAGATTTTGGACCAAAATATGTCAGTCCGAGCTTTGAACAGAACATTATTCTGGATGAAACGGTCGGAGACGGTCTGAAGCTGGTCATTGATAAGCTGGGCGCTGACTATGTGACGACACCCTTCCCGAATGTCATGTACAGCAGTGAGGAGTTCCAGGAGCTGCCGACACTGACCACGGATATTGATGGATACGTCCGTACCAATCGTGCCAAATGGATTACGGAAGGCACCATTGATGAGGAATGGGATGGATACCTCAAGCAGCTGAATGATATGGGACTGGAGCGATTGGTTCAGATCCGGACCGAAGCGTATGCAAGATATACGAGCGTGCAGTAATTGATTTTTTTCCTGAGACTAGGGAAGAGCACTCCAAAGAGCAATCCAAAGAGCACTCCGATAAGGGGTGCTTTTCTTCGTCTGATTATGGCATTCCAAAAATGATTGTGAACATCAGCCAATACTTATATAATGAGGTTCGTTATATTGAAATGGATTAGCAAATTATAAAAATAAAGTTTGTGAGCATGGGGGATGTCATTTGTGGCTACAGCAATATTAGCCTGCATTATCTTTGTAATTACTTTAGTACTTGTCATATGGCAGCCCCGTAACCTGTCGATCGGCTGGTCCGCATGCGGCGGGGCGGTTATTGCACTGCTGGCCGGGGTCGTGAGCTTCGGAGATGTCTATGATGTCACCCAGATTGTCTGGAATGCGACGCTGGCCTTCATTGGCATCATTCTGATCTCCCTGATTCTGGATCAAATCGGGTTCTTTGAATGGGCAGCCCTCCATATGGCCAAGGCGGCCAGAGGAAATGGAATCCGGATGTTCGTGTATATCAGTGTTCTCGGCGCACTGGTATCGGCTTTCTTCGCTAACGATGGAGCAGCCTTGATTCTGACTCCGATTGTATTGGCGATGGTCCGTGCGCTCCGATTTGATGAGAAGAAGGTGTTCCCTTATATTATTGCAAGCGGGTTTATCGCGGATACGACTTCACTGCCGCTCATTGTGAGCAACCTGGTTAACATCGTCTCTGCCGACTTCTTCGGCATCAGCTTTGGCGAATATGCGAGTCGAATGATCGTCCCGAGTCTGTTCTCTCTCGGTGCCAGCATCCTCGTATTGTATCTGTTCTTCCGCAAGAGCTTCCCTAAGCGGTTTGACGACTCAGAGCTGAAGGCACCATCTGAAGCGATCAAGGATCCGAAGCTGTTCCGTATTTCATGGTATGTACTGGGACTGCTGCTCATCGGATATTTTGTGTGTGAGTTTGTCGGTGTTCCGGTATCGGTGGTAGCAGGAATCATTGCAATTCTGTTCCTCGTGCTCGCGAGAAGAAGTCCGGCGATTCAGACCAAGGAGGTCGTCCGAGGTGCACCGTGGAGCATCGTGTTCTTCTCGGTGGGGATGTATGTCGTGGTGTATGGACTGCGGAATGCAGGGCTTACGGACATTTTGGCGGATGCCATCGGTGCTGTAGCTGATCAAGGTTTGTTCGCTGCAACGATGGGGATGGGCTTCATCGCGGCCATCCTCTCATCCATTATGAATAATCTGCCGACCGTAATGATTGGCGCTCTCGCGATTGATGCCGCAGAGACGACTCAAGCGGTGAAGGAAGCGCTGATCTATGCGAACGTGATCGGTTCTGATCTTGGACCGAAAATAACGCCGATCGGCTCGCTTGCGACCCTGCTCTGGCTGCATGTACTGTCTGCCAAGGGAATCAAGATCTCTTGGGGGACTTATTTTAAAACAGGCATCATCATTACGATTCCAACCTTGTTTATTACGCTGCTGGGCTTGTACCTGTGGCTTCTTATTTTGTAGTGGTGGACATACCGAAGAAGAGCCTTAACCCGCAAGGGAAGGCTCTTCTTGATGTTTTAAACAATTGAGAAGTTCATTTAAGTGATATAGCAACTATAGCTTGGTTACAGAGGCTTCAACATTTCTACCGCTGATTTGGTAATGTTGCTGCCTGATGTTTTGATCTTGGTAATGGCAATAAGCTTGTCCTTGGACATCATTAATTGGACAGCGGTGCCTTCTGTACGGAAGGTATTCAGGGGCAGCATCGTATCCGCGTCGATTTGATAGACCAGATTACCTTTGACGACAAAGAACTGATCTTCATGGTCAGGACTGGTTGCAATGGCATCAAAAGCAGGAATAGTCCCAACATAATACATATCACTGCTCTTGCTTTTGGTCGAAGTAAATACAGCGCCTGAGCTGTTAATAATATAGCGTCCATCGCCAGTCACTGCAATGACAGTACCCATGTCATGATCACCGTGGTAAGGTGAGTCATATCTTGAGGTGAATATCCCTTCATTTACATGAAATACTTCCATGTCTCTTGGACTTACCCCTTGATTAACACCGTAGATTCTAGTTTGATCCGGGTGCATGACGATGTTGGTTTTATTGTAATAATTTCGTATAGAGGAAAGCTCCTGGTGAGTATAACGATCATAGCTCTTGAACACGTACTGTCTGTCGGAACCAGAATTTACATAGACTTTTCCGCTGTCGTCAGCAACGATGTTGTAAGGAGTAATATCAATTTCCCACGAATCCTTAACACTCAGCGTGTCGGGGTCAAGCACCCGTATCACCCCAGCTTCGGTCTCCGTATTATTGTATTCTGTGTAAGTGAAGATGACGTATAATTCACCGTTTGCGTAGGTCATCTTTCTTGGTGTTTCCTTAAAGGCAGGGGAGACAGCCGCCTGTTTTTGATTCACAAGATCATATGCACGGATTCGAGATTTGCTGTCGTCAATCGTATAGATGACCGGCTTGTCGGGGTGGCTTACAGCCTCAGTAACATGCTCGGTAAGCATCATTTTCTGATCCGGGGCAAGTACATACTGAATATAATCAACTGTTTGAGCATCCTGCTTCGGTGTAAGAACCGATTTATCACCAATGACAATAAGACCACGCTCATAAAATACGGTTAGTCCCAAGGTTTCGCTAATATAACGGAGCGGCACGAAGACACGGCCCTGCTTAATTTCGGCTGGTGCATCAAGTAAGGATTTCTTGCCGTTAACCCATACGGTGCTGCTGCCCAGCGTAATTTTCATCGTATTTGGGCCATCCTTGATCGTTACAGTCGAAGCTGCCTGATTCCAGGTTACTGTAGCTCCGAGATTCTCGCTGATGAAGCGAAGCGGCGTCAATGTGCGCTGATTTTTAATATAAGGGGTTATTTCGGAATTTTCTTTATCAATGAATTTTGCCTCTCCAAAAGACAGGCTGTTCGGGCTCCCGATCGACAACGCTACGCTGTCCTTCAAGAGGGTGTTGAGATCCGGGCTCGTATTCACCGCTGCAGCAGCTTGTCCCGATAAGTTAAGAGTTGCTGTTATGCCAAGAACGGCACAACCGATCAGAGCGGCTTGCTTCCATTTGTGTTTCATCTGTTTACGTCTCCTTCTTGGATGTCTGAATTGATAGGCTTGCGGACAAGTGAACTCGCACTTAGCCACATTTAAAACGCAGAAATTAGTAGGAAGTTTCGCTTTACATAGAAAAACAGCGTAGGTCACAGTTAGTTGAAGTGGACGGGCATGAGGGTAGAACGATCTGCCTGAATTAAAGATAACCTTCAGCTGTACATTACAGCCGGAGGTTATCGCAACAAAAACGGATGATAAGTAAAACGAATCAATTAAACCGTATTATCCAGTCCAGTATTGGACCGCACCAGAATCTCGTCGTAGCTTGCTTGCTCGTCTTCCTCTATTGTTTTCTTGCGGGACAGCAGTGTTCCCACATAGCCGGCCAGAAATCCGAGCGGAATCGAGATCAGCCCCGGGGTCGAGAAAGGATAGAGGGGCTCGCCCATGAAGATTGCTTTACCGGCCTCCGGGTGAATGACGTTCGGACTAACTAGCACAAGGCCCACCGACGTGACAAGGCCAACGACCATGGCCCAGATGGCGCCGTTGGTGTTGAATCTTTTCCAATAGATCGTGTATAGAATGACCGGCAGATTAGCACTGGCTGCGACGGCAAACGCAAGAGAGACGAGAAAGGCGACATTCAGATTCCGCGCGACAAGCGCAAGCAGGATGGACAGAATGGAGATTCCGATGGAAGCATAACGTGCCATGTTCATCTGCTCCTTCTCCGTCGCCTGCCCCTTACGTAAGATTTGATTGTAAAAATCATGCGAGAACGCCGTAGCCGCAGTGAGCACGAGACCCGCAACGACCGCCAGAATCGTGGCAAACGCTACAGCTGAAATGAAAGCAAACATCATGTCCCCGCCAAGCGCCTGTGCCAGCAGCGGTGCAGCCATGTTACCTGCCTGATCCTGCGCGATGATGGCGCTATTGCCTACGAATGCGGCAGCACCGAAGCCAAGGAAGATCGTCATGACATAGAAAATGCCGATGACCCAGGTTGCATATACGACAGAGCTGCGCGCGGTTTTGGCGTCCTTTACGGTGAAGAAGCGTACCAAAATATGCGGGAGTCCTGCCGTTCCGAGTACAAGACCCATTGTCAGCGACAGCGTGTCGAGCCCATCCTTGTATTTAATTCCGGGATTCAGAAAGTTCTCGTTATGCGGCGTGGCAGTAGTCATATGTGAGAACATGCCGGTAATGCTGAAATCGAATTTGTAGAGTACCAGGATCGAGATAACGAAGGTTCCGCCCATGAGCAGAAAGGCTTTAACAATCTGTACCCAGCTGGTAGCATGCATCCCGCCAAAAATAACGTATACCGTCATCAGAATACCGACAATAATGACCGAGGTTGTAAATTCGATTCCGAGCAGCAGTTTGATCAGCGCACCCGCTCCGACCAGCTGTGCAATCATATAGAAGATGGATATGGCAATCGTATTGAAGGCGGCGAAGCCCCGGATCTTCTTCATATGGAAGCGAACGGCGATCATGTCGGCAAACGTATATTTGCCCAGGTTTCGCAGCGGCTCAGCGACCAGGAACAGGACGACGAGATAAGCGACGAGGAAGCCGATGCTGTAGAAGAATCCATCAAATCCGGACAGGGCAATCATGCCCGCTATGCCAAGAAAAGAGGCAGCCGACATATAATCTCCGGCGATAGCGAGTCCATTCTGCCAGCCGGTCAGGCCTCCGCCAGCGGTGTAGAAGTCGCTTGCGGAGGTCGTTTTCTTGGAAGCCCAGTACGTGATGAGCAGTGTGGCGGCGACGATAACGAGAAACATGATAAAAGCAGCTGTATTCATAGGTCACCTCTCTTTTCCTCATCAATGATCCGATTGGACAGCTGATCGAATTTGGACGCTTTTTTGTAGTAGATCATGCAAAAAGCCCATGTCATCACAAATTGAAGAAAGGCCAGCACCCAAGCCCAGGTAATGCTGCCGATGAGCGGTGTATTCAGAATCGTCGTGTAGGAGGTGAGGATTGGCAGAGCAAAATAGAAGCAGAAGAAAAAGATCGTGAAGGGAAGAATAAAGCGTTTCTTGTCTCGAAGCAGTTGTTGAAAATGAGCAGACTTAGCAATGTTAGAATATTCCTCGGGAGTACGTTTTGCCTTGGCAGGCTCGCGTTGCTGCAAGTTACTTTCCATATGCAATCCCTCGCATTCTATTAGTGTAAGCGCTTTTAAATTGGTGAAGCTTAAAGCTCAAATTCTTGAAAAGGATATTTCAAATCAATTATTCACCCCCTTTTTAACAAAGATAATAAAGGGTTTTCTGTAAAACAATGTTATTATACTACAGGCTTGTGCAGGGTAATACAACTTTTTTACATAAAAAAAGCAAGTTTCCAATGGGCGAATGGGCACATATAATGCTCCGAGTAGAAACGGCTGAACAGGAGGCTAATATATGATTCCCATGTATCCATACTACGGCAAGGAAGTGAAATGCGAAGAAGTTCCCATTACATTCCCGCCTCAGCAGCAGGACCGCCAGCCCGGATTTGAGTATGTGATGAACCCGCTGCCGATTGCGGACAATCCAGGGTATGTAGGAAGCGGCAAGCTCAAAGGGAAGATTGCGATCATTACAGGAGGAGATAGTGGAATCGGCAGAGCGGTGGCGATTGCTTTTGCCAAGGAAGGCGCCAGCGTCTCGATCCCTTATTTGGATGAACACCAAGATGCAGAAGATACGAAACGAATGGTGGAGGCCTATGGTGGGAGCTGTCTTCTGCTTCCCGGCGATCTTAGAAATGAGGGACACTGCCGGGCAGTCGTGAACGAAACCGCGAACTGCTTCGGCAGGCTGGATATTCTCGTCATTAATCAGGCCGTACAATTTCCGCAGGAATGTATCACATCGATTACGGCACAGCAGCTGGATGATACGTTCCGGACCAACATTTACCCCAGCTTTTTTCTGACACAGGAAGCACTGAAGTATTTGAAGCCGGGGAGCTCCATCATCTCGACAACCTCGGTTACGGCCTATGCAGGCAATCCGCTCCTGCTTGATTATTCCTCTACCAAGGGAGCGATGGTATCCTTCACACGGTCCTTGTCCGAGCAGCTGGTCGGCTGTGGCATTCGCGTCAATGCGGTTGCCCCGGGTCCGATATGGACCCCGCTCCAGCCAGCAAGCTATCCGGCAGAGTATATCAAGACGCTGGGTGCAGATACGCCGATGAAGCGTGCCGGTCAGCCCTTTGAGCTGGCACCCACTTACGTCTATTTGGCCTCAGACGACTCCAGCTATGTTACAGGCCAGGTTCTGCATGTAAACGGAGGGACGATGGTGGGCTCCTAGCCTTCGAGTGTAAATGACGAATCGATATTGTTTAATCGTTGTTACTTGAATACAGCTATACCCTTCAGGATTTCATGGAAGTAGTACATCCAGTTTTTTTCGGACTTTGACGGAGCTTGGGCTGTTGTGTTGGTTTCCGTTCCAAGCGTGCTGTCAGCCTGACTGCAGTGGTTTTTCACGTTGTCTATCATTATGAATCACAACCTTTCTTGATATCTATTTTATCGGGTGGATTGCATTATTGGCATATCAATATTAAGGTATATGTAGAGTAATGCTTTATAAATGGAACGAATTAAGAGAGGTTGGATTTACAAATGAAAATAGATCGCGTGGACATGTCCATCCTGACCGAGCTTCAGAAGGATGCGCGTCTCTCTATGAGAGAGCTGGGAAGGCTGGTTAATCTGTCCGCACCCTCAGTAACAGAAAGGGTCAAACGACTGGAGGAGCAGGGACTCATTGAGGGCTATACCATACAGGTCAATCGCAAGAAGCTTGGCTTTACGATGGACTGCCTCATTGAAGTGACGCTGCAGCATGGAGACCATAAGCGCTTCAAGCCATTTATTGAGAGTTATCCGACGGTGCTATCCTGTTACCGGATTGCAGGCAAGTCATGCTATATGGTGCTGCTTACCGTCAGCCAGCTGGATGAGATTGAGGAGTTCATCGATGCGATATCGACATATGCCAATACGCTGACGCATGTTATTTTTTCAGAAGTTAAAGTGAATACGGCACTTGAGCAGCATACACCTATGCTGCTGGAGGCATAACAAAAAAGGACAATCCGATTATCATTCGGGTTGTCCTTTCGCTTTAATTTCGTTTATTGAACTGTTTTTTGTGCTACATCATTTACGATATCACTGAGCTTGACCTGTGCAAGCTGGTCCTCCATAGCCTTTTGTGCGGCAGTAAAGATGGGCTCAATACTCCCTTGAATGCTGCGCCCTACCTCGCACGCTGGATTAGGGGAGTCATGAAGAGAGAACAGCGCATTCTCGTTAACGGCGTGAACGGCATGATAGATATCAAGCAGCGTAATATCGGAAATGTCTTTTTTAAGCCTGGCACCTGCTACCCCGGGTCTTACCTCCACAAGTCCGGCTTTATTCAGCATCCCCATAATTCTGCGGATCACGACGGGATTCGTTCCTACGCTTGCGGCAATAAAATCGGATGTATTTACACCTTCCTTATTGTAGTGCAGCAGTGTCAATATATGAATGCCTACAGAAAATCGGCTGGTAATCATAAACGGATAACTCCTTTGTACGATCTTATATAGGAAGTATACATGAGTATATTATAACCGCAAGCCATACAAGTCATTTCATAGCTTATTATTCAAAGGTTAGAATGGAGTCAGTTACATATACGAAAAAAGGAGAAGCCTTAGGACAGGCGTCTCCATTCTTCATTATATAGGAGCCATTAGCTTTGTTCAGCTACGACTGTAAAACGCTTGTGCTTATGCTGTGCCGCTTCAATCTCATCCACGAGTGCTACTGCATAATCCTCATAACTGATATAGCTGTTACCCTGGCTGTTTAGGATCAGGTTGTCTTGTCCTAACTGATAGGAACCGGTACGTTTACCTTCCGGATCAAAGAATGCAGCAGGGCTCATATAGGTCCAATTGAGTCCTTCAGATGCCTTCAGATCTTCAAGATTCTTCGCTGCGTTACTTGCGGTCGGCTTAATCTCTGCTGGGAATTCGGGTGTATCGACCAGCTGTGTCGTTCTCTGATCATCTACATACAGGCTTCCTGCGCCGCCAACGACTATAAGACGAATGTCAGTATTGCTTAGCAGGCGAATAAGAGCCTGACCTGCTTCAACATATAGATGCTCTTGCCCAAGAGCTGCCCCAAATGCGTTAACGATAACGTCCAGGCCCTGCACATCTTCTGCAGTAATATGAAACACATCTTTCTCAATGACTGGAAATTCAGAGACTTTACTTGCATCACGGACAATGGCGGTGATGTTGTGACCACGGCTTGCTGCTTCCTTTGCAATGAGTCTTCCTGCCTTGCCGCTTGCTCCAATAACTCCAATGTTCATATATCATTCTCCTCCTATAATGGTTCCGTTCTGATGAATAGTAATGAGTAACACTATGTCCTGTAACTACATTAGTTACAATAACATGTAATCATTATAGTTACAAGTATTAGCTATTGTCAACAACGGCAATTTAACACTGTCCTAACACTTCACTGCTATAATTTCTACGGTTTGCTTAGCGTTTCAATCATAGATTGCCGAAGCTAAACACTTCTAAACATAGATTCAATGATCAAGGAGGAGATCACGATACGAAACAAAGGGGCTGTGCTGTGGGAGGTCTTTACAACAGCACTGAAGCTTGGACTTACCTCATTTGGAGGGCCGGTTGCTCATCTCGGTTACTTCCACAATGAATATGTAACGAGACGAAAATGGATTGATGAACGTACTTATGCAGATCTGGTTGCGTTAAGTCACTTCCTGCCGGGTCCGGCAAGCAGTCAGGTCGGAATGGGTGTAGGTATGATGAGGGCGGGCTTACTTGGAGGAATCATCGCCTGGCTCGGTTTTACGCTGCCTTCTGTCATCGCCTTGTTTATTGCGGCTTCCTTATTGCAGCAGGCTGGCATCGTCGAGATCGGCTGGATGCATGGACTCAAGATTGTTGCTGTCGCGATTGTGGCACATGCCGTATGGAATATGGGGAAAAGCCTTGCACCCGATCGGAGTAGAATGACTATTGCCGTGCTTGCCTGTGTCCTGGTGGTAATATGGCCTTCCGCTATCACACAGGTTCTGCTCATTATTGCTGCAGGACTGGCAGGCATCTACTTGTATCGGGGGGCACAGGAGAAGAGCATCTCATCAGTGGAGAACGCTCCGATTGGAAAAGGCTTCGGTATCTCCTGTCTTGTACTATTCTTTCTACTCCTCATTGGATTGCCACTGCTCAGTGAAATGACGGGCTCATCCTGGATCGCTTATTTCGACAGCTTCTACCGGGCAGGAGCTCTTGTATTCGGCGGAGGGCATGTCGTCCTTCCGATGCTGGAGAGGGAGCTGGTTCCGCAAGGACTGATTGATGCTGATTCCTTCTTAGCAGGGTATGGCCTAACTCAGGCAGTTCCGGGTCCGCTGTTCACGTTTGCATCCTATCTGGGAACGGTCATTGAAGGAGCGATCGGAGCTGTGGTGTTCACCTTAGCCATATTTCTTCCGGGTGCCCTGCTGATCATGGGAGCGATTCCTTTTTGGCAGCAGCTTAGAGGAAAAAGTGGAATACAAGGTGCGCTAAAAGGCGTGAATGCCGCCGTTGTCGGACTATTGCTTGCCGCCTTTTATGATCCGGTATTCACCTCAGCTGTCCGTGGTCCTTATGATTTCGTGCTTGCGCTCGTCCTGTTTGTTATGCTGGTCTGGTGGAAGCTGCCGCCATGGATCATCGTGCTGCTCGGTTTATTTAGTGGAATGGCTTTGCTTCCATCGGTATAATACAATCAAAATAGATTGCTATACATCGAATTATGGGATAAAGGGGCCTTGAGATCAGGATGAGGATTACAGGACGGATGGTTATCAATAGTTTGCTGTTCATTGTTGTATTTGCAGGCATCAATACGTATATCGGCTGGAATATTTATCTGTTCCTTACGCAGTATTTTGAGGAAGTTTCACTAATATGGCTGGGTCTGGTCATTACGATTATTGCACTTGGCTACGGGATCGGGCGCATCAAATGGCTTGGACATGCAGGGCGGTTCATCAAAGTGCTGGGTTCATTTTATTTCGCGCTGCTGGAATTCTTCATCATCGTGCTTCCGATCGCGGACCTTGCCGGCTGGATCAGCCATATGGCAGGCGTAGAATCGGCAGTATATATCCCCGTTATCGGCTGGTTAGTTGCAGGACTGCTCGTTCTGTTCCTTGTGGCAGGGTCCTATAACGCTTGGAGTCCTATTGTCAGGCAGCATGAGATTTCGGTCCGCAAAAAGAGTCCGGAAGGGCAGTCTGAGACATACCGCATTGCTGTCGCTTCGGATATCCATTTGGGCAACATCGTCGGAAACCGTCATCTCGGCAGACTCGTATCCATTATGAATGAAATGAAGCCGGATCTTATCCTGCTTGCCGGAGATGTGCTCGACGATTCAATTGAGCCTTTTCTCAGGAACAAGATGTCAGAAGGGATGAAGAAGCTGAAGGCGCAGCATGGAGTGTATGCTGTTCTCGGCAATCATGAGTATTATGGCGGACACATTGATCAGTATGTAGAGGAAATGGGGCTGCTCGGCATTCAGGTGCTGCAGGATGAGACGGTGACGACAGCGGGAGGGGCCCTCCAGATTGCCGGGAGGAAGGATCTTACTGCAGAGAAGACAGATCCGAAGAGACGTCTTCCTGTAGCCGAGCTGCTTGCGCCGCTGGATCATGAACAGCCGATTATACTGCTGGATCATCAGCCGTATGCCTTCGAGAAGGCTGCTGAAGCGGGAGCTGATCTACTGCTGTGCGGACACACCCACCGAGGACAATTTGCGCCCAACCACTGGATTACGAAGCGATTGTTCGAGCTGGACTGGGGTTATATGCTGAAGGATAAGATGCATGTGATTGTGTCGTCCGGCTTCGGTTCTTGGGGACCGCCCATTCGAATTGCCAGCCGTTCCGAAGTCATTCAGATTGAGCTGAAGTTAGAAGGTTAATGGATTCAATTATACTCTTCATTAAGACGCAGGTGTCATGATCATCATGATGCCTGTTTTTTTCGTGTACAGCTTTCCAAATATAAGAAAGAATTAACATCTACATCACATTGTTATGTGAAAGGTGCAATGCGATAACACTTTAACTTAATAAACTAATAAAACGAGATTGAGAGAGTAAAAGTGGTGTATTTAGCAGTAAACAAAAGTTATAAATTATATTAATCAATTTAATAAATTTCATCTATGAAAAAAATGTCGATTTTTGATGGAAAAAAGCTTGATTTTAAATCCATCCTGCTTTACTATCAGAAAAACTAAATTCGTACCATTTCACGGAAAAAGTATCGTAAATAGACTCAAAGAAATGATTATTGTTATGTAATTAGGAAATGAAATGAGAAAATGAGTCGAAAAAGGAGAACCTAATGTGACTGAAGAAGAACATCAGCGGGTAATGTACTCCGGTCTTGATGATCTGGATCGCGGTATTGTTGGATTTTTGCAAGAGAATGCCCGTATACCCTTTACCCAAATCGCCAAAGAGTTAAACGTTACAGAGAAGACGGTTCGGCATCGGGTCCAGCAGATGCAGGATGAAGGTGTCCTGAGCTTAGTAGGGATCGTCAATCCGGTAAAAGCCGGTATTCGAACCGAAACGCTGATCTTTATCGCTGTAGAGGATCAAATGATGGAGGAAGTCACCGAAGCACTTCACGATATGCCTGAAGTCAGGCTGATGCTTCTGATAACCGGTGAATATCAGCTGATGCTTCAAGTGTTTACGAAGGACACCGATGAATTCTCCGAATTTTTAATGAAAAAGCTGAATAAAGTCAAAGGCATTACTCGTACCAATGTCATCATGGAGCTCAAGGTTCTCAAATCAAAGTTGAAGTTTGTCCGCTAGAGCTTCATCTTTTTATCCTCGATGCATAATTATGCACATTATTCATTCCGATCTGTCCCTAATTAGGGGATTGGTTATAAATTTATTCTATAGAAAAGTGAGGTCATGAAGATGTTTACGAAAAAAATGAACAAACTCTTGTCATCCGCAGTGCTGAGCAGCTTGCTTGTGTTAACCGCATGCGGCGGTGGCGGCGGAGAGACAGCAACAGATGCAGGTGGTGCCGCAAGCTCTACGACAGGACAAAAGGTGCTGAACATTGGTCTGAAGGCGGACCCACCAAGTCTTGATCCGATGTCATCCTCTTCCCTCTATGATCGTCAAGTACAGAACAGTATTTATGACAAGCTGTTTGATGTAAATGCGGACGGCGAAGTGGTACCGATGCTCGTATCGGAATATACCGTTTCAGAAGATGGTCTTACGTATACTTTAACGCTTCATGACGGTATCACTTTCCAGGATGGAAGCGAGTTTAATGCAGAGGCGGTTAAATTCAACCTTGAGCGCTATAAGCAGGAAGGCTCGAAGCGAGTTAGTGAGCTGAATCCGATTGACACAGTGGAAGCAACGGATGAGTTAACGGTCGTGATTACACTTAAGGAGCCATTTGCTCCATTCCTGTCCGTTCTATCCGATCGTTCCGGTATGATGGTATCTCCGGCAGCGGTTGAGAAGCATGGCGATAATTATGTGAAGAATCCGGTAGGAACAGGTCCATATGCCTTCGTTGAGCAGGTCAGCGGTGACCACGTGACTTTGAAGAAGAACGAGAACTATTGGAAGAATGAAGTGAAGATCGACGAAGTGAACTACAAAGTGTTCACGAACACGAGTGCGGCGGTACAGAACCTTCGCTCCGGCGTTGTCGATATTATTGATGAGATTCCGGTAAAAGAAATTCCAACCGTGGAAAGTGACCCGAACTTGACGGTCGTTGCCCAAGCAAACATGGGCTTCCAGGGGATTCATTTGAATAACACGGTAGGCGATCTGCAGAACAAATACCTGCGTCAAGCTGTTGATCTGGCTCTTGATCGTGAAGCGATCGTCAAAGTATTGTTCGACGGATACGGTGCACCGGCACATACACCATTTGCACCAGGCAGCCTTGCTTACAACGAAGAGCAGGACAAGTCTCCGGCAGTCGATGCAGCCAAAGTTCAAGAACTCCTTGAAAAGGGCGGCAAGCCAGACGGATTCAGCTTCAAAATGCAAATTTCTACAACGACAGAGAATGAGCAGTTTGGTGCCGTCATCCAGAACATGCTGAAGTCACACAAGATCAACGTTGAGCTTGAGAAAGTCGAGTACGGTACGATGCTGGAGAACGGCGACAGCGGGAACTTCGAAGCGATGCAACTAGGCTGGTCTGGCCGGATCGATCCGGATCAGAACGTGTATGACTTCCTCGTAACGGGCATGCCGAACAACCAAGGGCGTATTTCCGAGCCTGAGCTTGATGAAGTATTGATTGCCGCACGTGCGGAGCAGGACACAGCGAAGCGTGCAGAGCTGTACCAGCAGGCGATGGATATCGTTCATGAGAACGGAAGCTATGTCTACATCTATCATAACTACGATAAATTCGGTGTATCGAACAAAGTACAGGGCTTTACCTACATTCCTGACGGCATCATCCGTACAGCGAACCTCGATATTCAATAACAGCTGAAGAAAAGGAATCTAGGATGTTTAGCATCTCACCTCTAAAGCCTATAATCCCTTTCTCAGCCTGCAAAATAACACTCTAACACAACAAGAAAGCGGAATTCAAATTTCGCTTTCTTGTGTCATTCATAATGAAGATTTAGCACAGTCAATCATGCACAATTCTGAAATAAACCAAAATGGGAGAGAGAGCTCATGATGTTTGTATTAAAGCGTATTTTACTCGCGATCCCCATTCTGTTCTTGGTGTCGATCATGACCTTCTCCTTGATCCATCTCATACCGGGTGATCCTGCCCGGGTCATTCTGGGTCAAGAGGCTACACCGGAGGCGCTAGCCAGTTTAAGGGCGGAGCTTGGCCTAGACAAGCCCATTGTACAGCAGTACTTTACCTGGCTTGGCAATGTGCTTCAAGGAGATTTGGGGACATCGATTACAGATCATGTACCGGTAAGTGAACTCATCGCACAGCGGCTGCCTGCCACGATACAGCTGACGATCGGAAGCTTTATCGTTGCATTGCTGATCGCAGTACCCGCAGGGATTCTTGCCGCAGTTAAACGTAACACGTGGATCGACTATCTCAGTTCCTTTGGAGCGCTTGGCGGCATGAGTATTCCGAGTTTCTGGCTCGCCATGATGCTCATTATTTATTTTACCGTTGAAAATAACTGGCTTCCTTCATCGGGATACGTTCCTTTTTCAGTCGATTGGAAGGCCAATCTATTAGCACTTATTCTTCCTTGTATTGCAACCGGACTTAGAGAATCGGCTGAACTGATGCGGATGCTTCGTTCCTCGCTCGTTGAGGTTGTTAATATGGATTTTGTCCGTACAGCCAAGGCCAAAGGTCTCAATGAATGGGCAACCATATTCAAGCACGTGCTGCGAAATGCCTTGATTCCTGTCGTGACAAGCTCCGGTATTCTTATAGCTGGACTCATCGGCGGTCTTGTCATCACCGAGTCCATCTTCTCGATCCCGGGCTTCGGCCGTCTGATTGTAGAATCTGTGTTTAAACGTGACTATGTAACGGTACAGGGCGCGATTCTCGTATCGGCGCTTCTCGTGGTCGTGATCAACATCATCGTGGATCTGCTCTATGCGGTCATTGATCCTCGTATCAAATCAGGTAAGGGGGCATAGACGGATGAAAAAGTTCAAAAAGTTCTTTAAATCCGGACTTGGTGTCCTAGGTACACTCATTATCCTTATTCTTATCGTAACAGCTGTATTTGCGAGCTCCATTGCTCCTTATGATCCCAATTTGCAGGATTATAACAAAATTCTTCAGGAGCCAAGCAGTGAGCATCTGTTCGGTACGGATGATCTGGGCCGGGATATCTTCTCCCGTGTCGTATACGGAGCACAGATTTCTATTAAAGCAGCCTTGATGTCTGTAGCCATTGCCGTCTGCATCGGGGTACCGATTGGACTGCTCACCGGTTATTACCGGGGGTTCTGGGACGAGTGGGTCGTCATGCGGATTGTCGATTCGTTTCAAGCTTTTCCGTTCCTCATTCTGGCCCTTGCACTCTCGGCTGTTCTTGGAGCCGGCTTCGGTAATGCGATGCTTGCGATCGGTATCGGCTTTGCACCTACCTTTGTACGGATTACAAGAGGACAGGTGCTCAGTCTCCGCAACATGGAGTATGTGCATGCAGCCAAATCGGTAGGGGCGAAGGACGGACGCATTATTTTTGGACATATTTTGCCCAATGCACTGGGACCCATCATTATTCAGGCGACCTTGACGATGGCGAGTGGAATTCTGGCTGAAGCTTCTCTGTCTTATCTGGGACTGGGTGTGCAGCCGCCGACGCCATCTTGGGGAAGTATGCTGAATCAGGCACAAAGTCTGATGAGTGTAGCACCTTATGCAACATTGTATCCGGGTCTGGCGATCTTCGTCGTTGTACTTGGATTTAACTTGCTTGGCGATGGATTGCAGCAGTTCCTGAATCCGCGCGCAAGGAAATAGAAAGGGGGGTCCGTCAACCATGACAACTATATTAGATGTACAACAGCTAAGAACGCGGTTTAAGACTGATTATGGACAAGTCGCGGTCGTTGATGGCGTGGACTTCTCCATAAAAGAAGGAGAAACACTGGGCGTCGTGGGCGAATCCGGCTGCGGCAAGAGCGTGACCAGCTTGTCCATCATGCGGCTTCTGGCAGGAAATGGAGCCTCGGAGGGGCAAATCTTATTCAAAGGAAACAACCTGCTGGATATTTCGGAGAAGCAAATGCAGAAGATCCGGGGCAATGATATCGCGATGATTTTTCAGGAGCCGATGACATCGCTGAATCCCCTTCAAACCGTCGGTCATCAGATCGAGGAAGCCGTCCTGCTGCACCGGAAGGTATCGAAGAAGGAAGCGAAGGAGCGGGCCATCGAAATGCTGAAGGCGGTCGGTATGCCGCGTGCGGGGGAAATTTACGGAGAATATCCGCACCAGCTCTCCGGCGGTATGCGGCAGCGGGTGATGATTGCCATGGCCATGTCTTGTGAGCCGAAGCTGATTATTGCCGATGAACCTACGACGGCGCTGGATGTAACGATTCAGGCACAGATTCTGGAGCTTATGCAGAAAGTGAAGGAAGAGACGAATACATCCATCATGCTGATTACACATGATCTTGGTGTCGTGGCAGAGATGTGTGATCGGGTCATCGTAATGTATGCGGGCCAGGTCGTCGAAGAAGCCGAGAAATTCGAGCTGTTCGAGAATCCGAAGCATCCGTATACGGTCGGTCTGATGAACTCGATTCCTGAGCTGTCAGAAGAAGTAGAGTTCCTGGAGACCATTCCGGGTTCGGTTCCGCTCGCACATGAGATGCCGAAGGGCTGCCGGTTTGCTCCAAGATGCAGCAAGGTGATGCCGATCTGTCAGGAGCAGGAGCCTTCACTGTTCAAGCTGGACGGACAGAAGTGCCGCTGCTGGCTGTATGCGGAAGGGGATGAGTAAGATGGAACCAATACTACGTGTAAAAGGTCTCAAGCAGCATTTTCCGATTCATGCCGGGGCCTTCAATAAAGTCGTCGGACATGTCCGCGCCGTTGATGGCATTGATCTTGAAGTCTATCCTGGTGAAACCCTTGGCATTGTTGGCGAATCCGGGTGCGGCAAATCAACGACTGGCAGAACGATTATGAGATTGAACGAGCCGACAGAAGGGGAAGTGATCTTCGGCGGCAAGGATCTTGCGAAGCTGGGCAAAGAGGAAATGCGCAAGACAAGACGCGATATCCAGATGGTATTCCAGGACCCGTTCGCCTCGCTCAATCCACGGAAGACGATCCGTAAGATTTTGCTTGAATCCCTGGCGGTTCACAAGATCGGTACAGCGAAGGAACGAAACGAGATGGTGGAGAAGATCATTGAAATCGTCGGCTTGAAAAAGGAGCATCTGGATCGCCATCCGCATGACTTCTCCGGCGGACAGCGCCAGCGGATCGGGATTGCACGTGCACTTGTGCTGAATCCGAAGCTGATCATTGCCGATGAGCCTGTATCGGCTTTGGACGTTTCGATTCAATCCCAGGTATTGAACCTGCTCAAGAATTTGAAACAGGATTTTGACCTTACATTGATGTTTATCTCTCATGATCTGTCTGTCGTCAAGCATTTGTGCGACCGGGTTGCCGTGATGTATCTTGGCCGGATTGTAGAGATTGCGGATAAGCGGAGCTTGTTTGCGAGTCCGAGCCATCCGTATACTCAGGCACTCTTGTCTGCGGTACCGCAGGCGAATCCAAGGCAGAAGAGAGAACGTATCCTGCTGACAGGCGACTTGCCGAGTCCGGCAAATCCGCCGTCCGGCTGTACGTTCCATCCGCGCTGCCGTTTTGCTACAGAAGAATGCAAGACGACAGCTCCGCAGCTAAGAGATATTGGCGACGGGCATCAGGTGTCCTGTCATTATGCAGAGCAAATACTCGAGAGCCTGCGGGCCAAGGAGCCTCAAGGTGCTGTGCACTAGTTCAATCTATCAAGGGGGAAATCATCCATGAAGACGTTCGACCCATTATCCTACCCATATACATCCCAGCGCAATGCGACCTACGCAAAGAACGGAATGGTAGCTACCTCACAGCCGCTCGCTGCACAGGCGGGGCTCGACATTCTGAAGCGCGGAGGCAATGCGATTGATGCAGCGATTGCAACAGCAGCCTGTCTTACCGTTGTCGAACCGACATCAAATGGAATCGGCGGAGATGCATTTGCCATCGTCTGGACGAAAGGCGAGCTGCACGGTTTGAATGCAAGCGGACCTTCACCGGCTGGTATTTCGATTGAGGCAGTAAAGGGACAAGGACATGACAAGATGCCAACTTACGGCTGGCTTCCTGTTACTGTCCCCGGTGCACCATCGGCATGGAAGGCGTTATCTGACCGCTTCGGCAAGCTTCCGCTTGCGGAAGTGCTCCAGCCTGCTATCGACTATGCGGAGAATGGATTTCCACTGACACCAACGCTTGGGTATTACTGGAATCTGGCTTATAACAAGTTCAAGGAGAAGCTGACAGGTCCTGAATTTGCCGGATGGTTTGAAACCTTTGCACCGGAAGGAAGAGCTCCGAAGATCGGAGAGATCTGGAAGTCACCGGGCCATGCGAAGACCCTTCGTGCTATTGCGGAGACAGGAGCAGAGTCCTTCTATCGGGGAGAAATTGCTGATCAGATCGATGCCTTCTCCCGTGAGCACGGCGGCTTCCTTCGTAAAGAGGATCTGGCCGCTTATTATCCGGAATGGGTAGACCCGATCTCTGTGAACTATAAAGGCTATGACGTATGGGAGATTCCACCGAACGGTCAAGGGCTAGTCGCTTTGCTTGCGCTGAACATGCTGAAGAAGGATGAGTTTGCTGCACGTGATACAGTGGATACCCATCATCTACAGATGGAGGCAATGAAGCTGGCCTTTACGGATGGACTGAACTACATTACCCAGCCTGACAAAATGAAGGTGACGGTGGAAGAGCTTCTGTCTGATGCGTACGCGGAAGAAAGAAGAGCGCTGATTGGCGAAGAGGCGATTCAGCCGGAACCGGGGAATCCGGCCAGAAGCGGCACAGTATATCTGGCAGCTGCCGACGGTGAAGGGAATATGATCTCGTTTATTCAAAGCAATTACATGGGCTTTGGTTCTGGCGTCGTGATCCCAGGTACAGGAATCGGGCTGCAAAACCGCGGACATTCCTTCTCACTGGATGAGACGCATGCTAACCGTCTCGAAGGCGGCAAGAAATCCTACCATACCATTATACCAGGCTTCCTGACCAAGGATGGCAAGCCGGTCGGACCGTTTGGAGTCATGGGTGGATTCATGCAGCCGCAGGGTCATATGCAGGTTGTAATGAACATGATTGACTTTCATCTGAACCCGCAGTCTGCACTGGATGCACCTCGCTGGCAGTGGGTTGAAGGTAAGACGGTGGAGGTCGAACCGAACTTCCCGGATCATATTGCACTCAGCCTGGCCAGAAAAGGTCATGACATAAGGCGGGCGAATAGTACTGGCGGCTTTGGCCGCGGACAAATTATTGTACGGGACAATGAGAACGGAGTGCTTGTAGGCGGTACGGATTACCGTACCGATGGGACCATTGCAGCCTGGTAATTATTTTTTCTACTATTATATATCATTGAACCTTAACCGAATGAATATTTCATTTGGTTAAGGTTTTTTGGCGAGCAAAGGATGGGAATGGGATAAACTTGTCTAATATATATAGCAGTGGGAGGAAACTGTTGCTTTTTGTTCAATTTTTAAGATGATTGCTCCCGCATTGTCGTCCAGAATGGCCCGAGTGGGCTATTCAACATGGCAAGGCATTTAAGTTATGCTGATGTACATAAGGTTTAATCCATCTAAATTTAAGAGCACAGAAAGGAACGAAAATAATGAAAAAAGTTGTTTTAATGCTAGTCCTATTTCTACTGCTGATGCCCGGAGCGGCGTTTGCACATACGCATCTCGAGAGCTCGCTGCCTGCTGATGGGGAAGAAGTCACTACAGAGCTGACAGAGGTTCAGCTGACCTTTGAAGGACCGATTGAGCAGCTGAGTACGGTAGAAGTCGTAAGTGAAAATGGTGACAAGGTAGAGCTGGCTTCAACGGAAGTTGAAGGAAATGTGCTTACGGGAACTACAAGCGCTCCGTTTGCGAATGGCAATTATACAGCAAACTGGACAATTATCGGGGAAGATGGCCATGAAGTCACAGGTAGTGTTGCGTTTACCGTAAATGCACCTGAGACAGCGCCGGAAGCAGACACACCGCCTGCAGAGGAGAAGAACGGGGATACGCCTGTCTCTAATGAGGATCAAGGAACAGAGGAGCCTGCCGCGGATTCAAGTACAGAAGCTCCAGCAGGAGAAGCAGCTGAGAATACGGCAGAGACTGCACAGCCTGAGACAGCATCCGGCTTTAACAATACTGCTCTCTGGATTGGTATTGTGGCGGCCATTGTTATTGCGGGTGTTTATGTAGCGATGCGTAAGAGAGGTAAAAAATAAACATGTCTTTCCTAAGCGATGGACTATTATATATCTGCTATGCATATCTAATGGGGAGCCTACTGGTGCAGCTTGCACCGGCAGGCTCTAAGCCGCTGGTAGAGATTCCGCGCTGGACCGTTAATTTGAGCATCGTCGGCATTATTCTGCTTGCGTCTGCTCCTCTCCTGCAGATTATCATAAGATTTGGGCCGAGCATCGGTTATGGTCAAGCGATTTCGAGTGTATTATTTACTTTCAAAGAAGGCAGGGCCTATTTAATTGTCGTTGGATTATGTATCCTGCTTCTGCTCCAATTCCTGCTGTTCAAAAATTCGCTGCAAGAGAAGAAGGTACTGTATCCATCGGTATTGATTACCGTTTGTATCATTGCGATCTTCGGGTGGTCCAGCCATCTCGGAGCAATCGCCGGGCTTGCAGGAGCGGCAATACAGTTTCTACATATGCTTGGTGTAGCGGTATGGAATGGCATTCTGCTTGTGATTGCCTGGTTTACACAAGAGGCGAGGAACTGGCCCGCATTTCTGAAATGGTACACACCAGTAGCGATTGCCGGTGTGCTCATGATTCTGGTCTCCGGTCTTATGACCATGTCTTACACGACACCGGAGTATGTGAATTCCTGGATGCTATCCTATGGCCAAGCACTGCTAATGAAGCATCTGCTGTTCATTCCGCTGATCGTGTTTGGTTTTGGCAACGGATTTATTTATAAGCACAAATTAAAGTCCAATCCTAGCTTTAATCCGATTCCTTGGCTTCGGGCAGAAGCCATTATCGTGATTCTCGTCTTCGGCTTCACGGCATTTATGAAGCTGCAGACACCTCCGCATGAAGTGGCGGAGACGCTTAAATACAGTGAGCCTTCCGATGTGTTTACAATGCTGCATCCGGAGGCGAGTCTTCCGCTATCCATCAGCCTAACTGCCTGGGCCTTGATGCCCGCGATCATTGCGCTGCTCAGCCTTGGAACTATCGTGTATTCGTTCCGACGGAATCAGTCAAGACCTGGCAGCTCCCTGATTGCAGGACTTGTGTTTGTCATGAGTGCCTACGCAGCAGTGATGCTCTGTGTACAATAATAATGAATAGCCCCTTTCGTCAGGAGCAGGTGTACATCCCTGAGATGAACCCCCTTTTGAGCGAAAGGGGCTTTTTTAAGACAGCAGGTCCTTTTGTTTACAAATGAAGGAGAGCAGATATAATTATATTCATGGAACCTATAACGATTCATAAAGTGTTGTCGAATGAGACGCGTCGGGATATTCTTGAATGGCTCAAGAATCCGGAAGAGCATTTCGGTGAGAAGTATCATCGTCCGCCGGGTGGTGATGTATCAAAGGGTGTATGTGTTGGAGATATTCAAGTCAAGGCTGGACTTGCTCAATCGGTGATCTCAAGCTATCTCCTTGCAATGCAGAAGGCCGGGCTGCTCATATCGGAACGAGTGGGACAGTGGACGTATTACAGACGTAATGAAGGCGTCATTAAGCAGTTTTGTGAAGAGCTGACAAACAATTTATAAAGAAAGGAGCTCCTTTGTTATTATTATCTATTTTTTTGGATATATAGATTTTAATAGACAGCTGTAAGTGCCGAGTGTTGAATTCTGAGCTTGTGCGAAAATATGTTATAATGGGCCGGATAAAGAGAGGATGTGAGGTAACATGGTGCGTTTTGGAATTATCGGAACGAATAAGATTACGGTTCAATTTATTGAAGCGGCATCGACTCTTCCTGATTTTAAGCTGACAGCCGTCTATTCGCGTACAGAGGAGAGAGGTCGGGAATTTGCTGAACAGCATGGCGCGGAGCACGTATTTACTGATCTTGAGGAAATGGCCCAAAGCGACGTGCTGGATGCGGTCTACATAGCAAGTCCGAACTCGTATCACAGTAAGCAGGCTGTTCTCTTGATGCAGCACGGCAAGCATATTCTGTGCGAGAAGCCGATGGCATCCAACAGTAAAGAGCTTGCAGATATGGTTGCTGCGGCAGAAGCCAATAAGGTTGTGCTTATGGAAGCGATGAAATCAACGCTTATGCCGGGGTTTAAGGCGATGCAGGAACATCTCTTTAAGCTTGGACAAGTGCGTAAATATATGGTGAACTACTGTCAGTATTCATCCCGTTATGATGCTTACAAGCAAGGGGACATTCAGAATGCATTCAAGCCTGAGTTCTCAAATGGCTCACTCATGGATATTGGAATCTACTGCATCTATCCGATGGTGGTATTGTTCGGCCAGCCGGAGAATGTCAAAGCGACAAGTGTCATGCTGGAATCGGGAGTCGATGGTGAGGGCAGCATCGTGCTTCAATATAAAGATATGGAGGGTGTGATCAGTTATTCCAAGATCACCAATTCCTATCTGCCTTCAGAGATCCAAGGTGAAGAGGGCAGTATGATCATTGATCATATTAACGCACCCGGAGCGGTAACCTTGCGATATCGAAACGGTGATTCCTTGCAAATATCTGAACGGAGCGAAGCTCCGGCCATGAAGTATGAAGCGGCAGAGTTTATCGGGCTCATTCAGAGCGGTGAGCTTCAATCGGCTAACAATTCACACCAGCATTCCAGCATAACGATGGAAATTATGGACACCGTTCGCAAGCAGATCGGACTCGTATATCCTGCTGATCGCTAATGCTGGTCAGTTAATTAAAAACAACCCGGAACGCGAGAAAGC
Organism: Paenibacillus urinalis; assembly: GCF_028747985.1. NCBI lineage: Bacteria > Bacillati > Bacillota > Bacilli > Caryophanales > Paenibacillaceae > Paenibacillus > Paenibacillus urinalis. Next base: position 607,830 of record NZ_CP118108.1, read on the forward strand.
CAGCGTTACCGGGTTAATCTTAATTAAGAGCAACTAGAGAATCGTTAAGCAGCTTCGTTGCTTGCTCTGGTGAAACATTCCGAGCATAGATGAGCTCACTGATCACAAGCTTTCGGGCATTGTTCAGCATGTTTTTGTCCGACCACCCTAAAGTTTTACGAGTCATCAACTTACTCAGATCGCGGATAACTTGAATTTCCATACAAATGTCTCCAGTTTTCAGCTTGCCGAGCATCATTTGTTGTCTTGTGTTCGCATTTGTGGGGATATCCCCGCATTCTTCTTGAAACATGGCTTTGGCCAGCATCAATGTTGCTTCATCACTGATGCAGCGAATTCCGAGAGAGTCTACTTTCGCTACAGGGATAGATACATTAATAAGAGGATGATCAATGCGGACCTCAAAGTACCATTGTTTCTCCCCAAGAATTTCTTTCTCTTCTAAAGAATGAATAAAGCCTGCGCCGTACATGGGATAAAATACACAATCTCCTACTTGATACATGAATAAAGGCTCCTTTTCTCTAAGATCTAAAGATGCAACTTTGCTTGAGACTTGGAGCTTAATATAAAGATTACCGAGGCATCTCTTCTTCTATTATATCATACCCTTGTTTTTATGATGGGTGAGGTAAATATCGGAAGATTAGGGGATGAATGCTTAAGCGAATAAAAATCCGGGCCCAGGTCATATCGACCTGGGCCCGGATGGCTAATGCCATATCTTATTTGATTTATAGAGTGGCGTTTGTTTTGTTGTTCTCTACGGACAACTGCTCTGGATAACCGTAAGTTCCGTGCTCACTCATATCCAGACCGATCAATTCTTCCTCTTCCGATACGCGAATTCCGATCGTCTTCTTCATTACCCATAGAATCGCATAGGATACGATGAAGGCGTATAGTCCACAAGCGATGACACCCATAGCCTGAACGCCCAGCTGACCGAAGCCGCCGCCGTAGAAGAGACCTGCATTACCTACACCCAGTTTCTCAACGAGCTCTGGAGTTGCGAAGAAACCAGTGGAGAGTGTCCCCCAGATCCCTGCTGTACCGTGAGCGGAAAGTGCTGCAATCGGATCGTCGATACCGAGATTCTCAAACATACGGATACTGAAGAATACGAGAATACCAGCGATAAGACCGATCACAATAGCTGCCCAGGAATCTACATAAGCACAAGATGCTGTAATCGCAACGAGACCTGCAAGCGCACCGTTAAGCATCATGGAAACATCTGCTTTACCCATAACAGCCCAAGCGATCAGAAGAGCGGCTACGGCACCGGCTGCTGCGCCGAGCTGCGTATTGATAGCGACATATCCAAAGAAGTTACCATCTTCAACCGTAATCGTACTGCCGGCGTTAAATCCAAACCAGCCTACCCAGAGAATCATTACACCGAGTGTAGTGAAGACTTGGTTATGACCAGGCATATTAAGAGGCTTGCGGTCTTTATTATATTTACCGATACGTGGTTTAAGCAGGAGTGTTGCTGCAAGTGCTGCACAAGCACCTGTCAAATGGACAACAGTAGATCCGGCGAAGTCTTGATCTCCGTGATCTGCCAGCCAGCCGCCGCCCCAGATCCAGTGTGCGATAACCGGATATACAAGGATAGAGAACAGTGCTGCAAAGATCAAGTAAGCGGACAGCTTAGCTCTCTCTGCGAAGCCGCCCCATGCGATGGACATCGAGACTGCAGCAAATGCCAGCTGGAAGATGAACATAACGGTTGGTGCTACGGTGCTGTCAGCCGGAACCTCCGGTTCATTAAAGAAGAAGTAATCTCCCCAACCGATGATAGAATTACCTTGACCACCAAAAATAAGTGCATAACCTACTGCCCAGAATACTACAGAGACAATACCTACTGTAAAGATCGTTTTACCTGCGACGTGCCCGGCATTCTTCATCCGAGTTGACCCTGCTTCGAGCAGGATAAATCCGGCTTGCATGAACAGTACAAGAATAGCTCCGAGCATGACCCATACGCTGTTAATTCCGATTTCCATCTGATCCACTCCTTGTGTATGATGTGTGATGCGCCCCTTCTGACTTCTTAACATCCGCTACTTCAACCTTAATCTGTAAATCACAACCTTCAAGATAGCCGAGTCGCTTATAAATAGAATGATTATGACACAAGGTGGTGTCGAACTAGCCTTGTTTCAAGAGATCAATCTATTCAGCTGCAAAGGTAATGACTTGGCCGTTGAAACATAGACAACCTTCCCCGCCTGGATCTGAACGTTTCACGTATTCTGCGAGAAGCTGAAGCAGAGTATGTATCCTGATGGATTCCCAGCGAGTTAGTTACCAATGAATCTCAGAAGATTTAAGGTTCCTTATTTAAAGGCTCTGACCGTATTTTAGGTGCAAAAGCACTTGTTGTCAATATATCTAACATAAGAACTTTTATATTTTCTTGTTTTTTCATAAAATTTGCATATTCATTTGCACTTTAACACCTAATTAGTGAAAATGACACGCGAGTAGACCGGGAAACTCCAACTTTTATTTCAGTTCTTAGAATGGCAGTTAGCCCTATATTTGAATTTGCAGAATGGAAATTAGCAAGCTTCCTTGATAGAATAGTTAACATGAATCAACATTTATACAATTATTGAAACGAAAATTGGAGTTGTACGTATTATTGTTACGCTATTTTCAGTAGAATGTATGTAGGAATAGTTAGAGCTTTTATTCGGTTAGAGAGGGATGCGGCTGCATGGAACAAGAGAAGGTGTGGCCAGACAGGTTCAAGAGATTTTTTCTTAACAATAAATTTGTGTTGTTCCTGCTGGTCGTTTTATTAGTTGGGCTGAATGTAATGGTGTTCAGCAAAATATCTTTTATTTTTCTCCCGATTGAAGTATTGCTCAAGACGATTATACTGCCCATCATATTGACGGGGGTTGTATATTATCTGCTTAATCCGATTGTGGATATGCTCGAGAGACGAAGAGTGAAGCGCGTATACTCTATACTTATTTTATATCTGCTGATCGCAGCAATTATTACTATTGTTGTGCTGGCGGTTATACCGGTTGTTCGTCAGCAAGTTACGGATCTGGTTAAAAACTTCCCTGTCTATTACGAGAATGTAATTCAACAATTTGAACAATTCATTGGCACAGGCTACTTAACGCAGATCGAGAACACGCTCCGCATTAACTTCAATGATATTGTGGGAAGTCTGTCCGAGCGGGTGAGTACTATTGTGAATTCGACCGTTACGGGAATCGGTGGCTTCCTGGGAGTATTGACTGAAACTGTTCTGGCTATCATTACGGTGCCTTTCATTCTGTTCTACCTGCTGAAGGACGGGAAGAAGCTTCCTGGTTATTTGCTGTCGTTCTTTCCTACGAATATCCGTGGCGGCACTTCGAGAGTACTCTCGGAGGCCAATCATCAGATCAGCTCTTATATTCGCGGCCAGATTATCGTCAGCTTCTGTATCGGTGTTCTGCTATACATCGGCTACATCATCATCGGACTTGATTATGCATTGATCCTGGCGGTCATTGCTGCTTGTACCGCGATTGTACCTTATCTCGGTCCGGCTATTGCCATCACGCCTGCTCTCATCGTCGCAGCGGTGACTTCGCCGATCATGCTGCTCAAGATGATTGCGGTATGGACGATTGTACAGCTCGTTGAAGGTAAATTTATCTCACCTCAGATTATGGGCAAATCGCTTAAGGTGCATCCGATTACGATTATCTTTGTTATTCTGACAGCAGGCAATCTGTTTGGAGTCGTCGGAATTCTGCTTGCTGTACCAGGTTATGCTGTGCTGAAGGTGGTATTCACCCATCTCTTTAACTGGTTTAAGAACCAGTCAGGCCTGTATGGACCGGAGAACGGAGAAGGCAGCTACAAACGATAAGTGTATCAGGCAGCGGAAATTTCTTTTTCTTATACAAAAAGCGCTCAGGGAATCAGGGCTATGCAGCCTGATTCCACTGAGCGCTTTTTTTGCTCTATAGAATCCATTTCATAACTCATTAACAGGGCGAATTAGAAACCATTTAGACCCTTGATTTAAGCAGCTAAAGGTATGAAATTAATCCTATTCATGTTTAATATGCTGAAGCGTCTGGATAAAAATTTGCTCAATATGTCCGTCATCCAGGGAATAATAGACCGTCTTACCCTCCTTGCGACGCTTGACGATACGCATGTTACGCAGGGATCGCAGCTGATGAGAGATAGCAGACTGGCCCATTTCAAGCAGTACAGTCAGGTCGTGAACGCATAATTCGCGCTGCAGAAGTGCATCTATAATCCGGAGACGTGTTGGGTCGCTGAATGCCTTGAACCAATCCGCCATTTGTACCGAAGTTGGTTTATCCATTAGGGACATCTTCGTCTGGTCAAGCTGTGCTTCGGTTCCGAAGCAGGTAGGCTCACATTCCTCGACGACAGGGATTGTCTTTTGTTCTTTCATGTATATCACCGCCTCTTTAATAGCTCTATTATAGCCAAAATAAGGTGGTCTGCATAAAGATAAATTTGAAGAACACAAAAGATTGACTTCTTTTTGACCCGGTGCATATAATGGATTCATGACATATGAATGATTGCTCATATATTGATGTTGTTCGGTGGGAAGAGGAGATGACACATGGTGAGTACAAATACAAGTCAAATCAAAAAAGAGCTGCTTCTGGAAGGACTGCATTGTGCGAATTGTGCCCGCAAGATTGAAGAAGGGGTAGGCAAGCTTGATGGGGTGTCCTCCGTTGCTGTCAATTTTGCAACGACCAGAATGAGCATAACGGCCGATGCAGACAGATCAGCGGAAGTGCTCGCTGAGGCTGCCAAGAGAGTGAAGAGAATTGAGCCGCATATTCGTGTATCCGTAATCGAGCCGGCAGATGCTGCAGCTCATCGTCATAAAGATCACCATGACCATGCAGCTTCACACGCTGAAGAGCATGCGGGCGGACACTCACATGCAGGACATCAGCATGACGCTGGAGCAGCTCAGCTGTGGAAACGCGGCGCACGTCTTGCCGTCGGCACAGCGGTTGCAGCATTAGCTGCTCTCCTGCCCATGTCAGGCTATGCTGAGATTGGATTGTTCATCCTTGCGTATCTCTTGGTCGGCGGTGATGTGGTATGGCAGGCGGTTCGCAATATGACAAGGGGACAGGTGTTTGATGAATACTTCTTGATGACCATTGCGACGATTGGTGCCTTTGCCATTCAGGAATATCCTGAAGCCGTCGCTGTCATGCTGTTCTACCAGGTCGGTGAAATGTTCCAGAGTCTTGCAGTAAACCGTTCGCGTAAGTCAATCCAGTCACTGATGGATATACGCCCCGATTATGCTAATCTCGAAACAGCAGAGGGTGTGGTCAGAGTCTCACCAGAGCAGGTGAGCATTGGCGACCGCATCGTTGTAAAGCCGGGCGAGCGTGTACCACTCGACGGGAAGGTCATCAGCGGTTCCTCCATGATGGATACTTCCGCACTTACAGGAGAATCTGTTCCAAGAGAAGCACAGCCAGACAGCGAAGTGCTGAGTGGCTTCGTGAATCTGAATGGTGTGCTTACCATGGAAGTAATTAAGGATTATAGTGAATCAACGGTGTCTAAAATTTTGGAGCTTGTTCAAAATGCAACGAGCAAAAAAGCACCGACAGAGACGTTCATTAATAAATTTGCGCGTGTCTACACGCCAATTGTGGTCATTGTTGCAGCCTTGCTGGCTGTTGTCCCGCCATTCGTAATCAGTGGTGCGGAATTTTCCGATTGGCTCTACCGTGCGCTGGTCTTTCTTGTGATCTCATGTCCATGTGCGCTTGTCGTCTCCATTCCGCTGGGCTTCTTCGGAGGGATCGGGTCAGCCTCAAGGGCAGGTGTGCTTGTCAAAGGCGGCAATTACCTGGAGGCGCTGGGTGATGTCACAACGATCGTTTTCGATAAGACGGGAACGCTGACAGAAGGTGTATTCCAGGTGACGGGCATATATCCTGCAGAAACCGTGCAAGCAGAAGAGCTGCTCAAATATGCGGCCTATGCAGAATATCATTCCAATCATCCGATTGCTGAATCCATCCGAAGCACATATGGTCAGGAGCTGAATCAGGATCGGGTCGGAAGCTATGAAGAAATAAGTGGATATGGGATCAGAGCTCTACTTGACGGCACGGAGGTACTTGCAGGGAATAAGAAGCTGATGGAGCAGCAAGGAATCTCTTACGCTGAGCCTATGCAGCACGGTACCGTGGTTCATATCGCGGTAGGCGGAAGCTACGCAGGACATATCGTTATCTCGGATAAGGTGAAGCAGGATGCGGCAAGAGCAATTGAGGAATTGAAGGCACTCAATATAACGAAGACGGTCATGCTGACCGGGGATGCACGATCCGTTGCACGAGCGGTGGGAGAGGAGCTTGGGATCGATGAGATTCATGCAGAGCTGCTGCCTGCCGACAAGGTGGAGCAATTGGAGCGGCTGGTGGAGAACAAGCCGGCCAAGGAGAAGGTCATGTTTGTCGGAGACGGTATTAATGATACACCTGTGCTTGCACGCGCTGATGTTGGCGCAGCCATGGGAGGTCTAGGCTCGGATGCTGCGATTGAGGCCGCTGATATCGTCATTATGACAGATGAACCGTCGAAGATCGCCACGGCCATTCGTATCGCGAAACGGACGAGAGTGATCATCTGGCAGAACATCATCTTTGCTCTTGTGGTGAAGGGGCTGTTTCTCATCCTCGGAGCCTTTGGAATTGCAGAGATGTGGGAGGCAGTATTCTCGGACGTAGGTGTAACGGTGCTGGCTGTACTCAATTCCATGCGGATCTTGAAATATAAAGGCTGACCCTTTGCAAGAAGGCCGCAAAAAGCTTATTCTCTTCACTGTGAGAGAATAAGCTTTTTTGGTTTAGCCGCGGGATTCCGATGGCAGTTCAGTTTATACAGCCAAGAAATACGATGCCCTATGCTTCTGCATTTCGCAAGGCTTTCAGCTTGTTTGCTTTTCTCCGGCTGCTGCTGATCGTCAGCTGGCGGTGCTTCGGAGAGCGCATAACCCAGCGTTTGAAGGCCTCCGTACCGGCGATGCTAGTCAGCATCGGGGATGGGGCATGAATATAACGGAGTGCTGCATACAAGCATGAATTGAGCAGTATATCGGTAAATACAAAGTAGACAATATCTGAGCTGCTCACAACAATAACGGTGGATTTTGGCCGGGAAGCATGGGAGATCGTACCTGAGCCATATACACCGATAACACGGTATTTCATGGTGCTGCCCCTTTCGTACTTAGGACGAATCGTCCGCGCGTTAGTTTGTATATTGTATGTCCCTCTGGCTTGGCCCTATGTATTGGGTAATAGAGATTGTGAAGAACTGTAAGAATATCGATAAATGATTGATATAGAGGAGGAAGCAGCATGCGCAAACAACAGTTATATATCGGAGGAGAATGGATAGAAGGAGCGTCGTGGAAGACGCTGTATTCTCCCTATTCCGGGGAACCACTTGCAGAGATCGCTGTGGCTGAGGAGGAGCATGTCGAAGCAGCCATCGCCAGTGCCGAAAAAGCCTATGCATTGACCCGGCGTATGCCGGCGCATGAGCGTTCAGCTATATTGAGCAAGGTGGTGGACCTGCTCCACCATCGGCAGGAAGAAGCGGCTGCTCTTATCGCAAGAGAGGCAGCCAAGCCAATGAAGGCAGCAAGAGCCGAGGTCAAGCGAACGATCGAAACATATCGTTTTGCGGCAGAGGAAGCCCGCCGAATTCAGGGAGAATCGCTGCCAATGGATGCAGCGCCCGGAGGAGAGGGAAGAGTCGCTTATACCGTGAGAGAGCCGGTTGGTGTACTCGGGGCAATCACTCCGTTTAACTTCCCGATGAATCTGGTCGCACACAAGCTGGGACCCGCCCTAGCGGCAGGAAATACAGTTGTACTCAAGCCTGCAGGTCAGACTCCGCTGTCCGCTTATTTCATCGCCGAACTGTTTGAGGAGGCGGGACTGCCCAAGGGGGCTCTGAATGTAGTGAGCGGCAGCGGCAAAACGATCGGAGATCTGCTGGTGTCTGATGAACGGGTCAAGCATATTACTTTTACAGGCAGTCCAGGTGTGGGTAAGGGGATTCGGGAGAAGGCAGGACTCAAAGGGGTTACACTGGAGCTCGGCTCGAATTCGGCCGTCATAGTAGATAAGAATCTCGACAATCTGGATGTGGTTGCAGAGCGTATAGCGCACGGTTCATTCTCTTATCAGGGACAAGTCTGTATTTCGGTCCAGCGGATTTATGTGCATGAGTCGGCAGCTTCTTCATTTATCGAGCTGCTCAGAGAGAAAACGGAGGCGCTGGTAACGGGGGATCCACTGGACGCAGCAACGGATGTATCAGCCCTGATCTCAGAGGAGGACACGAGCAGGGTGCTGGAGTGGATCGAGGAAGCCGTTCATGAAGGTGCTGAGCTCATTACCGGTGGTGAGGTCTCACAACGGGTGCTTGCGCCAACGATTATGACCCATGTGCCGCATTCGGCGAAGCTATCCAGCCAGGAAGTGTTTGGTCCGGTGGTGGTCATTCACGAAGTGAGCTCGATTGATGAGGCAATTGAGAAGGTGAACGATTCGGTATACGGTCTTCAAGCAGGAATCTATACGAATCATATTCAACATGCGCTGAAGGCGGCGGATCTATTGGAGGTCGGAGGCGTCATCATTAATGATATTCCTACCTTCCGATTGGATCATATGCCATACGGCGGAGTCAAACAAAGCGGATATGGACGTGAAGGGATTAAATATGCGATAGAAGCAATGACTGAGCTGAAGCTTGTTGTCATGAACCGTGGTATATAGAAGCTCCTAATAAAATAGCAGGGCGTGGTGAGACCATCCACGCCCTGCTATTTGTGTTGAAAGATTATATACAGCAGTCTACAGCTGTGCTGCCAGTATGCTCACGAATTTCTCCAGGAACACCTGATCCTCTTCGTCGAAACGGTTAAGCAGCGGGCTGTCGATATCAAGCACACCGAACAGTTCGCCATTCTTCACAATCGGAACGACAATCTCACTGTTCGTCGCAGCATCACAAGCAATATGCCCAGGGAAGTCATGAACATTGCGAACAAGCTGAGTCTTGCGCTCCGACGCTGCTGTTCCACACACGCCGCGCCCAAGCGCAATACGAATGCAGGCAGGCAGCCCTTGGAAAGGACCCAGCACAAGCTCTGTGCCGTCATATACATAGAATCCGACCCAGTTAATGTCCTTAAGAAAAACATTCAGCAGAGCGGAGGCATTGGCCATATTCGCTACGGCATCGGGTTCTTCGTAGATTAAGCCCTTCAATTGATCGAGAACAGCTTGGTACTGCTCGCTTCGAGTACCCTCATAAGTCATGGCATGGAACATTTCTTATCACCTTCCGGTATGAATAGGGTATGCCCATTTCATAGACCTGTTCACGTTTTTGAGCAAGCTATGAAATTGACCCACCAGCTAAAATTTTGTATGGATATCCTTGTCATTGTAAGGGATGGACGTTTCTTAAGCAAGAGGATTGGTGAAGTAAATACTGTAATTGAAGTCGGAAAGGGGATATGATTATGCTCGCAGATGTGCAAAACTTATTCATTCGTATTCATATGCTTCATCTCGCTCAAACGGAGGATCTGACGGTTACAGACGTCCTGACACGGCTGGAGGCGTTAGATTACCGAGTCGGTGAACGGGAAGTGAAACAGGAGCTGGAGAGACTGACGCAGGAGAACTTTCTGACTTCCCATAATGAACAATTCAGCATTACCGGTGCAGGGATTAATGAATTCAAGGAAATTCAGACGGTTCTGAATACGGTGTGCTCTGAAGTGGGAGAAACGAATAAAGTGTAGCTTGCTATGGTGGCATCTTCATATGGGTCATCGGCAAAAAAAAGTCCGTCACCTCTAAGGCGAGGCATCCTTACTGTCATTACTGACAGTCACAGGAAGCTCGCTTCAGGGGTACCGGACTTTTTTTCATTAGCATCATCATCTTCTTCTCTAGCCCCATTGGGTCCGTAGCTGCTGTTCTACCGAAGAAGAGGAAGCAGGTATAGAGGATGCAGGATATAGCTGAACATGCTCATGCTCAAGCACTTCGTCAATAAACTCAAGAACCTGTGTACGATATAATTGCGGATTGACCATATAAGCGTTGGCATGAACAGCACCTTCGATCATGAGCAGCCGTTTGAACCCTTTTTTGACCTTATATAAATCCTCACTCATCTTCGTCGGTACGAAACGATCCTCCGTTCCGTGAATAAACAGGGTGGGAATGTCACTGATTTGGACAGCCTTCGTCGGGGATACCTGATCGAAACGGAAGCCTGCTTTTTTCATCACACGCCGGCTTACCAGATAGTAGAAGCAGGATACAGGATATAGACGAACCCTTCGCAGCTGATATTTCATCAGCTCAGTCAGATCGGAGTAGGGGCAGTCCGCAATAATGAACTTGATATTAGAAGCAGCCATTGCGCTATATTCCAGTACGGTGCCTCCCCCAAAAGATTGACCATGCAGACCTATAACACAATTTCCGCCAGCACGCTGATTCACGTATTCCACCCAGGCTTCAATATCGTACTTTTCCTTATAGCCGAACGTGGTGTAGACTCCTTCGCTCTTGCCATGTCTGCGCTGATCTACAAGCAGGAGATTAAAGCCCGACTCCTGAAACATTTGAATGTATTGTGTGGAAATAAAGTGTGAGGCGGTATAGCCGTGAACGATAATCATCCAGCGCTTGGAGGAAGGATTCGGTTCAATCATCACAGCATGCAGCTTAAGTCCATCACGGCTTCGGATCCAGACATCCTCTTTCTGAAGCTTCTTAAAATCAGAACGATGATACACACCGGCTTTCTCCAGGAGTGAGAACAGGTAGTCTTCACTGCGTACTTTCATCCGTATCATTTGCCTAAATCCAAACGAAACGATGCCTTCAATCAGGAAATAGACCGAGAGAAGCAGAAAAGCGATTTGATACATATATGGAAGACCCTCCTTTCAACATCAGTAATAGTATTTGTTAGAATGACTGCGGCCATTCATGTCCACTTGGCACATTTACCTATTATTAAACGCTTGTCACCATTTCAATCCTGTGATTAGATAAACTACAATTGGAATTATTCATTTCAGTACATGAGCAAAAAGGAGTATGAAGTAATGTATGTATGCGGCGGTTACATTCCTGAGCTGAAGACGGAGCGGTTGCTGCTTCGCAAGCTTATGAGAAAAGATAGCAAAGAGATCTACACCATTTGGTCCGATCCAAAGGTTACTGCCTATATGAACATCTCAGCGATGCATAGCGTACAGGAGGCAGAGGATATGATTGATCTGCTGGATCAGGCCTCACGGACAGAAGACGGCTTCCGCTATGCGATCATTCTCCAAGAGAGCGGCGCTGTTATCGGCAGCTGCGGATTTAATTATTGGCAGCTTCAAGGTGCATTCCGTGGAGAGATTGGCTATGAGCTTGCTTCCACACATTGGCGCAAGGGATACATGACAGAAGCGCTTCGAGCCCTGCTGCAATACGGATTTGAAACGATGGGACTGAATCGAATTGAAGCGCTGGTGGATCCTAGAAATACAGCCTCACAGCAGCTTCTTCATGCGCTGTCATTCCAGTGTGAGGGCCTGCTTAGGCAGTTGCACTATACATCGACTGGATATAAGGATATGCAAATGCACTCCATTTTGTTTGAGGAATGGAAATATAAATAGAAATCTGAAGAATAAAGGAGGAATATGGAGTAATGCTGCTTCAATATCGGAGGGGAGCCTCTCTACTGCACCGGATCAGCCCATTAAGCAAATTGGTGATGCTTGCGGCGTGGACCGCAGCAGTTCTGAATTCGGAGCATTTGCTGGTACAGGGACTGATGTTTCTCGTTCTGCTGGTAATTGGAAAATTAGGTGCAGGACTGCCCTTCTCACAGCTGAGAAAAGCGGTCTTCTTCGTGCTTAGCTTTGGTCTTCCGTATTTTGTCTTAACTACACTCGCAGTGCCTGGGAAGGAACTGTTATGGGAGCTGGGCCCGATTCATATCGCAGAGGACAGTATGATGCTGGCCGGCGCGCTAACCGTGCGCATGTTTAATCTGTTTGTTTCATCTCTGTTGTTTATTACAACAACGGATCCACGGGATTTTGTTCATTCACTGACACTTCGTTTGAAGGTGCCGTACCGGTTTGCGTTTGGCGTCTCGATTGCCCTCACGTTTCTGCCTTTACTCGAGGAGGAGGGGAGAGTGATTGCTCAGGCGCATAAGGTGAGAGGAAGTGAACCGAAGACAGGAATCCGCAATAAGCTTCGTTATTATCGAAATTATGGTGTTTCAATTCTGGTCAACTGTGTTCGAAGAGTGCAGCAGACGGCTGGAGCAATGGAGGCAAAAGGGTTCGGGGCCTATCCGGAGCGTACTTATCTAAGAGTTCGCAGGTTCTCGCGTTATAGTGCGTGGTATGCAGGGGGAAGCGTTCTGATGGTGTTGATCGGAATGGTGTGGTGAGCGGTTCAGCTCATCATGGTATCTTGTTCTGAGCTTATTGTTAACCTAAAATGATTATTTTTATGTTGACAATTGAATGGCATGTCTATAAATTAAGTACAGTAAAGCATTCTCAAGACACGTCGACGGAACTGAGCTTGCTAATTTGTATAAGTATATCGCTATATCATATCTGAACAGAATGGAGAGAGGATCGTGTCAAATAAACAATCTCGGCTTAAACGTCATTTTGCGGCGTTTACTACCCTGGACATTGTTCTGATGGCTATGCTGGCGACAGCGAATGGGGCCATGACCTTTTACTTGTCGGTCGTGAACAAAATGCTGAACAATTTCGGAGGCCCTATTGCCACTTCGACCATTGTGGGATTATATATGATCTATGGATTACTGGCCTATTACATTATCCGCAAGCCGGGTACAGCTGTCATTACATACAGTATAGGTGCGCTGGTGCAGAGCTTTATAGGCTCCGCCTACGGTCTGGCATCTATCATTGTTGCGGCACTATGCTATATGGTAGTTCTGGAAGGGCTATGCTGGATCACACGATATAAGAGATGGAATCTGACCTTTATGCTCATCGCAGGTGCGGCTCTTGTGCCGTTATGGTTTGTCTTTGCCGCGCAAATGTTTGGCTACACGGCGTGGGGCTGGCCTGTTCTTATTAGTGCTTTTGTTACTCGTGTCATTAGTGGTGCCGTGCTGTGCGGATGGCTGACAAAAGTGCTGGGGGATGGATTGATTCGCACGGGTCTCTTGAAGAGGTATCGTTCATCCGAGCAGCCGTTAGAAGTGTAAGGAGCGGGAGATATGGAGGATGCACACAATAATCTTATGATTCATAAACCCATGGTTGAATTCAAAAATGTCAGCTATCAATACGAAGGAGAGGCCAGCCCTGTGCTGAAGGGCCTCTCTTTTTCCATTTCCCAAGGGGAGCGGGTTGCTCTGATCGGAGGCAGCGGAAGCGGCAAATCTACGGTATGTCAGCTGCTTAATGGGTACTTGCCCCGGTCCGGCGGAGGGAAACGCACGGGAGAACTGCGGGTTCGTGGTCTGGACCCGGCCGTCGCTTCGATTGCCGATATTGCAGCGGTCTGCGGATTGGTATTTCAGGACCCGGATGCACAGCTCGTTCAGGGCATCGTCGAGGACGAGGTCGCATTTGGCCCGGAGAACTTATGCCTTGCTCCTGAGCTGCTGGAACAGCGGGTAAGTGACGCTCTCAGCGCTGTGTCGCTTGTGGAGAAACGGTTCGATGAAGTGTCCCGGCTGTCCGGGGGGCAGAAGCAGCGGACCGCAATCAGCAGCATTCTGGCGCTCGCACCAGAGGTGCTCGTCTTCGACGATGCGGCGGCGAGCCTTGACCCGCCGGCGCAGCGAAGACTCGTGCAGCTATGCAGCGCGCTGCACGAGCAGGGCCGGACGCTCATCACCGCGTCCGGGCGGTTTGACGATCACGCACTGCAAGCGTCGCGCGTGATCGTCCTGGATGGCGGTGCCGTGCGCTTCGCCGGCACGCCGCAGGAGCTGCTCCGCGAGCATGCTGCGGAGCTTGCGGCCTTGGGCCTTACGCCCCCGCCCCGAGGCGAAGCTCCGGGGCGGGAGGCACGGGCCCAAGGCCAGCCCCCGCTGCTCGCGGCGCGGGGGCTTACGTTCACCTATCCTGCTGGCCGCAAGGCGCTGCAGGAGGTGAACGGTACGCTGTCAGCAGGTCAGTGGACCCTACTGACCGGCGAGAACGGCTCAGGCAAGACGACCCTGAGCCGACTCATGATGGGCTTGCTGCCGGTGCCGAAGCGAAGCCTGTATTTTCAAGGCAGGGATATCGCTGAGCTCAAGGTGCATCAGCTGTCCAGAGAGATGGGATACGTCTTTCAGCAGCCGGAGCATCAATTCGTGGCGAGTACGGTGCGGGAGGAATGTATCTACGGGATTCGGGGAGCACTGTCGCTGAAGCCTGAAGATGTTATTCCGGAAGCTCATGCTGAAGCAGCAATGGATCTGCTTAAGGTAACCGGATTAATCGGCAAAAAGAATGCCTCGCCCTATCTGCTCAGCGGCGGTGAGAAGAAGCTGCTCAGTGTCATCGCCCAGCTGGTCGTCCCGAAGCAGCTCTACATCTTGGACGAGCCGACAGCCGGACTTGATTACGCCATGATTGAGGCCCTCATACAGCTGTGCAGACAGAAGGTGGATGAGCGAGCAGCGATCCTGATGATTACGCATGATACCGAGCTCTTGGCTGCTCATGCCGATCAAATATGGCATCTTGCAGATGGGCGTTTGGATGTGCAGAAGTAAGCAGTCACATCCCTTCTCGAAACTTTACTTCATTATTCCATGGCAAGTAAGCTCATGTTATGATGGTTGAAGTGATGTAAATTATAGAGAGAAGGTACATAAATCTTGAATACACAGGCTAACATTCCAAAACGGGGCTTTATTCTGACGGGTGTACTGCTTGCCACGTTCTTGTCCGCAATTGAAGGAACGGTGATCGGTCCGGCAGGTCCGACCATCGTTAGTGAACTGGGTGATGTATCGCTGCTCAGCTGGATCTTCACCTCGTATCTGCTGACGATGGCGGTCAGTACGCCGATTTTTGGGAAGATCAGTGACCTGTTCGGGCGTAAGCCCGTCTTTTTGATCGGTGTCGGGCTATTTCTGATCGGAAGCCTGCTATGCTGTTTTGCCGAGAACATGCAGAGCTTGATTTTGTTTAGGGCGATACAAGGGATTGGCGCTGGTGCTGTCGTACCGGTGACTTTTACGATTATCGGGGATATCTATAGCATTGAGGAACGGGGTAAGGTTCAGGGCATGATCAGCTCTGTATGGGGCATCTCTTCCTTATTGGGACCGCTGATTGGTGGATATTTTGTGGATTACCTGGGCTGGCCGTGGATATTTGGCTTCAATATTCCATTTGGTCTGCTGGCCATGTGGTATGTGGGCAGGTATCTGAAGGAAGATGTTGTGAAGCAAAAAGTGCAAATCGACTATCTGGGAGCGATTACGTTTACCGTCGGCATTACTTCCCTGCTCATTGCTCTATCCCTTGGAGGCCACGCTTACTCGTGGGGTTCTCCCTTCATCCTGGGTCTATTACTTGCTGCCGTCGTGTTTATTACGATTTTTCTATTCGTGGAGACCAAGGCGAAGGAGCCGATTGTACCGCTCGGACTGTTTAAGATACGTGATATTACATTGGCCAACATTGCAGGCTTACTGACCAGCGCCCTGATGATTGGCCTGACGAGTTATTGCCATTATGGATACAAGGTGTGCAGGGAGGGAACGCTACGACTTCAGGACTTGCGCTTGCGCCGATGTCCATCGGGTGGCTGATTGGCGGTATATTTGCGGGACGACTGCTGATGAAGCTGGGGTCTCGTTATACCTCCCTGATCGGTTTGACCGGGATTGTCGCCGGCTCCGCCGGACTGATCTTCCTTAGCGCGAGTTCACCAAGCTGGCTGCTGCTCTTCTATATGTTCGTATATGGGCTGGGCTTCGGCTTCTCCTTCACTGTATTTACGATTATTGCCCAATCCTCTGTCGGCTATCGGCAGAGAGGAGCATCTACTGCGCTCAACACGTTTATGCGTACGTTAGGACAAACGATTGGGGCAGCGGCGTTTGGAACATGGCTGAACTCACGAATTTCTGCACATACAGAGACCATGAATTTAGCGGAGCAGGGCGTAACACAGAAGGATATCAATACGATTCTGGCGCCGCACGGAACGCTTGAGCTGCCAGAGAACATTCAGGCATTGCTGCAGCAAGTACTGGAGCTAAGCCTGCATTCTTTATTTCTTATCATGTTTATCATTGGAATCTGCGGATTTATTGTCACAGCGGGATTGCGCAAGCAGCCGCCGTCACCGGTCGAGTCAGGAGTGGCTGCACAGGCTCAGATTGCAGGCAAGAGAGAAGAATAGCTAGTGTGATAGTCATATGCCATTCTTCTTCGAGATCCATGAACGAGAGTTATTATATATTGGTGTTTAGATAGAGGAAGTCCGGACTGTGTCAACAGCAGCCGGGCTTCTTTTGTTTCGAAAGAACGATTTAATATAATTTACTTCACCTTGTGGAATATTACTCTTAGCGTGACGGGCGCACAGTTAAGGGTAATTAATTTTAGAGACAGAACGAAAGGGTGAAATAGAATGAATGATGCGGCATTTCTCGTTCAATTCGAGAATGATCAGAAGGCCCGCGGGGCATTTGATATGCTCGTCGAGCTGGGCTACAAGCCAAATATGATTGGCGGTGGCATGATGGATGTCAACATTGAGCGACAGGATGTAACCTCAGCGCTCGAAATTATTGAAGCCTATGGCGGAGAGGTTCAGGATGACAGCAATCAGCAGGTGCATGAGGCTTTGACTCCAGAGATGAATCAAATGAGTGATACGGAGTTTGCCTATATGCCGATTCCTGCACATACTGTAAATGAGGATTTGGATGAATCCTATATGGCGGGCTACTCCGATTCACCCTATGGAATGGAGTCATCAGGCTACGATGTAGCATCAGAGGATGATGACACAGAGTTCGCGGAAGAGCATAACCGAACCGAGGATACCGAATTCGGAGGCTCATTTGGCGGATTCTCCGGAAGCGTAAAGGCGTAATACTCCGGGTCTCGTAACAGTGATTAAATAACAAGCAAACTTTACTTCAAATAGCTTGTACACCAAAAAAACGATCCTCCTTCACCGTATCGACAATATGGATGAAGAAGGATCGTTTTTTTTTGGTGTGTACTTATCTTAAATTGTTCATTTATGACCCTTAGTAAGTGTCTTCCATAGCAGCATGCTTGCCAGCCGTATAGCCTGTGGAGAAGGCGGAGGTAATATTATAACCCCCGGTATAGCCGTGAACGTCCAGGATTTCACCGCAGAAAAAGAGGCCGGGCATGAGCTTGGATTCCATGGTCTTAGGATAAATCTCCTTCAAATGCACCCCGCCGCCGGTAACGAACGCTTCGGCAAGCGAGCGTGTGCCATTCACTTGAATCGGCATGCCCTTAAGGACAGCAGCCAGCGTTTCAATAGAGCCTTTTGGAAGATGGTGATAAGTTGTCTCACCGTCCAGCGCTGCCTTTGTCAATACAACAGGAATCAGCCGCTCCTGAACAATACCTTTCAGCGCGTTCTTGATGGCTTTCTTAGGCTCTGATTCAAGCTTGTCCTTCAGGTCCTGCTCCATCTTGGATAGCGGGTATGCCGGGTACAAATCGAGCTTCATGATGACATTCTTCGTCCCCGTCTTCTTCTGCACCTTGCGAATGAACTGACTGCATCTCAGCGCGATGGGGCCGGACAGTCCAAAGTGGGTGAAGATCATATCTCCCTCGTGCCGAATGACCGTCTTGTCCTTCGCATCATGAACTGACAGAGCGACATCGCTCAAGCTGAGACCCTGCAGCTCCCGGGAGGTGATGAAGGCTTCATTAGAGGTAATAGGTACCTCTGTTGGATACAGCTCTGTAATGGTATGTCCCGCGGCTTCTGCCCAAGGATAGCCATCACCTGTTGATCCGGTTTGCGGCACGGATTTGCCTCCTGTAGCTACAATGACCGCATCAGCTGGAACAACCTTGCCTGAAGCTAATTTCACACCAGCAACCTTGCCCTCCTCATAGAGGACCTCAGCTACGGGGGAGTCTGTCATCATCTTCACACCCAGCGAGCTTGCTTTGCCAATCAATGCATCGACGACGGTCTTGGCTTTGTCAGACACCGGAAACATTCTGCCGTTGTCTTCCTCCTTCAAGGCAATGCCTAGATCTTCAAAAAAACGCATTATTCCTTGATTATCCATATGCTGAAATGCACTGTAGAGGAACTTTCCGTTCCCAGGAATGTGCTTGATCAGCTCATCCTGATCTTTGGCATTGGTTACGTTGCAGCGTCCTCCGCCGGATATGCCAAGCTTACGCCCCAGTTTATTGCCTTTGTCAACGAGAACAACCGATGCACCATGCTCAGCAGCGGCAACGGAAGCCATAAGGCCGGAAGGTCCTCCACCGATGACAATTACTTTTTTCATATTTAATAAATCTCCTCTTCAATACAAATTCCTTCAAACATCGTAACAGATTCGCCGATCGTTGTCGTTTTTTGTTTATGTTTTGTTATTAGAAACAATTTTATCGTCTTCTTGAGGGATATAATGATTCATTTGCATAACTACACATAGAAAATATTGTAATATACTGTCGCCTATGTTTTAATCAGGTTACATAAGGTCGATTGTCAGTGAACGAAATGAGAGGAGAGATAAAACGCCTGTGTTTGCTGTCAAGAATATTCTGCTGCAGATCCTGCTGGCAGGAATTACGCCACTTCTCTTTTCGTTATTTATTGGACGCATGCGCAGTCCTATTCATGACTTGAATTCGTCTCCTATTTCAAAGACTACTGAGAGACATTTGCTGCTGGCATGCATAATATCCATGGTGTTCTGTGTTGTTTTCTCTACGACTTTATTTGATTCCCTGTATTTGAATTTAGATACACTCGCTGTTTCGTTGGCAATTCTTTATGGAAGCACTTCGGCGGGTCTATTTGTGTCGATTTTTAGTGCGTTATTGTTTGTATTTACAACGGATTTATGGAATGATCCTCTGATCTTTCTTCAATCCGGTATTTTGTTGTATCCTATTTTGCTCGTGCTGGCAAAGCGTTTCAAGCAAGAGGGACTGGAAGGCAAAAGAAAGCTGTTCCTGATTCCATTTGCGCTCTTCGCAATGATCAGCATGGCTGCAGCGTTTGCTTCATATTTCGCCAAGGCAGACTCGGTTCAGATTGACTTTATTCTATATTCTCTTGTTTACTCGCTCCTGTCTCTAGGAACAGGACTGGCCATTATTCAATTCACAGAGCTTCAGTTCGTGCAGCAGGCGCTTGCCTCCGAGATTGAAGCGAAACGCAGGCAGTTCATGCACCATTCCCATTTGAACAAGCAGCTATTGAACACGATCCCTGTCTCGGTCGTCGCTTTTGATGTCGATGGGCGAATTGTGAACATGAACGAGCGAATGTTAGACGATCTGCGCAGAAGGAATCCCGGTATGAATCAGGAGTCCGATATGATTGGCAAGCGCATTGAATCGATCGTTGGACAAGAACACGGGTCACGAGTAACAGAGAGAATCCGAACTGCTTCAAAGAGTGGAGAGATCTCTTCAGAGTATTTGAATGTCGGACCTTATATTTTCCATACATTAATCTCACCGGTCAGAGATCCTTATGAAGGATCCTTGATTGGAAGCTCACTTGTGCTGCAGGATATCACGGAGCTGGAGAATCTCCGTAACGAGCTTGCACATGTAGAGAGGCTCAGCCTTGTTGGACAAATGGCTGCCAGTATCACGCATGAAGTCAGGAATCCAATGGCAGTCGTAAGAGGCTTTCTGCAATTAATGCATGAGAGAAGTCCGCGGTCACTTGATCACTATTATCGGATTGTTATGGAAGAATTAGACCGGGCAAACGGAATTATAACGGATTTTTTGTCCCTCGCTCAGAATCGGATCGTTGAGAAGGAAGAGGTTCACCTGCATGATATTATCCACGATATGCTTCCGCTGCTAATGGCTGATGCGAACATGAGGGGGCAGTCGGTTAAGCTTAACTTGAGCGAAAGGATACCTAAATATCATCTGAACTCCAAGGAAATGAAGCAGCTGATCTTGAATTTGGCACGTAACGGTATGGAGGCTATGGACAACAAGGGAACACTCTATATCGAGACATCGTGTGAGCAGAATCGAATCCTGCTTAAGGTCATCGACGAAGGTCCGGGTATTCCGCCGGCAGTCCAAGAGAAGCTGTTCGAGCCTTTTTATACGACCAAATCGAAGGGCACCGGTCTCGGACTTGCGTTATGCCGGGGTATTGCTGAGCGGCATAACGCCGCCATTCAGGTGGACTCTGGTGATGGACGGGGCACGATATTTACCGTTGTTTTTAAACTGTAGAGCTGCCTGCTTGTATATGCTGCTTGAAGGATAGAAATGATCGTCTGGAGTCATAATAACATGGCCATCTGTTAGTTAAACGGGTGAGAATCCTAATCTTGAAGTGAAAAAGGAGAGTTTCCCATGGCGAAAAATGATTCCAAACAACAGGAAATCCAGAAGCAGTCCAATAAGAAGAACCAGAGAGGGCAAGGTCAAATCGTTGACAAGAAGCTCGACGGGGATAATTTCCCGGCAACGTAGGTTTGTTACTTCGTGAGATTACAGGCCATTCTTGGTCAGTAAAATCTCAGGTGCCTGGTTTGACATGTCTATCTCTTGCGTTCACAACTTAGGAATGTATAATAAAAGTTAGTGAAGGAGTGAATAGAACATGTCAATGTCTTTTGACCAATACATGAAAGATATGGTTCAACCAATGAGGGATGAACTGACACGTCTCGGTATCGAAGAGCTTCGTACCGTAGAAGAAGTAGAAGCTAAACTGCCGGGTGCTGAAGGAACTGCCCTTGTTGTCGTCAATTCGGTTTGCGGCTGCGCAGCAGGTCAAGCACGTCCTGGTGTAGCCAGAGCGCTGGAGAATGAAATAACCCCTGACCACTTGTTTACGGTATTTGCAGGTCAGGATAAAGAAGCGACTGCTCAAGCTCGTGAATATTTTGCTCCATACCCGCCATCCTCCCCTTCCATTGCTTTGATGAAGGATGGAGAGCTGGTACACTTTATCGAGCGTCATCAGATTGAGAATCGTTCTGCTGAAGAGATTGCGGCTGATCTGGTGGGAGCATTTAACCAGTATTGCAAATAAGTTAGTTACATAACGCCCCGATTCTTTCGGATTAGTCCCGAAATTACGGGGCGTTTTGGCTTTTTCCATTATTCATACTTACTAATCTCTAAGAGACGGGGTGCGTAAACATGAGTTTACAAGAACAAATCATCGCAGAATTACGAGTGAAACCAGAGATCAACGTGGAAGAAGAGGTTCGGAAACGGGTGAATTTCCTGAAGGAGTACGTCCTAAAGTCAGGCACAAAAGGACTGCTTATTGCGATCAGCGGCGGTATTGATAGTGCGGTAGCGACAGCGCTCTGTAAGCAGGCTACGGATGAACTGACAGAGGAGAAGGGTGAAGAATACAAGACACTGGGCGTATTCCAGCCTTACGGAGAACAAGTGGATATTGCCCACAGCTATGCGGTAGCGAAGGCATTTGACCTGAAATATACGGTGGAGACAAATATCGAAGAAGCGGTCAACGAGATTGCTCTTGAAGTAGAGCATGGTTTCAAATCTCTTGGAGCTCCGCGTCATATGACACCGCAGGGCAAAGGGAATGTGAAGGCCAGAACTCGAATGGTTGTACAGTACGCATTGTCGTTTGAAATGAATCTGCTCGTTGTCGGGACAGATCATGCATCGGAAGCTATTACGGGCTTCTACACCAAATGGGGCGATGGCGCCGTTGATATTACGCCGCTGACCAGCCTGAATAAACGTCAGGTCCGTCAAATTGCAGCCTATGTGGGCGTGCCGCAGGAGGTTCTGGACAAGGCGCCGACAGCGGGACTATGGGAAGGCCAGACCGATGAGAAGGAACTTGGTATTACATATGATGATAACAGCGACTATTTGGAAGGCAAGGAGATCAATGCAGAAGCAAGAGAGAAGCTTGAAGCAGCCTACCTTCGTACAGCACATAAACGCAATGCGATTCCGGGTATCTGATTAGCGGGTGCCTATAAGCAAGAGAACCCTCGTAATATGGGACAATTTACTGCCCTGACGAGGGTTTTTGATTTGTCCAAACAACTGATACAATAGATTAGGTTGAAAAGGTGGTGAAGAGCTTGATCTACGGGATTGGCAACGATGTGCTGGAGACAGACCGGATTGCTCAAATCATGGAAGGCACTCATAGGGCCAGATTTCTCAGCCGAGTGCTGACAGAAGAGGAGCGAGCTGTACTTAGTGGGCGTACACAGAGTGAAGTTCAGTATGTATCCGGAAGGTTTGCAGCGAAGGAAGCGATATCCAAAGCGTTTGGCTGTGGAATCGGGGAGCTGCTGAGCTTCCAGGATATTGAGATTTTACCGAATAAGCTGGGGAAGCCGACTGCGACGATCTCTGAGTCCGCTTGGAAACGGCTTGGTCTTAGCGGCGAGTATTCTTACATGGTACACATCAGCATCTCGCATCAGCCAAGTGTGGCCGCTGCCTTCGCCATCGTTGAACGGATGTAACTGAGGATTATACGAATCATTTAGTATTACAGAATGGGAGAATAGGAATCGAATGAATCATAGCAATGCAAAAAAATTCTTTAGCACGGAGCTGCTTCATTGGTATATGCAAAATAAACGCGATCTTCCGTGGCGGCGACATCGGGACCCGTATTACATATGGGTATCGGAGATCATGCTGCAGCAGACAAGAGTGGATACGGTGATCCCGTATTTTCAGCGTTTTATTGAACGCTTTCCGACGATACAGGATTTGGCAGAGGCTCCTGAGGAGGACGTGCTCAAGCTGTGGGAGGGACTGGGATATTACTCTCGTGCCCGTAATTTGCAGGCAGCCGCAAGGCAGGTCATGGAGCAGCATGGCGGGGAAGTTCCGAACCAGAAGGACGCGGTCTTTAATCTTAAAGGCGTTGGTCCTTACACTGCGGGTGCAATACTGAGCATCGCGTTTAATCAGCCACAGCCTGCGGTAGATGGAAATGTCATGCGGGTGCTGTCACGTTATTTTCTGATCGAAGATGACATTATGAAGGGCAGCACAAGAGTCAAGATGGAGTCGCTGGCAGAGGAGCTCATCCCGGAGGGACGAGCATCGGATTTCAATCAGGCACTAATGGAGCTCGGAGCGCTCGTATGTACACCCAAATCTCCACATTGTCTGACCTGTCCAGTGATGGAGATGTGCACGGGACGGATTGAGGGACGGGAAGAAACCTTACCTGTGAAGAAAAAGGCCAAGCCCCCTCGCCCCGAGCAGAGAATTGCTGCGCTTGTTGTCGGTACGGGGGTGAATGAAGGGAAGGTGCTGGTTCGTCAGCGTCCTGCAACCGGCTTGCTGGCCAAGATGTGGGAGCTTCCTCATATGCAGGCATCAGCACCTGGCGAGCTGGCCCATCTGGTTCCTCACGAGCCTGCGATGGATCTGATTGCCGGACATTTGCTTGAGGAGGGCTATCACGTTAAGCCTACAACGTTCTGGAGAATGGCTGAGCATACCTTCAGCCATATTCATTGGAATCTGCAGGTATATCATTGTGCAGAAGCGGAAGCTGTGCTGACATCCTCTATGGTTGCAGAGCAGGTCGAAGCATATAAGGAAGAAGGACATCTGTACCGATGGATCGAGCCGAAGGATATGGATACCATGGCCTTTCCGAATGTATTTCTGAAATTATTGCGCGATTATTTTAATGAGTTGAAAGACTAGATAGTGAAGAGCTTAAGAAAAAAAGCAGTCTCAGAATAAAACGGCAAAGGCCGCTTTATTCTGGACTGCTTTTTTTAGAAGCAAACAGCGTTGCCGCTGTTTAACTGCAGAGGTCTAATTCTTATTTCGCTGCAGCGTAACGTTTATTTACTTCATCCCAGTTGATTACATTCCAGAATGCTCCGATGTAGTCAGGACGTTTGTTTTGATATTTCAGGTAGTAAGCATGCTCCCATACATCCAGACCAAGAACTGGAGTCAAGCCTTCAAATACAGGGCTGTCCTGGTTAGGCGTGCTTGTGATTGCCAATTTGCCGTCTTTGCCAACAACCAGCCAAGCCCAGCCGCTGCCGAAACGAGTTGTTGCTGCTTTTGCAAAATCTTCTTTGAATTTGTCATAGCCGCCTAGCTCGCTGTCAATTGCTGCAGCGATTTCGCCTGTAGGAGCGCCACCGCCGTTAGGTCCGATAATTTCCCAGAACAGGCTGTGGTTGTAATGACCGCCGCCGTTGTTGCGGACTGCTGTACGGATGCTCTCAGGTACGCTGTCGAGGTTCGCAAGCAGCTCTTCAAGGGATTTCTCTTGAAGCTCAGGAGCGCTTTCCAAAGCAGCGTTCAGGTTCGTTACATAAGTATTGTGATGGCGATCGTGGTGGATTTCCATCGTTTGAGCGTCGATATGTGGTTCTAATGCATCGTTTGCGTAAGGAAGTGCTGGTAATTGGAATGCCATGATTGAAATTCCTCCTAAAAATAAATTAAAGGTTAAATCTTTATGTAGATTTCCCCTCGACACTTATATTAAACCTTATTCAGTCTATTTAATCAACATTTTTGTTTGTTAAGCTGTTATAAAAGGGTTTTAATATAACATGAAATTAACAAAACAATTTTCAAACTCTATTACTGTGTTAACTAGTTTAACACCAAATATACAAAGTTTAGCAATAAAAATGTAAGCGCTTGATATTAAGCGCTTACAGAAGAAAAAGCGTGTTTTCTGGAGCAAAGTGTGGTTTAATGGACGATGAAGAAGATATATCTCGTTTTTTGTCATATTATCATTTCCTGAACATTTCTGGCTCTCCTTAATAGGCGTGGCAGATGTTTCGGCCGGCTTTTTGCCGGTTTTTCCGTCTGTACATATCATTCTAATATATTCAGATGGATCATCATCGGGTTTTTGGTAAAAAGGGCGTGCCTTTTTTGTAAAACCTCACTAAAGATAACGAAAAGGGAGATTTAGCAGATGAACGTTCGTTCCTTTCAGTTGAGTGACGCAAATGGTGTAACAGAGCTTCTTGCGGCTGCTTTGTCGGAAGATTGCTTTGAGAACACGATGGGTCCTTTCGCTCGCCAGTTGTCCTGGGATTCAGACCTTATTATGGTTGCTGAGCAGGATGGGGAGCTGATCGGTGCTTTAATCGGTACTATTGATCAGAACCATGGTTGTATTTATCGTATTGCGGTTCACCCTGATTTCAGACGTCAAGGCGTTGGAAAAGCCCTGGTTAAGGCGCTTGAACAGCGTTTTCAACAGCGCAAGGTAAGAGGGGTGTGGGTCGCTGGTGATGAGCATAACAAAGCCGCGATGCCGCTATATGAAGCGATGGGTTACGGAGCTAGTCAGGTCATGAAGGCATTCCAGAATCTTAGTATTCTTGCACACAGCTAATAGAGTGCTTTGAATGCAAGGTATAGGTTTGCTAGATTGGCGTCTCATGTTCAAGCAATGAGCGAGATTAGATATAGAGAGAGAACATAGGTATTATTCTATTTTATTGCTAATCCATAATAGGCATATCTTGGCTTCCAATTGCAAATGGAACTGAGATATGCTTTTCTATTGATATGGCATTTTTAATATAATCTTGAGGTGATAGAAGCAAATGAGCCGCGAAATACCGCCAGATATAGAGAATACGGCGACAACATCCTCTTCGGGCTCAACTCTGTCTGGAGAGCTTCTGGATTGGCTTAAGACCATTTTGGTTGCTGTCGTACTGATGCTGCTTCTTAATTTGTTTGTCTTCAATATTTCCATTGTTAAGGGCGAATCAATGCAGCCAACCCTAGTTGAACAAGATCGTTTGTTCATTAATAAGATCGTATACGAATTTGATACGCCGAAGCGTCACGACGTCGTCGTGCTGCATGATCCGAGCCATACGCCTGATCGTAAAGAATTCCTTGTCAAAAGAGTCATTGGTATTCCCGGGGATATGGTAGAAATACGGGAACACGTACTATATATCAACGAAGAGCCTCAGACGGAACCCTATACAAATACTCCAATTGAGGATCCGGATTTTGGTCCAATCCGGCTTGAAGAAGGCCGTTACTTCGTTATGGGAGATAACAGGCATGCAGGCAAGAGCAAGGATAGCCGATCGTTTGGGAGTGTCTCAGCTGAAGAGATCGTCGGGAAGGCCGAATTTATTTTTTGGCCGATGAGTGATATGAAGAAGCTGTGAATGGGAACAGAAGATTAGGCTATACAGATATATGTGAGGAATTCACGTTTATTCCATTGAAGACAGCCAGAGATATTATGAATTGGATTAGATTAGAGGTGATCATATGATTAGTCGAGACTCGCTCGTAAGCCCAGGAGTACATTTTGAGTGGCTGAAGCAGGAGATCAAGCAGGCAGCACCGTCTTTTGGAATCGATGATATTGGTTTTGCCTCCGCTGAACCCTTTGAATCCTTGCGTTCCATATTGCTGGAGCATCGTGCCAAGGGCCATGAGTCAGGATTTGAAGAGCCTGATATTGAGAAGCGGGTCAATCCCGCGCTGGAATCGGGTAAGCCTGCTTCGCTCATTGCTATTGCCATTGCCTACCCATCCAAGATGAAGGATCCGCCTAAGTCAGAGCCTGGCAGCTACAGAGGGATATTGGCCCGCTCAGCTTGGGGACAGGATTACCATCATGTTCTGAGGGCAGCGATGGACAAGCTCACCGCTTTTATCCAGGAGAAGGTTCCAGAGGCGCGCATTGAGAATATGGTGGACACGGGTGTTCTGGTGGACCGGGCTGTATCTGAGCGGGCGGGAATCGGCTTCAGTGGCAAAAACTGCGCGATCATATCACCCAAGTTCGGTTCATGGATATTTCTAGGGGAACTCATAACAGACATCCCATTTACACCGGATGCGCCGGTGACAGAAGGATGCGGAGAATGCACGAAGTGCATTGATGCCTGCCCTACAGGAGCGCTTGTTGGCCCGGGACAGCTGAATGCCCAGAAGTGCATTTCTTTTTTGACGCAAACCAAAGGCTTTTTGGACGAAGAATATATGAAGAAGATCGGGAATCGATTGTATGGCTGTGATACATGCCAGATCGTATGCCCGAAGAATAGAGGGAAGAATTGGGATCATCATCCTGAATTTGCGCCCGACCCCGAGATTGTCAAGCCTTTGCTTAAACCGCTGCTCTTCCTGAGCAATAAGGAATTTAAGGAACGGTTTGGACACAGCTCTGCCGCTTGGCGAGGTAAAAAACCAATACAACGCAATGCCGTCATCGCGCTTGGCAATTTTAAAGATCAAAGCGCTGTACCCGAGCTGAGCGAAGTATTGCTGCGGGATCCTCGTCCCGAACTGAGAGGAACCGCTGCTTGGTCGCTCAGCCAAATAGGAGGAGAAGAAGCAATGAATGTGATATCGGAAGCTGCTGCAAGAGAACAAGATGGGAACGTACTGGACATGCTGCAGAGAGCCCAGGAGAAGCTGCTCATGGGGCCTCTATCCGAGAAGAAGAAATCCGAAGCAGAGTTTGCGGCTGAATTTGGTTCGTCTGAAACGAGTTCATCGGATGGCAGTAACAATGAATCTAATATGGCACTGAATCGCAGTGACAACAAAGCAGCCTGGAAGCCTACTCCGGTAACCAAGCTTACGGGTGAGCCTGTTTATTATCATGAAATATCAACAGAAGCAGGAGAGCTGACGCTTTGTGCCACGGAACAAGGACTTGCAAGGCTCGATTTTGGCAACTATACCGTAAGAGAGGCACATCTGCAGCAATGGGCACGCACTTGGCTGGGTGAATATCATTTTGTACATGATCCATCCCGGTTTCAAGAGGTGACATGGCAGCTTCAGGAATATTTTTCTGGTGAGCGTACGGAGTTCCAGCTTCAGCTGGATCTAAGAGGAACACCATTCGAGCTGCAGGTATGGCAGGCACTCACAGAGATCGCATATGGTCAGCATGTCTCAAGTCTTGGATTAGCAGAGAAGATAGGTAGACCGAAGGCTGTTCGCTCGGTTGTGGCGGCGGTATCCAAAAATCCGCTTCCTATTATTATTCCTCATCACCGTTTAACGGGAAGTGAGGGTGGAGTAACGATATACCCTGGAGGGCTGCACGTGAAGGAACGCCTGCTCTCATTGGAAGGGCAGAAGTCGAATTGACAAAAACACCAAATTGCGTTTGCTAGCCGCGTTTCTACATGCTATGATATCGTGTATGATGCGTTAAGAATAGCAATCAAGCGAAAAACAGGGGTGTATAAGTATGGATATCGTTATTCCCATTATTACACTAATTGTGGGCCTCGTTGGGGGATTCTTTATCGGTGCATTCTATCTGCGCAAGCAGCTTGAGAAGATGCAGAGTGATCCTGAGGCTCTACAAAAAATGGCAAAACAAATGGGCTACAATTTGAACAGCAAGCAGATGCAGCGTGCTCAACAGATGATGAAATCCCAGCAGGGCGGAAATGGTGCAGGCAAGATGCAGCCGCCTATGCGCAAGAACCAGGGAAGAAAAAGATAATGCTGCAATCTTGCCTGCCAGGTACAGGTGTATGCCGCTTGGGAGGAGGAAGAAGGAATGGCTGGAGTTAAAGATTACATGAACTCTTCTGTCGGCGCTAATCGCGAGAAGATTGAGTATCATGTTGAACAGATATTGAAGCTGATCGGTGAAGACACAGAACGTGAAGGTCTGCTGGAAACACCGGCTAGAGTTACCCGCATGTACGAGGAGATTTTTGCGGGCTATGAAGTAAATCCTAGAGATGTACTTGGTGTCACTTTTGATGAGAACCATGAGGAGCTCGTCATTGTGAAGGATATTGTGTACTACAGTCAATGTGAGCATCATATGGCTCCTTTCTTCGGCAAGGTCCATATCGGATATGTGCCAAGTGGACAAATTGTCGGACTTAGTAAGCTTGCGAGACTAGTTGAGGCTGTAACTCGTCGTCTGCAGGTGCAGGAGCGGATTACTTCGCAAATTGCGGACATCCTTGAGGATGCGCTTAAGCCGAATGGGGTCATGGTTGTTGTGGAAGGAGAACATCTGTGTATGTGTGCTCGTGGTGTGAAGAAGCCGGGCAGCAAGACAGTGACTTCTGCTACACGTGGTACATTCCGGGATAATGCCGCTTCCCGGGCTGAGTTCCTGTCTCTTGTTAAAGGTTAATCTCGAAATTTCGGAAAGTCTTGATCGAATTGATCAAGGCTTTTTTATTAGGGGGAGAAGACGCACATGGCGAGGGAAGATACACTGCTTCACAAATTCGAGGAGATCCAGATTTGGGAATCGCCGCTTATGAAGAAGGATGAGGACGTGCTTGAAGCTTTTGCATGGGAAGAAGTGATGTGCAGGCAAGTGGGGCTGGGGCATCGCCCTGTCGCTCATCTCTGGCGTCACGAGAATGCGCTTGTCATCGGTCTCCGAGACCGCAGGCTGAAGAAGGCGGAGGAAGCCATGCAGCAATTTCGGAATAAGGGGATAAGCACCTGTGTGCGTCCTTCTGGAGGTGCAGCGGTCAGACTGACCAGAGGAGTGGTGAATCTAAGTCTCATGCTTCCGAACCCTGGACATGCTATTAACATCCATGATGATTTTAAATCCATGGTTGAATATATTCGGAAGGCGATTCTTCCCTGGGGCGGTCATGCAGTGGCAGGAGAGATCGAAGGAGCCTATTGCCCGGGAGACTATGATGTCGCGATCAATGGACGGAAGTTTTGCGGAATTGCCCAGCGCCGTTTGGCCAAGGCCTATCTTGTTACCGGCTTTATCATCGTGGAAGGAAGCGGGGATGAGCTGACAGAAGACATCATCCAGTTCTATGATCAGGCAGCCGGGGATGCTGATGAGGGCTATCCTCAAGTGAGGTACGGGAGCATGGGAAGTCTAAATGAGCTGTCGGGTGTACCGTCTGCTGAGGCATACATGCAGTCTTTAATAGAAACGATCGGTGCTTCAGCAGAGAAGGTGTATACCGGAGCTAGGCCATCTGTTCCTCAATCCGAGGTGGAGCGCACAGTCGCCGTGTTAAAGGAGCGTTACGATTAAGCTCATCCTATAACAGGTATAGTGAAAAAAGACCTCAGAACGAGGTCTTTTACTTTGAGAATAGAGGTGCGATTAGACAGCCTACATTATTCTAAGAACTATGGAGAGCTGTCTTGGTACGTGCTTACTACTTTTAATAAGGAGTCCATTTCAGCTTGCGGGCTTCCTGGAATCGTTCTGCCACAGCAGGCCAGTTTACGACGTTCCACCAGTCCGTAATGTATTTCTTGCGTTCATTCTGATGCTTCAAGTAATAGGCATGCTCCCACACATCCAGTGGAAGAAGCGGAACAATATCATATTGCGATAGATTTTGATGCTTCTCTGCCTGTAATATTTCTAACCGATGTGCTCTTGGGCTCCACACCAACACAGCCCATCCGCCGCCTTCCACCTTATTGGCTGCTTCTGTAAAGTGCTTCTTAAATGCTTCATAGCTTCCGAAATCCTTGCGGATCTGTTCACCCAATGAACCGACAGGCTTTCCGCCGCCATTCGGGCTCATGGTGTCCCAGAAGATGGTATGGAGATAATGTCCTGCTCCGTTAAAGGCCAGCTCTCGTTCCCAATGCTTCACAAGCTCGAAATTCCCGGTTTGCCGTGCTTCCTGAAGCTTCTTCTCTGCGGTGTTAAGATCGTCAACATACGTTTTATGATGCTTGTCATGATGAATGCGCATCGTCTTCTCATCAATATAGGGCTCCAGCGCATTGTAAGGATAAGGCAGCGGCGGCAGCTTGTGCCCTCCAATCGGAACTGGAGACGCAGGAGGGGAGCTGTCTGCTGCTGCGGTGTCTGATACAGTGAGAGCAGCGGATAATTCCTGAACCAGTTCCTCGGAAGCTCCCGTTCGCGGTGACGACACTTCCGGATAAGGGAAGGGCTCTTCATTCCAGATGCTTCTAGGTTTTACTCTTTGGGAGATGGCTGCGGGTTGATCCAGTCCGCGGAGTCTGTTCACATTATGCTCTGATTGGTCCTGGATGTATCGGAAAACAACCTCAGCAGCAGGGTTGCTTGATAGAGCTGCACTATGCTCAAGGATATGTCCGAGATGGCGATGGAACTCCTTCGATTGGGTAAACGCAGCGGCGAGCAGCACATCGAGCTGACCAAGCGCATAATCATCCGGCGGCTGTACGCCTGTGCTTACCCGCTGAAGCAGATCATCGGCTGCATCGGCCGATCGTTGGAATACGCTTCCCCATTCATTGAGAAGCTTCACATAGGCCTCCTCAAGGTCCGGTGCAATCGAAGTAATCATATTTGTGCATCCCATTTCAGTATCCTTCCAAGACCTTATCTCTTCCAGCGCGCGCAGCGGTAAATAGGGTCCATAACTGAGCTCCATAAGCTCGGCACCTCCCAAGAATCATTCTTATTTAAACCTAATGTTATGCATAGCAGCAGACGGCGTAATGATCTAACGTATACTTATTCTCATTAGAGCTTGGACTATGATGACTTGTCAAAATAAGAGAGAGTTTGAAAAAGGATATGAGAAAGGCACCTGTTTAAAGGTGCCTCAGCTTAATCTATTTATGAGCGAGACTTATACCGCCAAGGAATGAAGACACCTTGTTCAAGTACTCTCTT
Organism: Paenibacillus urinalis; assembly: GCF_028747985.1. NCBI lineage: Bacteria > Bacillati > Bacillota > Bacilli > Caryophanales > Paenibacillaceae > Paenibacillus > Paenibacillus urinalis. Next base: position 639,758 of record NZ_CP118108.1, read on the forward strand.
GGATGCTCTCTGTATATGAGCTCATGACGTGCTTCCTCTACGATCCACACATCAGAGTTCGGATTGGTCTGGTTACTCGCAAAGAGCTCTGCCATTGGATAAGGCGCCTTCTCATCCTGGGTTCCATGGATGAAGAAGATAGGGATGTCATAAGCCTTTGATCTTACCTCCTGATAAGGAATGGAATTTAGACTGGTACCATTCAGGATCGGGAACAGCATGGTTAGAATTTGCAGGGTAGGCTGCTTCGGCAAGTCAATCTGATTCTGTATATTATGATACAGCGTATCCGGCTCCAGCAGGAAGGTGCTGTCGAGAATCATAGCATCAATGTCCTCGGTTTGAAGGGCAGCCTGGAGAGCAGTTCCTGCACCCATCGAGAAGCCCCATACGACAACTTCTTGAGCTCCCTTTTGCTTAGCGAGCTGTACTGCGCCAAGAAGCTGTTTCGATTCTGCCTTTCCGCCTGTAGCAACGACTCTTGTGTTCTGGGAGGCGAAGCCGTAATCGAACATAATGACATTAAAATTCTGCTGATGAGCGTAATGGGCCAAATCATACATAGGAATCCAGGATTCCTCCCGGTTGGCACCATAGCCATGACTGAACACAATCGTTTTGCTGCTGTTCTCCTCGGCAGGGATGTACCAGCCGCTGACGTTCCGGCTTCCGTCTGTAGCAGGGAAAGTCACCTCTTCATACTCCATGCCCTTGGACAGCAGCGGATTGGAATATACCGGAGCTACTGCCGGATAGGACAGTACCCATGCGATATAAGCATGAAGAGCAATAAAGCAAAATACAAGGAAAAATATAATCGATAAAATAAGGGCAACCACAATATGCTTAAAACGGATGAGCCGAGTGGAAAGTGCGGGAGGAGCACTCGATACGTTTTGATTAAGTGATCTATTCTCGGAGATAGGAAACATCATACTCCTCCTTCCAATAGAATGTTATATAGGACTAATTTACTAAAACCAACTTGTAATCAAAGATGAGGTTGGTATAACTTTATTCTTTATCCTATGATGCGTCCTGTCTAAAGTCAATCGATTGGGACTAATTGTTACACACTTGTAATGTAAGTGAAATTAATGGTGAAAAATGTTTGTCAAGTGAAGGAAGACTTATTCCGAAATGTTTCCATTATGATCGATGGATGAGAGAAAATGAGCTGTGTAATTGAGATTAATTCTCAATTAAATCTTTACTTTGATCCTCGATTCTCTTATAATTTATGTAACCAGGTTTCACGTGATGAAACAGAGAGGGGATTATGCCATGGAAGAGCAAGATCGCAAATTAACGGTTCGAGCGGTCGAGAGGGCATTGGATATTTTGTTATGCTTTACGGAGCAATCAGATCTGGGTCTTACAGAAATTTCTGGCAAGATCGGTTTACATAAAAGTACTGTGCATCGTTTGCTGACAACACTGGAGGACAGGGGATTTGTTGTACGCAATCCTTCAACAGAGAAGTATCGGCTTGGCATTCGCATATGGGAGCTTGCGGCACATATGTCACAGAGTGATGATCCGGCCATTCTGCTGCTGCCTGCGATGGAGCGTCTTCGAGATCGCTTGGGAGAGACAGTCAGTTTGTATTTGAAGGACGGCAATGAGCGGATACGCGTTCAGGCTGTGCAGAGTAATCAAGCAATTCGAAGGGTAGCGCCTGTTGGTGTGAGGCTGCCTCTGTCTGTTGGCGCATCGAGTAAAGTGTTGGTTGCGTTTGCAGCAAGAGAAGAGCAGGAGCAGCTGATACGCAATTTTGATATCCCCTTGTCTGTTGATCAAGATACTTATATGAGTCAGCTGCAAGAGATTAGAGAATTGGGATATGCAACGAGCTATGAAGAGAGAGAGCCTGGAGCAGCAGCCGTATCAGCGCCGATCTTTGATCGCAAGGGCAAAGTAGCGGCAGCCTTGTCATTATCGGGACCGGTCAGCAGGCTGTCAGAAGAGACGCTTCGGGAATATGCACCTATTGTTATGGAGACAGCGGCGCAAATGGGTTTCATGCTGAGGTAATGCTATCGGATTGGATGGAAAATAAAGGTTGAAAATATGCTGTGAATGAGATAATCTTGTATGGACCTTAATTCAGACAAAGGATGAGGTTAAACCATTTATTTAAACAACAATAACAATTTACTAGGGGAGCCCGAAATGCCGGGCTGAGATGGCACTGCAAGGTGCCGGACTCTTTGCACCTGATCTGGATCATACCAGCGTAGGGAAGTAATTGGCGATAAAATGTGGATAAGATCCGTGTATGAGGTGAAGCTTCTGCTAGTAGTCTATGCAGCTTCATTAGCCGGTACATCGGTAAGATCTTATTTGGATTAGAGCTGATTCCCCCTGTGGGAATCGGCTCTTTTTTGTTGCCGCAGCTTCTGCATAACTGGCTGTCGTTTGTATATCTTCTATCTTTCAAACACAGCTCAGGAGAGGGCTTCCCAACTCGAAAAAGGAGGAAGCACATATGAATCATTCGAACACAGAACTGAACACAGAGACATCGGCTATAAGAGGAGAACAATTAAAGGGCGAATCAGGAAGACTCCAGCCATTCCCCGCCAGCAAGAGGGTATATATCCAAGGATCAAGGCCGGACATTGCCGTACCCGAACGTGAAATTGAGCTCCATCCCACTAGCACACCCCAAGGGGTAGAGCAGAATGAGCCATTTCGGGTATACGATACGAGCGGACCCATGGGAGATATGAATATAGAAGTTGATATCCGTCAAGGCCTTCCGCTCTTGCGCCGGAATTGGATCCTTGAGCGTGAGGATGTTGAGTTTTATGAAGGAAGAGAAATACGGCCAGAGGATAATGGGATTCGATCCGACAGAAGTGCCCAGCAGGAGGTAGAGGTGTTCCCGGGTGTTAGAAGACAGCCGCTTAGAGCCAAGTCAGGTCGATGTGTAACTCAGATGCATTATGCCAGAAAAGGGATCGTGACACCTGAAATGGAGTTCGCAGCGATCCGCGAGGGACTCGATCCGGAGTTTGTACGGAGTGAAATTGCAAGAGGAAGGGCAATCCTGCCTTCTAATATCAATCATCCGGAAAGTGAGCCAATGCTGATCGGAAGCCGATTCCATGTCAAGATCAATGCGAATATCGGAAACTCTGCTGTTTCCTCTTCGATTGAGGAGGAGGTAGAGAAGATGAGCTGGGCTGTGCATTGGGGAGCGGATACAGTCATGGACCTCTCGACAGGCCGCCATATTCATACGACTAGAGAATGGATTATCCGCAATTCTCCTGTACCCATTGGGACAGTTCCACTCTATCAAGCACTGGAGAAGGTGAACGGGGAGGCAGAGAAGCTCTCCTGGGAAATATACCGAGATACGCTGATTGAGCAGGCGGAGCAGGGTGTAGATTATTTTACGATTCATGCAGGCGTTCTTCTAAGATATATTCCAATGACAGCAGAGCGAATGACTGGAATTGTGTCACGGGGCGGCTCGATCATGGCAGCTTGGTGCCTGGCACATCATCAGGAGAACTTTTTGTACACTCATTTTGAAGAGATTTGTGAGATTATGAGCCGATATGATGTTGCTTTTTCACTTGGAGATGGACTAAGACCCGGCAGCATCTATGATGCGAATGATGAGGCTCAAATGGCAGAGCTGGCAACACTCGGAGAACTGACGCAGATCGCCTGGAAGCATGATGTGCAGGTGATGATTGAAGGTCCCGGACATGTACCCATGCATAAGATCAAAGAGAACGTCGATCTGCAGATGGAGATCTGTCAGGAAGCCCCATTTTACACGCTGGGTCCACTTACAACTGATATTGCTCCCGGATATGATCACATTACATCTGCGATCGGGGCGGCGATGATCGGCTGGTTTGGCACCTCTATGCTGTGCTATGTTACGCCGAAGGAGCATTTGGGACTGCCGGATAAGAATGATGTAAGGGAAGGGGTCATTGCCTATAAGATCGCTGCCCATGCAGCCGATCTGGCCAAGGGTCATCCTAGAGCGCACAGAAGAGACGATGCCCTCTCCAAAGCGAGATTTGAGTTCCGCTGGAAGGATCAGTTCAATCTGTCCCTTGATCCGGAGCGTGCCTTATCCTATCATGATGAGACTCTTCCCGCAGAGGGAGCGAAGACGGCGCATTTTTGTTCGATGTGCGGACCCAAATTCTGCAGCATGCGCATCACTCAGGATATTCGGAATATGGCATCCGTCAAGGGAGTTAGTGAGAAGGAAGCGATCCATGCCGGTATGCAGGAGAAGGCCGAAGAATATCGGGGTCAGAACAGGTGAACGAACAATCTCCCAATGCATGAGGGAAATAATGTGAGATCCCGTTTCGTAGATTGCAGATTCTCCAATTGGTTAATATAAATGTGAGAGCCAGAAGCCAAGGAGGGAATCGCATTTATGAATACTTCAGCAGTGAATCAAGAAGCAATTGAGACGGTAAGAGATTTGATCAAGGATATAGATACAGCGATGTTGACAACCGTAACACCAGAAGGACTCGTCTCTCGTCCGATGAAGACACAGGAGGTTGAATTTGACGGAGATCTCTGGTTTTTAACTAAAAAGGACACCAATAAGTATCGTGAATTGATGCAAAATCCGCTGGTCAATGTAGCCTATGTCGGTAAATCCTATGTTTCCATACGGGGTGAAGCGGAGCTGATTCAGGATCCGGCGAAAGTGAAGGAGTTCTGGAACAAAGCCTATGAGATGCTGCTTGATGTTTCTTATGACGACCCTTCGCTGGTGCTCATCAAGATTCAGGCAGACACCGCCGAGTATTGGGAAACAGGCAGTAAAACAAAGCTGGTCAAGAATCTGATCAACAAAATGACAGGCAAGAATGAGATGGATTTGAACAAGACCGTAGATCTGTGACGGAGCTTGTACAGGATTGCACATAAGGGGGCCCGCATATGGGCCTCCACTTTTTTTGTGCGATGAATTATTAATCCTGTGAATCAACTCCAGATGTGAGGGTGGGCAGCGATCATATCATCAGCTGTCTTCGAAAGTGCAGGCAAGTAGTTTCGAATTTGCTCTGCCCTGTTCAGATAGGACTCCGATGTACCAATGCCAAGATCATCGATCAGCGCCTGGAAGGCTGGCGCAAGTGGCTGCTTAGTATCCGGTGCTGCGTCTGTGTCTAAAATTTTGTGACATCGGGCAAAGGTAGCTGCTATCCAAAACACAGCCTCAAGGTGATTCCCGGATTCGATGAGCTCGCGGCTTCCCTCGATCACAATGGGGCGTGCGCTTACTGTAATATCGGAGCTGAAAAAGAAAGGGGTAGACGCTACATCCGCAGCTGTATCAAAGGTCACTTCAAGCTGTTCAAGATGCTGACGAACTTGTTCTGCGGTCATCTGTTCACAGCCGAGCAGCTGCAATAGTTCAGTGTATACCGGGAGCTCATTATACTGGGTGAGTACCTCTCGCACACGGAGATACCGTAAACGAACCGTCGGATTTTGCAGTGCAGCGGTGAGCAGGACATGTGTTGTAATGGCAGCGGGGAAGAGAAGTGCGGTGATTCGATCATAGAGAGGCTGCGTCATATCTATGGAATGGAGCCCTGCCTTTATTTTATAAAGGACATCTTCACATCGCTTCTCGACCCATGATTTTTGAGCAAAGTGCTGAGATACCTGCTGGTATATCGGATACAGACGTGAATAAGGATCGGCGATGATCGTGTTCGTGCGAAAGCTTCCGGCCAAATGGTAGTTTGTAAGCACCTTTTCTACTGAATCGAAGAGATCCCACGGTAGATAGGTTACTTCCAGCAAGACATTTTGATATCGGAATTTCCCAAGCTTAATAGAGGGTACTTCATGAACAACAATGACGATATCCATATCCGAGGAAGGAGACAGGGTAGCGTCGTCAGGCAGGGTAACAGTAGAGCCGCTAAAATATGCGCCGAGATAACCGGGGGATTGGCTTCCGTGGCTCATTACCCAATTCACTGCTGCTTGTCTGGCAGAACCGATATTCATCCCTCACACTCCTTTCAGGTGTTTTGCGAGAACTTCCTCATTTTGTATAAAACAGGTGCTCTGGACACAAAATAGGATGTCTTCCAAATTCGCCAGTAAAGTAGGTGTTTCCTGTGTATTTCTACAAAGAGGATCTTATCAATATTATCGTTCCGGACAAGCCTGATCCCGCTGCGGCTAAGGTGCTGCAAGAAGCATTAGGCGGACGGTTCGGCGAAATGCGTACGATGATGCAGTATTTTTTTCAGAGCAGTAATTTCCGTGGGAATAAGACCCAGTATCGTGATTTGATGCGAGGTGTATTTCTGGAGGAGATCAGCCATGTGGAGCTGGTGCAGACGACCATTAATCAGCTGCTGAACGGATCGGGCGAAGAGACGCCGGGTAACGCAGGTGTGGATGGGGCTCCGTTGGATGAGGCTGTTCGTCATGCGAATCCGCATCACTACATCGTTGGTGCTCAAGGGTCTTTGCCCGTAGATGCAGCTGGGAATCCGTGGATGGGCAACTATGTGTACAACCATGGTAATCTTGTAGCTGACCTGATGGATAATCTGGTGCTTGAATCAACAGGGGTCCTGCAGAAATCCCGTATTTATGAAATGAGCTCCAATAAGACATTCAGAGAAACTTTAGCCTTTCTTATCGTGCGGGACAATGCCCATCAGAATGCGTTCGCCAAAGCACTTGAGACGCTCGGTGTAGAGTGGGGCAAGCTGTTCCCGGTACCTAATTATGATATCAACAAGTATCCGGAGTGCAGAAAATATGTGGACATGGGCTTTCATAATGCACAGTTTAATTTCAGGCTGGATGATACTCGGATCGGGGAGATTTATAGCGGGAAATCCCCAAGCCGTAATGGCGGTGAGCTCGAAGTAACGCCTCCTCCAATTGGTCATCCGGTACCCATGCTGCCAGACATGCCGAATGAGCATGCCCCGGGTTTGAATGATCTAAACACATAACAGCGTGATTTTCATTTTTTGTATGGTGAAAATACGGCTAGAATCAACATAAAAAACTCCAGTTCCTCCTTGCCTGAAAGCGAGGGGAACTGGAGTTTTTCTAATGGGAACAAAATCTGCTAGAGAATGAACATGATTCGCGCCGACTTGGTCGCATATCTAGTATACGCATTATAGTCAGCCTGCTGGTACCGTCACTTTAATATGAGCCGGCACTGGAGGCTTCACTTCAGCAGGGATTCCCGCCGTGAAAGTAATGCCGCTTGCTCTTTCTTTAAATTCGGCTTTGGCCTGCTCAATGACACCATCTGTATTCTGAAGCAGATCATAGGCGGAGAGAGCCATCAGCTTCGCGGCATAGTGCATCCCCTTCATTCCAATGGAGGAGCCGAAGGCGGCCGTGGCCTGCCAAGTGTGAACTTGAACTCCCAGTGGAGCACAAGTCGTCATGATCTGACCCATCGGTGCAATCCAGGATACATCACCCACATCAGAGGAGCCGCCCATCGTCATACCGAAGACTTGTTTATTGTTAATAAACGCGGTTGGCAGAATGGATTTTTCAGAGTGCAGGGCAGCTTCTGGATTGGCTGCAAGGACGTCTGGATGAACGCTCTTCAGCAGCTGTTCGGCGAAGGCTTCTTCTTCCGGAGTAAATTGAATAGGCTCTGCAACTTCGGTTTGAGCATGCATAAGATCATTCAGCGTGGCATTTGGCAGTGTATCATAACAGCCTGCTTTGATATCCCACCGTACACTCGTTTCAGTCATTAATGCCGCACCTTGGGCGATTTTGATGAGCCTCTCTAGCAAGTGATCGACAGCTGCTCGGTCTTTTCCGCGTAAAAAGTAGTATACGCTCGCCGCATCCGGCACGATATTCGGAGCCTGACCGCCGTTTGTGATCTGATAATGAATCCGGCTGCCGTCTGGCACATGCTCACGCAGGTAATTTGCGCCGACGTTCATCAGCTCCACCGCATCTAGAGCACTGCGGCCTAGATGAGGGGCGGCTCCAGCGTGTGCGGTACGACCCGAGAAGAAGAACTCCACACCAGTCAATGCCTGCATGCTGTAATTCGCCGCCATGTTGGAGCTGCCTGGATGCCAAGTGAGCACACAGTCCAGATCGTCGAACACGCCGTCACGAGCCATAAAGGTCTTGCCGGATAACAGCTCTTCTGCCGGACAGCCGTAATAACGAATGGTGCCGGGGAGTGTTCCTTCGTTAATGAGCTGCTTAAGCGCGGTGACTGCTTCTACTCCAGCTGTGCCGAGCAGGTTATGTCCGCAGCCATGACCGGGTCCGCCGGGAACGATCGGTGTCTGATCTGGGCTTACCGTTTGGGATAGACCGGGAAGGGCGTCAAACTCGCCGAGGATGCCGATCACCGGACTTCCATGACCGTACTCGGCGACAAAGGCGGTAGGAATTTCACCCACGCCTGATGTGATGCGAAAGCCTTCCTGTTCTAGCAGGCGAGCCTGAAGAGAGGAGGCGTAGGATTCGGTGTAGCCGACCTCCGGATGCTCCCATATGTCCTTCGCCATTTTTGTGAAGCGATGCTCTCCTTCGTTAAGCGCTTGGATCAGGTTTGTTTTGCTCATGCTATATACCTCCTAAGATTTAGTGTCTTGCGGTCAACACAACTGCAGATGGGTCTGTAATAGGCTCGTCAGGCTGTTTGTTCAATTTAGGAATTGTTAATGAAATGATTGCAGCGACAAGGCATGATGCTGTAAGGAATAAAAAGGCGCTGTTATAAGAGTTCGTAGATGATATAAGGAAGCCCATTATTGCGGGAGAGAGGATACCTGCGGCCTGTCCGCCAAAGTTAATCATACCAAAGGCAGTACCAACGACTCTTTGCTTCATCAGTCGGTGAGGCAGTGTAAACACAAAGGACAATGTGAAGGAGCCGAACGCCATGGCAATACTCATGCACAGCATAATTTCGGCGAGTCCGCCGGCGCGTGTCACGAGGAATAAGAATAGAGCATACATGAAGAGGCAGCCTGTGACTACATACTTCGCTTTGGCTCCGATTCGATCGATGATCCGTCCGCTGATGAGCATGCCAAGAGCAGCGATGACTGCGGGAATAGCGGATACAAGACCAGCTGCCTTCAGATCGATCCCTTGTGCTTCAATGAGATAGGTAGGCATCCACGAAGAGAGTCCCCAACTGGCAATGTTGGCAAAGAAGAAGAGTGCCATGACTCTCCACAAAGTCGTATTGCGCAGCAGCTCCTTATACACACCCTTTTCCACTTTGGGTGAAGCAGTACTGTGCTGGGCGGAAGATCCCCTGGTGATATAAAGGAACCATATAACGAGCACTACGCCAAGCAGGGAAATCGCGAGAAACGTATGTCTCCATCCTAACCACAGGAGCAGCGGAGTACAGATAATGGGGGCAATGGCTCCTCCGAGAGCATTGGAGGACATCATGGTCGTTTGAGCCTTGGTGCGTTTTTCTTTGGCGAAGTAATCAGAGATGGCTTTGGTGCTGGCAGAAGGGTAAGCTCCTTCTCCAATCCCGAAGAGGAAACGAATCACGAGCAGAGAGGCCAGGGACCAGGCGGCGCCCGATAAACCGGTGAAGAGGGACCAGAACAGGATGGCGACGACGATGACTTTGCGTGAACCGAACTTGTCCGCGAGCCATCCGCCGGGAATCTGCATGAGCGCATAGCCGACGAAAAAGCTGCTCAGCACAATTCCGAGTGCCGAAGCATCCAGACTCATGTCTTTGCCCATTTGACTGAGTGCAAGCGTAATTACTCCTCGGTCAATATAGGAGACAATCCAGGCTGCGAATAAGGCGGTGAGTATCAATTTACTGTTGGGCTCTTTTTTCATAGGCATCTCACGCTCCAAATGATTGTGTTAAGTATGGTAACATTTTATAATGTGAGTTAACGAAAATCATTGTTCATATGACTAATGTTTTATAGATAACATTGTATATATTTCCAATGACAAGCTATTTCAAGTTGAAATGCATTCATTTATGTTATATTAACTGACACGTACGGAGTGGAGAGGGGATGTTAAGCGTGGATCTGCCTCAATTTTTGGAGAAGAGATTTGGAGACGTGGAATATGGGGCATGGTTTTATACGGAGAGTGCTGGAAGCTTATACCTATGGCTGGGCACAGAAGGAGCCGACAGGCTGATCGAGAAAGTGAAGATGAATGCAATGGGTTTGCCGCTTCAACAACACATGGAGAAGCTAGTATGCCGGACCTTGCGTGTGGAGGGATCCACACTCTTATTCATCTATTTTTCACCGAATGATGCCTCAGAGCAGAGACCCATGCTGATGCTGATTGAAGCTGAAGATGAATTGACGGACAGTGAGCTTGAGCAGCTGGAGCTGCTGACGAGAATGGAGCTGCTAATGATAAGGCTTGCCAAGCAAAAGCTGGATCACGAACGCTGGCTTGAGGGGCTCCGCGCGCTAACCTCTTCTCTCGACCTGAATGAATTGCTGCTGCACATTATGCAGAATGCACTGAAGGTCATTCCCGCTGCAGACTGCGGCTTCTTCATGATGTATGAGGAGGCGGAGAAGAGACTGGTGCCCAGGGCGAGCATTGGGATTAAAGATACGATTTATCAGTTTCAGACAAGGCATAGCCAGGGGATTACAGGTAAAGTATTTACGAGCGGGATCGGGAAAATATATACCTCCAGAACAGCCCTGGATGCGATGGATGATGTTCCGAAGGATGCATTGAGTTATCTTGTTAACGCATTTGACGGAGATGTGGTGCAGGTAGTATCAGTCATCGCAGTTCCCGTCACGATGAATCAGGATCGGATCGGCGTCATGCTGGTGCATCAGCTGCAGGATGGCAGGAGACCTTTTCATGATCAGGACCTGCTGCATCTTCAGGGCTTTGCTGATCAGGCCGCTATTGCGATATCCAATGCAAGAATGTACTCAGAGCTGAGAGAAGCGAATGAGTATCTCGTGAAACGGAGCGATATTCACAATGTATTTACCAAGCTGTCTGTCCGCCAGGAAAGTGTGGAGGTGCTGGTTGATCAAGTGCTCGCTATGCTGAAGCTGCCCTTGCGATTTGTTGACCTGCTGCTGAACAACTGGCATCCTGTCGCTGACGATCAGCATGAGCTCTCCGATCTGGATTTGTTCCAAGTGTTTGAGGCGAATAAAGCTCCTGTCACGATAACGGGCAGTCACGAGCATGGGTATTACCTGTACCCTGTTGTGAATGGCCCGGTGCTGCTCGGCGTCTTCGTTATTCCACTCCTTCGTCCACTGGAGCCGCTGGATCACATTGTACTTGAGCAGGGAGGTGCGATCGTTGCACTTCAGCTAATGAACACGCACTCCGCCACGGAAATGTATTACAAACGGAGCCATGAGTTCTTCAATGAGCTGGTGCAGTTTCGTGAGCCTGAACGAGTCGCTGCCAAGATGAGTAATTTTGGACTGCCTAAGGATGTTCCTCTATTCGTTAGTGTCCTTCACCTTCTGGGAGAGCACGGGGATCTGAAGCAGCGTGAGATTTTTTTACGTAAACTGATACTTGATTTGGAAAAAGAGCTTGGTCATAGTGAGAAGCTGCTATTTGGCTCCCATGATAAAGTAACGATTATTGCGGCAGCACTGAATATCGCCCAGCAAAAGCAAATGGTGGAACGGATGAGAGCAGCTGCCGAGCGATGGGCAAGATCAACAGGCAAATCCGTGAGCGGGGGCATTGGCAGCTTGTATAGTGGCCTCGAGCAGGTGGCCAGAAGTAACGATGAGGCACTTGATGCCTTATCCTTTCTGCTCCGCAGGCAAAAGACAGGACTTACCCGTTATGAGGATATCGGGGTGAATCAATTGTTTCTCAATCAGGAGCCTGCAAAGATCGGGCATTATATTGAGAGTGTGTTGTCTCCTCTGTATTCAAGGGGCAAGCAGCAGGGTGAGGATCTGGAGCGCACGTTAAAAGCTTACATGGCTGCAAATCGTTCCGCTTCAGCAGCAGCCGAAGAGCTGCATATTCATATCAATACGCTGTACCACCGGCTGCATAAGATTGAGGAGCTGATGCAGGTCAGTCTAAATGATCCCGATGATTGGCTCAAGGTATATCTGGCTTGTCATCTCAGCGAGACCTATTAACTGCTCCGAAAATGTAGAGAAATACATTTATCAAGATTTTTTGTCAGCTATATTGACATAGGATCTTTCTTCTGCTTTAATCAGATAAAGAAAAATCCATAAGCGGAAGATGATGGCAGGGAGAGTCTTAAGCATCGCTTGGTCACGTTAATGAGGATGCTTTTGCGCCGAAGGAGCAAGCTTTATGGCTAGTCGAGTCTTAAAGTTAATCTCTCAGGTACAAGGAACCGCCATCGGACGCAACTCTGGAGAGAGCAATAGCCACCCAAGGGGTAACGACGGCTGACGCCGTTCAAACTCTCAGGTACCCAGGACAGAGAACACGACAATTTGTTCGTGATCTCTGTCCTTTTTTGCGTATCCATAGATTTATCATTTATCTCGCGGAGGTGTTGTTAATGAGTTTGGAATCCTTTGATCCACAGCTTTACAGCTTTGTTCAGCAAGAGCAGGAACGTCAGCTGGCTACACTGGAACTGATTGCTTCAGAGAATATTGTTAGTCCTGAAGTGATGGAAGCGATGGGAACCGTTCTAACGAACAAATATGCAGAAGGGTACCCTGGGAAACGTTACTACGGGGGCTGCGAGCATGTGGATGGTGCTGAGACGCTCGCGATCGAGCGGGCAAAGTCCTTATTTGGAGCTGCTTATGCGAATGTTCAGCCGCATTCCGGTGCTCAGGCCAATACGGCAGTGCTGTTTCATCTCCTGAATCCAGGAGACAAGCTGATGGGCATGAATCTTTCCCAAGGCGGACATCTAACTCATGGCAGTCCAGTAAGCCTGTCAGGGAAATGGTTTGATGTGGTCTCCTATGGAGTGGATGAAGTAACACACCTGATCGATTACGATCAAGTAGAGAGCCTTGCCCGCAAAGAGCGGCCGAAGCTGATCATTGCTGGTGCAAGTGCTTACCCCCGTCAGATTGACTTTGCAAAGTTCAAGGGAATTGCTGATCAGGTCGGGGCAAAGCTTATGGTGGACATGGCTCATATAGCCGGACTGGTTGCAGCGGGTCTGCATCCCTCTCCGGTCCCTTATGCGGATGTTACGACAAGTACGACGCATAAGACGCTGCGCGGCCCTCGGGGAGGCCTGCTGCTGACGAATGATGAGGAGACGGCGAAGGGGCTTAACAAATCCATATTCCCTGGCATACAGGGCGGACCGCTCATGCATATCATTGCAGCGAAGGCAGTGAGCTTCAAAGAGGCATTGGACCCTTCCTTTAAGCTCTATGCAGGCAGAGTCGTCGATAATGCGAAGGTGCTTGCAGATACTCTCATTCAAGAAGGAGCCACACTTGTATCGGGAGGAACGGATAACCATTTGATGCTGATAGATGTGCGGCCCTGGGGACTTACAGGCAAGCAGGCTGAAGCGATCCTGGAGCATGTAGGCATCACGGTTAATAAGAACACGATACCTGGAGAAACAGCCAGTCCATTTGTTACTAGCGGCATACGAATCGGTACGCCTGCATTGACGACGAGGGGCATGGGAGATGAAGAAATGCGCATATTGGGAGAGTGTATTGCTGCTGTGCTTAAGCGTCATGGAGATGATAGCGTGGCAGCAAGTGTACATGAGCATACCAAGGCGCTTGCGGCGAGGTTCCCGTTGTTTATGAAAGAGATGGCAATTCGATAATCTAATAGAGATAAAAAAAGGCCGTATCCAGCTGCCGAGAGGCAGGGGATACGGCCTTACTATTTGTACGTCGATTATTTCATCAACTGACGAAGTACGGTTTGCAGAATACCGCCATTATGGTAGTAATCCACGTCAACCATACTGTCGAGACGCGCGATAACAGGGAACTCAAATTTAGTACCGTCCTCGCGTGTTGCAGTTACAGTCAATTCTTCACCTGGAGTAACTTCGTTGGAGAGACCTACGATATCAAACGTCTCACGCCCGTTCAATCCAAGGCTGGACCAGCCATAGCCTTCTTTGAACTGAAGCGGAAGTACGCCCATACCAACCAGGTTACTGCGGTGAATCCGCTCGAAGCTCTCAGCGATAACAGCTTTGACGCCAAGGAGAAGCGTACCTTTGGCTGCCCAGTCACGGGAGCTTCCTGTACCATACTCTTTACCAGCCAGTACGATGAGGTTTCTGCCTTTCTCCTGATACTTCATAGAAGCATCGTAGATGGACATGACTTCATCGGTAGGGAGGTATTTGGTAACGCCGCCTTCCGTGCCTGGTGCCACTTGGTTACGAATACGGATGTTGGCAAATGTTCCGCGCATCATAACTTCATGGTTACCGCGGCGAGAACCGTAGGAGTTGAAGTCCTTGCGTTCTACACCATGCTCTTTGAGGTACAGACCAGCCGGGCTGGTTGGCGAAATATTACCTGCAGGCGAGATATGGTCGGTCGTTACAGAATCGCCAAGCAGCGCAAGCACGCGTGCATCACGAATGTTCTGGATGTCGTTCAGATCACCTTCAAGTCCTTCAAAGAACGGCGGGTTCTGAATGTATGTCGAGTTCTCATCCCACTCATACAATTCGCCTTCTGGAACTTCAATTGCATTCCAGCGTTCATTGGCAGTGAAGACGTTCGCGTATTTATTTCGGAACATATCTGCGTTAAGCGAGACATTAATTGCTTCTTGGATTTCTGCGGAAGTCGGCCAGATATCCTTAAGATATACAGGCTGATTGCTCTGATCATAGCCGATCGGATCGTTCTGCAGATCGATGTTCACCGTACCTGCCAGCGCGTAAGCAACAACCAGCGGCGGAGAAGCCAGGTAGTTTGCTTTGACCTGGGCATGCACACGGCCTTCGAAGTTACGGTTACCAGACAGTACTGCAGCAACAGTCAGATCGTTGTCAGCAATCGCATGACTCACTTCATCTGGAAGCGGACCGGAGTTACCGATACAAGTTGCACATCCGTAGCCGGCAACGTTAAAGCCCAGCTTCTCAAGCGGATCGAGCAGGTTTGCCTTGGTCAGGTACTCTGTAACAACAAGAGATCCTGGAGTCAGCGAGGTCTTCACATAACCAGGCTTGGTCAGTCCGCGTTCTACCGCTTTCTTCGCAAGAAGACCTGCGCCGACCATAACACTTGGGTTGGAAGTGTTCGTACAGCTCGTAATTGCAGCAATTACAACTGCACCTGGAGCCAGTTCACTCTTGGAACCGTCAGGATGGGTAACAGGCACTTTCTCTGCAATCTTCTCATCGCTTAGTCCGTAACCGCCCTTGTCGATTGGTGTGCGGACAATGCCTTCCCAATTCTCTTTCATATGAGACAGCTCAATCCGGTCTTGAGGACGTTTAGGTCCTGCAAGGCTCGGTACAACCGATGCCAGATCAAGCTCAATAGTATCTGTAAAGACTGGATCTTCGGTATGGTTCGTACGGAACATGCCTTGGGCTTTGTAGTATGCTTCAACCAGCTCAATTTGTTCTTCAGAACGACCTGTATTACGCAGGTAGTTAACCGTCTCTTGATCGACTGGGAAGAAACCTACGGTTGCACCATATTCCGGAGCCATGTTAGCTACGGTCGCACGGTCAGCCAAGCTGATGTTGGACAGGCCAGGACCATAGAATTCTACGAACTTGCCGACAACACCCTTCTTACGAAGCATTTCGGTAACCGTCAGGGCAAGGTCAGTAGCCGTAGAGCCCTCTGCCAGGCTGCCTGTCAGCTTGAAGCCGATAACCTCAGGCGTTACGAAGTAGAGTGGTTGTCCAAGCATTCCGGCTTCTGCCTCGATACCGCCGACACCCCAGCCTACAACGCCGAGACCGTTGATCATCGTTGTATGAGAGTCCGTACCTACCAAAGAATCCGGGAACACAACAGTCTCACCGTCAATCTCTTTGGTTGCAGCTACGGAAGCGAGATATTCAAGGTTAACCTGGTGAACAATCCCTGTAGAAGGAGGAACTGCACGGAAGTTGTCAAAAGCAGTCTGTGCCCAGCGAAGGAAGCGATAACGCTCTTCATTGCGCTCAAATTCTACTTTGATGTTATAGTCCAGTGCACTGTTCGTTCCGAATGCATCGACCATGACTGAGTGGTCAATAACGAGATCGACAGGAACGAGCGGATTGATCTTCTTCGGATCGCCGCCGGCTTTCTTCACTGTATCGCGCATAGCGGCAAGGTCAACGACCACCGGAACGCCAGTAAAGTCCTGCAGTACAATACGCGCAGGAATAAAAGGAATTTCTTTGTTGTTATCTTTGCCTTCTGCCCAGCCTGTAAGCTGGCTTACATGATCTTCAGTAATAGCGCGTCCATCAAACTGACGGATCGCCGCTTCGAGGAGCACCTTAATGGAGAAAGGCAGCTTGGAAATGTCGCCGCGTCCTTGCTCTTCAAGCGTTTTGAGGCTGTAATAGCGGTACGTTTTGCCTCCGACTTCAAGCGAGCTTGCAGCAGAGAAATGATTCTGTTGAGACATGGATGTACCTCCTTGATTAATAGTATGCCAGAAGTTCATTTTATCCGTTCAATGTCCATGGAGTTTCACAGTGTGAAACGTAATTTCAAAAATGAACTTTTGATTTTAGTATACCGTTTTCATCCATTGACGTAAAGTTTTTTTTCTTGTAAGAACGCCTATTTTTACAGGGAAGTGAATGCTCCAACTCTCTCTGGATAGGCCCCGTACATACCAACATAAAATTAGTCATATAGTGAAAAGAGAAGGTAATCATACGATCGAGAAGTAAGCCGGAGTAGTAGAAAGGGGATATGGGCCGTTGGAGCGAGAATGGAAAAATACCTTATATTCTTATGTGAAAGAATATAATCGAGGCGAGATTGATTATAAGCCGCAGGAGCAGCATATGATTACAGACCTTGCTGTCCTGCTCGAACGAGGCAAGCGGGCAGCTCAGCTGGAAGAGTGGTATCGCGAGCGTCAGGCCGTACCTCTGCGCTGCGAGACAAGCGCTAAGCTGCTCCGGACACTGTCGGATCGCAAGGGTGAAGCTGTGGTCGATGTACAGCTGTACAGCCGGTTATTCTACTCCAAGGGAGGGATGACGCACCGGGAGGACCGCATCGAGAAAGAGCGGCTGACCTTCACCAAGGACGGTAATTATTGGGTTGTATCGCGTGTGGTCAGAGATGTACAGGAACGAAAGCCGGTCGCCTATGAGACGCTGATCGCAGCAGAGAATGCCAAGCAGGCAGGTATCTTGAGGAAGCCTCTTCTGAATAGAGAGGTGTTGTATCCAGGTATTCCGGCCAGACTGGTTCGATACCGGAGAGAGGATGCGGTGGCTTATGCAGATCAATGGTGGAATTCGGGTAATCCGGAGTTTGAAGAATTCGAAGTGAACTGCACCAATTATATCTCGCAATGTCTCTTTGCAGGGGGCGCGCCGATCAACTATACTGGTAGGAGAGAAACAGGCTGGTGGTATAAAGGTTACGCTTCGGGACAAGAGCAATGGAGCTACAGCTGGGCCGTGTCAGATAGTTTGGAGAATTATCTTGCGCGGAATCATAGCGGGCTGACGGCAACGCTTGTTGACGGGCCGGAGCAGCTGCAGCTGGGCGATGTTATTTTCTATGATTGGAATGGGGACGGCAGGTATCAGCACAGTACGATTGTAACGGCATTTGATGCGGGTGGAATGCCCCTTGTGAATGCGAACACTGTAAGCAGCAGGCATCGTTATTGGGATTACAAGGATTCTTATGCCTGGACCGAGAACACAACATACCGGTTATTCCATATCGCAGATACTTTTGGAGCCTAAAAAAAGCGTAACGCTCATCCTTAAGATGAATATACTATTGGCATAATTCGGTAGGCCTTGGCGGATACGATAATCAAAATGATTCTCTCCCTAGGACCTGTAACCGTTAAGAAACCGGAGGTAAGTCATGGTACACAGTAAAGACAACAAGATGACCGTAGGCGTGGTCTATGGAGGCAAGTCAGGAGAGCATGAGGTATCATTGCAGACTGCATTTGCCGTCATCAGCGCATTTGATTTTGATAAATATGAAATTATTCCTTTCTTTATTTCGAAGCAGGGAAGCTGGGCTAAGGGCGGCAGACTGACTGCGCCTCCTGCCAGTATAGATGAGCTTAAGCTCGGTGGGAATGCGGAAGAGACAAGAGATGCACTGAATACCGTATTCGGACAACTGTATGGTACCGAGGGTGAACTAGATGTTATGTTCCCGCTCTTGCACGGTACGAACGGTGAAGACGGCACCATTCAAGGCTTGTTTGAAATGGCTGATATCCCTTACGTGGGTGCTGGTGTGCTGCCTTCTGCAGCAGGTATGGATAAAGTCGTGATGAAGAAGCTGTTTGCACAGGCGGGTCTTGCGCAATGTGAATTTGCGTATTTCAATCATGTGCAGTGGAAGCGTGCGAGTCATGATCTCATCGTGGGGATGGAGGACCAGCTGGGCTATCCGATGTTTGTTAAACCAGCGAATCTCGGCTCCAGTGTTGGGATTTCCAAGGCTCGTAATCGCGATGAGCTTGTTCAGGCGGTTGAATTCGCATTCCGCTACGATATTAAAGTTATCGTCGAGGAATTTGTAGACGCGAGAGAAGTCGAAGTCAGCGTACTCGGTAACGAGGAAGCGATCGCTTCTGTACCGGGAGAGATTGTATCCTCCAGTGAATATTATGATTATGCGGCCAAATATATCGACGGCCAGTCACAGATGCTGATTCCTGCGCCGCTTGATGAGGAGGAGGCCGACCGTGTTCGCGAGGCTGCTCTCCAGGCTTTTCGTGCCATTGAGGGTAACGGCATTACACGGGCCGATTTCTTCATTCGCAGATCGGACGGAGCACTGCTTATTAATGAAGTGAATACGATGCCGGGCTTTACGCCGTTCAGCATGTATCCGCTGCTGTGGCGGGAGACAGGTGTATCCTACAAAGCGCTGCTGGATCGGATGATTGAGCTTGCTCTGGAGCGGTATGCTCAGAAACAAGCACTGAATTACGAGAATGGTAACCGGTAGTCGATGTGAACACGAAGGGGAGTGATATGCTCTCCTTTTTTCATATATACAGGAAGTTCACAGAATCTTATGGATATAAAATTTGGGATACAGGAGGTTGTACGTATGGGATTTCAAACAGAGTTTAATTCGGTCTGTAAATTTAAGAGTGATCAGGAGCTGTATGAGCTGCTGGAATATGGCCGGGGCAAAATGGTGAAGCAGGGCTTCAGGGTGTTCCCCACGGGTCAGAAGGTTATTGCCTATACACCTGAGAATATCGCGGTTGCTATAGTGAAAATTGTCGGCTGTATTGCCGAGATTAATTTTCAAGGACAAGAGGTCACTGAGGTGGAGATGATACTTGAACGCAAGCTGAACGAAGAGGAATCCCGGATTCAGACTGCGCTAGCTCACGAAATGTTTTTTGGAGAGCAGAATAAGTAGCCTTGAATGACGTTTCAAGCAGGTTTTAATCCGTAGACATAGGGTATAACTGTACTATTATGACGAAGGGATTGAACCGCTTCCATGATCGTACGATTCGGATATGTAGCCATGTCAATGGTGGTAGCGAACGCGTCACCGTCTAAGACGATGACGATGGCGAGCTTTAACAAGATAGAAGACCGGGAAGCAGCGATCCGTAAGCTCGAACGCATTGCTGCCGAGAACTTACATAACACCCTCAGGCTGCTGAGGCATAATCTGGCAAGTGATATCAAAGTCTATCGCTTCTCATCCAAGCTCATTCCGCTTGCTACACACGGAGATCTGGCCGATTGGGATCCATTTGCGGCATTAGTCCCCTCTTTTCAGGAGGTTGGTGATTTTGTGAAAAAGCACGGGATGCGAGTCTCGTTTCACCCTGATCATTTTACGGTGTTAAGTACACCACGGGAGGAAGTGCTGAGAAGCTCCATTCGTGATCTAATGCACCATAAGGCGATGCTTGATGCGATGGGACTGGATGCAAGGGCGAAGAACAATATTCATATCGGCGGTGCTTACGGGGACAAGAAGAAGGCCGCAGAACGATTCATCGTCAATACGGAAGCCCTGCCTCCCGAGCTGCTGCAGCGGATCACGCTTGAGAATGATGATAAGACCTTCACAGCGGTTGAAACGCTGGAGGTATGTAAGAAGACAAGCCTCCCTATGGTGCTGGATATACATCATCATTGGGTGAATAACGATGGGGAAGCGCCCTGGGAATTGTGGGAAGATATTCTGGAGACATGGAAGACGATCTATGCTCAGGCGGATTCTTCTCCTGAAGAAGTCCTGCCTCCCAAGATTCACGTTTCGAGTCCCAAGAATGAGAAGGATATCAGGAGCCATGCGGATGGAGTTGTGCTGGAGCCTCTGCTGGACTTCCTGCGTCATATTGCGGACCGGACCCCTGCTATTGATGTGATGATCGAAGCGAAACGCAAGGATGAGGCGTTATTTAACTTAATGAAGGATTTCGAGAAGCTCGCGGGGGAAGGTATCGAAATCATAGACGGAGCCACAATTCGGATGTAAGAAAATGCACAATATTTTGAAATAGGGCTTTTTACGTGTAACGAGAACACGTTTTAAACGTTACTATTATAGTAAGCTTAGCTATAGGTTCATTCTGTATAGCGCAAAGATACAAAGAAAGTAGTGTGATCGCTTTGAACGACAATCAGAAGATTCCATACGTAGTTACTAGTAAGAGTTATACTGCCGTTGCAATTAATGCTGCTGCCAAAGCGGGAGAGTGGATTAAGAGCCGTGCCGGCTCTGCCGTTAAAACGACGACGAAATTCTCAGCCCAGGATTTGGTGACCGAGGTGGATAAGGGTGCAGAACAGATGATTCGCAGACTGATCCTGACTCATTTTCCCGATCATGCGATCCTTGGTGAAGAAGGGGTTGAGCCGGGAGCGGAAGCATCTGCTAAGGCGCTTGAGGCTGCACGTGAGGAAGAATATTTGTGGATCGTAGACCCGGTAGACGGCACGACCAACTTCGTGCATGGCTTCCCTTTTTTCTCCGTATCCATTGCACTTGCCCATCGCGGAGAAGTGATCGTAGGTGTAATCTATGATCCTATTCGAGATGAGCTCTTTGTAGCGGAGAAGGGGAAAGGTGCATATGTTCACGGAGATCGAATGAAGGTCTCTCGTGAAGAGAGCTTGTCAGACAGCTTGGTCGCGATTGGGTTTCCGCCTGATCCCGAATTTGCGCTTCCTGCAAACATGAGTGTTGCTAAGGCACTGGCACCCAAAGTTCGCAATTTGAGAGCAGGAGGCTCGGCCGCACTTCACCTTGCATATGTGGCAGCAGGCAGACTCAGCGCATATACCGAGATTGGACTCAACCCTTGGGATATCGCTGCAGGAGCGCTGCTGGTTCAAGAGTCCGGGGGAACCGTGACAGATACACAAGGCAATCCATATCATCTGGCGGTTCGGTATGTTGCAGCAAGCAATGGTCAAATTCATGAAGAACTCATTCGTACACTGACAGAAGAGAATGCAACCGGCGTAAACTGATGCCTCTGCTGCATAATAGGCTCCTCTGCGGTGGAATAATGTATGCAAAAACAAAGGAGTGATGGATCGTGAAGGATTCACGTGAACTGGAGCGCCAGCTTAGCGAAATGCTGACGGAAGGAGAGCCTGAATTTGGAGACCGCAAGGAAAGAGAGCGGCAGAACATATCTCCGAAGCACGAAATCCGCATTCAGACACAGCTCGATCCGATTGTAGAAGAAACGAAGAAGTTTCGCAGTATGGCGAAGGAAGTAGATCATCGGTATGATGACTATATGAAGAAGGCCGGTTTATCCGAGTAATCACCGCTATTTATTGATTAATATTACAGAGATGCCCCGATATCGGGGCATCTCTTTTTCGTGTGAAGTTGTTAAATAGTAGTATCTCCCTCCATATGCTTGGTGGTAAAATAAGGAACATGGCATGAGAGAGGGGATATTGTTACATATGATGAAGATCACAGGCTTCAAGAGAAGGGCTAAGCAAGGCGTTGTCTCACTGTTTGCAGGGGTGCTCTTCTTGAGCGCAGGGCACACGGCGGTGAATGCGCAGGAAGTGGCTGGCACGGAGCCGTTTAAGATCGTCGCACTTGGGGATTCCATCACGGTAGGCTATGAGCCGGGGATGGAGGATTACTCTACAGCTCCTTATGGCTACGTCGAGCGTTTACTTGAGCAAGGTCTATTGCATGAGCGGACCGTGGTAACGAACTACGGAATTGGCGGCTTAAAAAGCAATGGATTGAAGCAGTTTACGGAAGCGATACTAAATAAGAAGTCCGTAACACCTGAGGATATACAGCCCGGACTTCCAGATGCTCGTGTGGCCTCTTATATGGCAAGTATCGCTCAGATTAATCAGGATGTAGCCGAGGCAGATGTCATTACGATTACGATCGGCGGCAATGATGTATCGGAGCTGCTGGTGACCGCAGACGGAATGAACGCTTCAGATTTGGATCGCAGAGTTGAGGAGCTGCTTGCAAAATATACATTAGAGGTTACGGCCGCTGTTCAGCAGCTCCACACCATGAATGGTGATGCTATAATCGTGCTGGCAGATCAGTATCAGCCGGTTCCCAAGGTGGGGAATGCAGGACTTTATGCCAAGCTGATGGAAGCAAGCGCTGCCTTTACCCGCACAGTGGATGCGCTGGCCACTGAACTCAGCACTCAGGGCGTATCGATCAAGGTCGCACACATCGCTGAGGCGTTCGTCGGTGGAGAGGGAACGATGACCCATATGATTGGCAGCCGGGATTTTCATCCGAATCAGCTCGGTTATGAGGCGATTGCCAAAGTATTTGCAGAAACAATATGGGGGCAATATGTGAAATTAAAGGCGGTAGAGGCCGGGGAGCCGATGAACATTATCGTCAGCGGACAGCTGCTGAATACTCCGTATAAGCCGGTGCTGCGAAACAATCAGAATTATGTGGCGATTCAGGATATTGTAAGTGCCGTAGGCGCGAAATCACAGTGGATTCATGAAGCAAAGGCGACGATGATTACTTATAATGCAAATCGAGTACAGATCCAGATTGATAAGCCGAGTGTACTCGTGAATGATCAGCTGATTCCTGTGAAGAATGCTCCTTTCCTCCATCAAGTTGGCAAGGTAGCGAAGACTTATGTACCTCTTGCCCTTATCGCTGAAGGGCTGGGCTATGATGTACAGTACAATGCTAAGCTTAAGACCGTCTTTATCAATCCGTAAAAATAAGGCAGATGACAGCCCTTCATAGTGCTTCATACCTGTTCACAGCTGTAGCTGCTCTCTTCATGAGGGCGGCCTTTTTTATATTCCGATCAATTGCTTTGATCAAGATGATTGAAGCAGCCAAAGGTATTATGAAATTGATTCGATTCACTGTACAATAATTATGAACTTGTAATATAATCAACAACAAAGACTTCTACAGACAAACACAGAATAATTAATGATTTATATTTCTGCATCACAGATTTTGTTTCGATTTACCTGCGTACTGAGGTCAGGCTTCTATAAAAGGAGGCGTGCGAATGCATGAATAATTTGGATCATGTTGTTAGTCGAGCTTGGGATTCCGGCAGCAGAAGGTCCGCACCTGTAATCAGACTCCGTGTCTTCAGAGAGGAGGAGGACAGCGTCAAACAATCGGCGATTGTCAGCTCCATGCTGGAGCTGGTGCACCATCATTATGCCGATGCTGATCTATCCCTGAATACGGTAGCAAGACATATGCTGTACATGAATCCGGATTATTTAGGTAAAATGTTCAAGAAGGATACAGGGCTTAATTTCTCTCAATATTTAAATCAATACCGGATACGACAAGCCTGCAGTTATATTCAGCAGGAAGATGAGGATGTCAGAATTTTCGAGTTAGCAGAATGGTTTGGCTTCGGCGGAAATTCAGGTTACTTCAGCCAAGTATTCAAGAGATGGACAGGGATGACACCGTCTCATTACAAAAGAAGGGCAAGATGATGTTTTGTACATTGTAAGGAGGACGAACTCTTGAGCACAAGCACACTATCCCATTTCAAATTTGACTTTGGTCCCGGCATCACTGCAAACGGTTACATTGGAATCCAGCCTGACACGATTTACGATGAGGGGCTCGGATACGGGTTTGAGTCAGTCGGCAAAATTTATGGAAGAGACCGGGCGGAAGTACGATTGGCTCCGAACAATCAACAGAGCAATGTGAGCGAGGGGGCATCTGGATCAGACAGGAAGCGTTTGCAGGACAGCTTCTGCATTCCGCTGAACACGGTATTTCGCCTGGATGTCCCTGCGGGGAGCTACCGAATTCATTTGCTCATCGGTGATGAATTAACCGAGACGAGGACGATCATAAAGGCGGGGGAAGGGAGGCTGATCCTTCCCGAGATACACACGCCGCCAGGACAATGGATTGAGGAGAAATGCACCGTTCATGTGAGGGAGGGAGATTCATTACGACTCTCCTTCTCGGGAGCTGCGCCGCGGATTAATGCGATAGAGGTTATGCCTGCCAATCAAACATTGACGGTATTTATCGCCGGAGATTCAACCGTATGCGACCAGCCTGCAGCAGGCTACCCGTACTCGGGCTGGGGACAGATGCTTCCTGCCTGCTTCAAGCATGACGTGGTGGTAGACAATCACGCGCATTCCGGTCGCAGCACGAAGAGCTTTATCGACGAAGGAAGGCTTGCAGCGATCGAGACACGCATCAAACCTGGAGATTATCTATTAATTCAGTTCGGACACAATGATGAGAAATCGGATGCGCAGCGGGGGACACAGCCGTTTACAACTTATAAAGAGTATTTACACCAATACATAGATACGGCAAGGCGTCATGAGGCTTATCCAATTCTTGTTACGCCTGTGCACCGAAGATATTTTAATGAGGATGGAAGCTTGATCGACACGCATGGCGACTACATTACAGCGGTTAAGGAGCTTGCTGTGGAGGAAAGCGTACCGATGATCGACCTAGCGGCGCGAAGCAGGGAGCTCTTTGAAGAAGCAGGCGTGGAAGGGAGCAAACATGACTTTTTATGGGCGTTCCCAGGCGAATATATAAACCACCCGGCAGGAGTGGAGGACAACACGCATTTCTCTGTCCGTGGAGCTACCCGGCTGGCCAAAGAGGTGGCAGCTGCCCTATCCGAGCTTCAATTGCAGCCGCTTCAGATGTATCTTCGGGGCCATATCAATCGATAAGTGGGGGATAAGCACAATGAATCCAATAGAAGCAAAGGGATATGAACCACTTGGACGCACAACGTGGATGATTCCTGACGGTTACATTCCGCCTGACAGCAGCGGCAGTCTTGAGAGTCATGAAAGCATCTGTGTTCTTAATACAGGCAGCGAGGATGCCCAATTGGTGATGACTATATATTTCGAAGACAGGGAGCCGATGGAGGGAATCGAGACTGTCGTTCCTGCCAGGAGAACTCGTCATATTCGAACCGCAGGGCTTGAATCAGAGGGACAGAAGATCCCTACCGGTGTACCTTATGCAATCACAGTGCAGAGTGATATTCCGATCATTGTTCAATACAGCAGGCTGGATACAACACAGCCGGAGCTGGCACTGATGAGTGTAATGGCTTATCCGATCTAGATTCATATTAAAAAGAGGAATGACGGATTGTGAGTCATTCCTCTTCTGAATATTCTGGCTTATTTGTACGTAGTTGTATTTACCGGATGGATATTCACCTTTACTTCTCCCAGCTCGTAATTGTCGATGGGGTGTTCTTTATCCTTGGATAATTTCTTCCACAAGTCAAGATGCCTTCGATACAGGTGCTCTTCCAAGCTGTAAATATCCATTTTCTTCGCCTTGGTCTGTTCGAATGTGTAACGTATTTTCTCCACCATCCGGCGTTCTGTTTCCTTTTTCAGTTGTACATCCGATGCCAGCTGCTCGTCCTCGAGAACGGTCGCTTCGGCATTTACGGTAATATTGAAGGTAACCGTATGATTATCCTTGGTTACAGCAGAGATATTGGACTTCGCATCACGAACGAGCATCACATGTGAGCTCTTCAATTCAGGATCAAGGTCCAGGGGATACTGCTGCATTTTACGGTAGCTGACATATCTTGCACCATCTGCTTCCTGACCGCTGACTTTCCCCGTATTTTTCTTCTTAGAAATCAGGTAGAGTCCATCAAAATAGATCATATGCGGCTTCTTGTTACTCTCTTGATTCCAGGCCTCCGCATTTGTGGCGACAGAAGGAAGCAGGACAGTGGAAGCAGGCTCTCGAAAACCGTCTAGAAAAAAATGAATCCGGATCGGTTCGTATTCAGAGCTTTGACGATACAGAGAAACAGGCTCAAACAATTCAATGCTTTGCACCGATTGGTTCAGCAAGGACGAGGCGGTCAGCAGTGTCTTAAGGTCTTCGCTTGTGCCATACATCCATGGCGTATAACGCAGCTCACCCGAGTGAAGGATGACATCAAGCGTCTCCTCCAGCTTCTGGTTTAATATATTTTCAGAGAGAACGATGGCTTTCACATGTGTCCACATGGTTCTCTGCTGTGAAGTGCGGTACAATCATAAATTGCGAGCATCAGTGTCTTCCCTTTTCCTTCACCCACCCATATCGTTCCTTCATTAACTTGGTTGGGGCCTTCCTGTTTCGCGATATTGGCAAAATCCACGACCTGCGCATAGGCGATAAATTGCTTGTCCCGGTAATCGACTCCCAGCGTTGTAATAAAGTTGATGCTTTGAACTTCCTTCGTACTCCAGCATCCACTGAGCAGCAGCATGAGGGAGAGCAGGGAGCATAACAGCAGTATTCTCGCTCTCATGATTTGTTACCGGTACGCGTATTATCCTGAGTTTGCAGCGATTCAGGACGTTTCTTGCGCCCAAAGGTTGGCTTCATGAGAACGGTTTGTATGGCATCCCCAAGCTTAAGTGGTGTGACGGGAGACAGATAGCGAACACCGTAGCTTTCGAGTGAGGCCATATGAATGACAAGAATGAACGTTGCAATAAAGAAACCATACATTCCCAAAAAGGAAGCAAACGCGAGAATGAACAGCCGAATCAGTGAGGTTACCGAACTAAGGACCGTGTTAACGAGCATGTAAGAGGAGATAACAGAGATGGCGACAGCGACAATAATAGTCGGGGAAGTAACCCCTGCGCGGATTGCTGCGTCACCAATGATCAGTCCTCCTACGACCGTAACCGTCTGCCCAAGCGCACGTGGAAGTCTCCTTCCTGCCTCGTTGAACAATTCAAACATCGCAATCATCATAAATGTTTCGAGCGGAACGGGGAGCGGCAGTCCCACCCGTGTACCTGCAACCGTAGCCAGGAGTGGAAGTGGAATCTGTTCGAGATTAAAGGACGTCAGAGCAATATAGAAGCCAGGGAAGAGAGAAGCAACCATCAGACCGAAGATTCGAAGCAGCCTTTCTACAGCAACCATAAAAAAAGGCGTGCTGGCGTCTTCCGGCGAATGGATCTGGTTAAACAGTGTTGTCGGTGCGATATGCGCAACGGGAGATCCCTCCATCATGACAGCGAAACGGCCATTCAGGAGAGATGTGACAACATAGTCAGGACGCTGCGTCATATCCGTCAGCGGCAGTATGGACGGAATGCTGCCCATAATGGTTCGTTCAATGATAGAGGACCCCACGAGCCCATCCCTATCAATCTGACTCAACCGCTCGCGAATTGTTTTTAAGATCTCTGGATTGATAATATCTTCTACATAGAACAGAGCAATCTTGGTATGTGAGCGCTCGCCGGTTACAAATTGCTCATAGCAAAAGGATTTGGTCCGCAGCCGCTTCCGAATTAATCCAACGTTGATTGTAAGCTCCTCGGTAAATCCGTCTCTTGCTCCCTTCACCGCCGATTCAATTGCAGACTCCTCCGGCATTCTGCCTGGAACACTGGAGATGTCTAGTGTGTATATACGTGAGTACTGTTCACTTCCAGTCAAGATCAGAAGCTGTCCACTAAATACCGGTTCCTCAATTTGAACGGAATCAACAGGAAATTCAATTTCATTCAAGGTGAGAGCCAGCCTGGAAGAGAGATTGGAGCTATCAGTCAAGTCCACAGAGGTAAGCCGTGGCAATACAATTTCGTTAATCGTTTTCTGATCCGTTAGTCCGTCGCAATACACCAGCGTGATGGGCGTGGACATATCTGTAAAATGATGCACAACCACGTCGGCACAGTTCTGAAACAAGTTGTTCAGCATTTCATAATTAAGGTGAGCTTCTTCCTCGTGCGGTTGCACCGGTCCCCCTCCTTTTTTTCTTAAGCTTCCCGATGGGAATAGCCATCAGAGCAATAATGATTAAAAAGCTGAAGTAAACAAAATTTACCGGGAAAATCAGAGTGATGAGCAGGTTCTGAAAGACCGTGTCATTCAAAGGGTAGATCAAGCTTGCACTCATCAGAATTCCCCAGATCATGAAGATTAAGTTGCGTTTCTTCTTAATGTCCCAAACCACAACGGCAATATACATAGCTAGACTAATTCGAGTGAAGGCTCCAGCAAGCCATTGATAAATAGAGAAAAAGTCCGTCTGGGTGATGTATTTCCCAAGTGAGGCAATGCGCCATTCCTCGAATGCAGGATATCGCATGTGTTCTGCCTCATACGGACCGAACTCCATAATAGCTCCGGTCAGTGGGCCGAATGTCAGGCCGACCATAATAAACATGAGCAGAAGCAGCTGCCAAAGCTTGAATTTCTTCGAGAGATAAGGCTGAATGAATAGAATCAACGCAATTTCAACCCAACCGGACATACAGTAGAATATACCTCTGAACAACGGGGTGTATCCGTGCTCGAATAAGGGCAGAAGTCGATTATAGTCCTTGTACTGTACGTTGACGGTAGCAACGTAGAAGCCAAAGATGACGACCAGGGGCAGCAAAATACCAGAAGCAAAGGCCAAAGTACGCATCCCCAAGCAGGCGGTTAATACAGAGAGGAAGGCCAGAATCAAACCAATTACAAACATTGGCGATTCATATAAGTACGATGATTTTGCCCACATGGCCGTGTCATAGAAGGTAAAATAACTGACCTGCAGAAAATAAACCGAACTGACTAGCTTGAACAGGAACCCGCCTGCTTTGCCCAAATTATTTGATAGCCATTCAGCCAGCGTATTTCCTTTCAGCTGCTTGGATATGAGAAATACGACCAAGGTAAACAGGATGATAGGGAGGGAAGAGATCACTACAGACAGCCAGGAGTCCCGACCTGCGACTTGGAGCAGAACCGGAATAATAAACACATGATTGCTTAAGCCCACAGACAGCATGATCAGCATCGCCGCTTGTAAAAAGGAAGGTTTCACTGGATTCATTAAACAGCCTCTTTCTTGTTGAGATACGCTCACCTTGAAAATATACCGAGAGACTTATTTCATTGTGCGCAGCTGTATAAATTTTCATTCACAAAGAAAATATGGCGTATGAAAGTAAAGAAGCTGCAGCTCCTAGGAGGATTGTCCCTCCTGAGAGCCGCAGCTTCTAAGCATTATTATATAGTTTAGGCTTCTGCCATTGCTTTAAAGGATTGCTCGGCCGCTTCAAT
Source organism: Paenibacillus urinalis (assembly GCF_028747985.1). NCBI lineage: Bacteria > Bacillati > Bacillota > Bacilli > Caryophanales > Paenibacillaceae > Paenibacillus > Paenibacillus urinalis. Next base: position 669,451 of record NZ_CP118108.1, read on the forward strand.
GGTGGCATCAATATCTGCCTCTGTATGCGCGGTAGTTAGAAACCATGCTTCATACTTGGAAGGGGCCAGATGGACACCGCGGTTCAGCATATGGCGGAAGAATGCCGCAAACGCTTCTCCATCCGTATCCTGGGCCTCTTCATAATTCGTGACCGGATGATCGCAGAAATGAGTAGAGAACGAGCCGCGAATCCGGTTAATGGTCAGCGGAATACCGTTTCGATCAGCAGCGGCTTTAATTCCATCTGTCAATCTAATGGTGAGGCGCTCCATTTCCTCGTAGACACCAGGCTGACTCAGCACCTCAAGACAAGCAATTCCTGCGGAGATCGAAGCTGGATTGCCTGCCATGGTTCCGGCCTGATAGGCGGGACCCAGCGGAGCAACCTGCTCCATAATCTCCTTTGATCCACCGTAAGCTCCGATAGGGAGTCCTCCTCCGATGATTTTTCCAAGGGCGGTCAGGTCCGGTTTGATCAGATCATGGTTATCCAGTCCCGCATAGGTTTGCGTTGAACCGTAGTGGAATCGAAATGCGGTAATGACCTCATCGTAGATAACAAGTGCGCCATGCTCATGCGCAAGCTTCACCAGTCCTTCAAGAAATCCGGGCTTCGGCATCACCATACCGAAATTGCCGACAATCGGCTCAACCATAACGGCCGCAACCTCATGGCCCCATGTCTTCAGTGCTTCTTCCAGACCGCCAAGATCATTGTAAGGTACAGTAATGACCTCCTGAGCAATGCTTGCAGGAATACCCGCACTGTCCGGTATCCCGAGTGTCGCAGGACCAGAACCTGCAGCAACGAGTACCAGATCCGAGTGGCCATGATAGTTACCGGCAAACTTGATGATCTTGGTTCGCTTCGTATAGGCACGGGCAACTCGGATCGTCGTCATGACGGCCTCTGTACCGGAGTTGACGAAGCGCACTTTATCCATGGAAGGGATAGCTTCCTTCAGCATTTTGGCAAGCTTGACCTCAAGCGTAGTTGGTGTACCGTATAATGTTCCGTTCACTGCTGCATCCGTAATGGCTTTCGTAATATGCGGATGGGCATGTCCCGTAATAATTGGACCATAGGCAGCCAGGTAGTCTATGTAGCGGTTGTCATCCACGTCATAGAAGTAAGCTCCTTCTCCACGCTTCATAAATACAGGCGCACCGCCCCCAACCGCCTTAAAAGAACGTGAAGGACTGTTGACGCCTCCAACAATATGCTCAAGAGCTTCAGCGTAATGATGCTCCGATTGCGTACGATTCATTTGTATCATCCTTTCTGCATTCTATATTGTAAAGTTAAGCCCTCAGGCGGACAACTCAAAAGGGCAGCTTCCGCTGCCCTTACTTGTTTGTATCTATTACAGTATATCACTTTGCAAATGGTTATGGCAGGGAGGCAGCAGGATTGAATGTGACTTCTGGCAAGCTGTCTACTGACTGTCACCGCTGGCTGATTTGTCGATAGTCGTTGTATCCTGGACCTTTTCCGTTTCCGTTGGATTAACAATCTCTTGGACATAAGTTTTTAATTCTTCATCATCTCTTACGCTAAGCACAGCGGCCCCGCCGATTTTCTCTTCAACAAGAAGGCTCATTGGCGGAATCTGCTCGCTGCCCTGAAAATTGCTCTGATATCCAAGCGAAGCCAGCTTCCACATGTCATTTAAGGTGAGATTTGTATCGATATATGGGTTTACTTCATTTAAAATGGCTGGCAGCTTGGCTATTGACGTTGTTGTCTGCATTTTGTCTGCAATGGCACCGATCAGCTCTCGCTGACGTTCGGTTCTTGAGAAATCCGACATGGCATCATGCCGGAATCGGACATACATTAATGCCTTTTCACCATCCAGATGCTGCAGCCCCTGCTTAAGGTCAATATCATATTCATGATGATCTGCCTTGCTGACATAGTGCATATCTTTTTCAACCTCAAATTCAATGCCGCCGATCGCATCGACCAGCGCGATAAAGCCTTGGAAGTCCGTATATACGTAATACTGAACAGGTATGCCGAGCAGATCACTGGCTGCCTGCATCGCTACATTAGGGCCATGGGTAATCGCCGTATTAATGCGATCGCTGCCGTATCCGGGAATTTCGGTGTATGTATCACGAAGGAGAGAGAACAGTGAAATTTTCTTGGAAACCGGGTTGAGGGAGGCAACCATCATCGTATCTGATCTTGGTATTTCACCTTCGGCCATGCCTCTGGCGTCAACGCCCATGAGCAGAATGTTCACAGGTTCTTTACCTTCCCATTTCGGAGGCTCGGGTGTTCTCTCCTGGTCTACCTTCTCGACGTTGTAGAAAGGGGACTCCTCGCCTTCCTTCTGCAAATCTTGAAGTTCATTTACAACCGAAGTAAAATAATAAGCTGCAGGCAGTAAGACAGCAAGGATCACAACGGTAACAGCGGTCCACAGAATTCGTTTGGTCTTCTTGGTCATCTGAAGCTCTTCCTTTCACAGTCACATGAGTTTTATAAAGGTCGAGAAGGCGGCGTTGATTTACAATAATATACATATGATATCTTGTACATTATAAGTTCTTTTAGGGAAACAAATCAATTCTGGATGGCCTGCGCACATGAAGGCAACACAATAGAAGAAGGGATTGCTGCAACATGGAACTAACCATTGGCGCAAAGGCGCCTGATTTTGTGCTTGAAGGAAGCGGAGGACAGAAGGTTCGGTTATCCGACTATCGCGGTAAACGCGTTGTACTTTACTTTTATCCCAAGGATATGACGGCTTCCTGTACGGATGAGGCATGCCAGTTTCGAGATGCTCATGCATCGTTCAGCACACTGAATACAGTGATTCTGGGGGTAAGTACGGATCCGGCGAGCCGGCACGATAAATTTATTGCCAAGTATGAGCTTCCATTCACACTTTTGTCAGATGAGGATCATCAGGTGTCTGAACTTTACGGGGTCTGGCAGCTCAAAAAGCTGTATGGCAAAGAGTATATGGGTATCGTTCGCTCCACTTTTTTAATTGATGAAGAAGGAATATTAGTGAAAGAATGGCGCAAGGTTAAAGTGAAGGGCCATATTGATGATGCGCTTGCGTTTATTCAGACCCATATGGAGAAGTAGTCTCGATCATAAGAAGTCCATTACTGCCGCCGGTCCATTAAGGATCGGCTTTTTTTATAGAAAATAACCCCAAATGTACTTTATGAATCCAACTTAATTCAAAATATGAATCTAGCAATTTGCAAATTGTATAGTCTTTTTTAGCCGCCCGTTTCATAAGATAGCATTGTGAATCTCAAAATCTACTTATTGAATATAAAAGATGGGGGCAATGAGGATGAAAGCGAAAATGAGTATCGTAGCAGGTATGGTTGTCTTGTTTATATTGGCAGTAACAGCGTACATAAATCCTTCCCAAATCATTAGCTCGGCCAATTCCTCAGCGGAGAAAGAAAGTAAATTAGATAACAGCTCTGCAGTCACAGAAGATAGAGAAGCGAAAAATCCCCCAAAGGCAGTCGTCTCACAAATGGCCTATGCAGCTCACAGCAGCATCAATAAACCGGAAGCAACAGTGGCAGTCAAGCAAGCAGCAAGTAAACAGGCAGTTCGTTCAGCACAAGCAAGCGCGGTTAAAGAAGATAAAAGCCGACTAAATGAAGCATCCGCAGAAACAAAGGTGAAGTCTGATTCCCAAGCGAGCAAAAAGACAGTTTACCTAACTTTCGACGACGGCCCGGGGAAGCACACTGCTGAAGTACTCGATATATTGGAGAGTTACGAGGTGCCAGCCACTTTTTTTGTACTTGGAAAATATGTAGAGACGTATCCTGAACTGGTCTATCGAATGCATGAAGAAGGGCATGCCATTGGCAATCATACGTATAATCACGATTATGATGAACTTTATGATAATTTTCCTGATTTTTGGTCACAGATTAAAGAAACAGAAGAAGCAATCCGGCTGATTACCGGCAGCAGACCACAGCTGGTACGCGCGCCTGGAGGAACGTTTGGGCATTTTGACCAGACCTATTTTGAACTGATGAAGCAGGCAGGTTATTCGGTTGTGGATTGGAATGTGGACAGCGGTGATTCGAAGCGCAGCGGGGTCCCGGCAGCAGAAATCGCTCAGCAGGCCACAGAGGTCAGCTCAGATAAAGATTTGGTCATTCTGCTGCATGATGGAGGAAATCATGGGGAGACGGTGAAAGCCCTGCCGGACATTATCGAATACTATCAGAAACAGCAGTACCAGTTTGCGGTGCTCGATCCTGCGGAGAAGCCGGTTCAGTTCCGTGTGAAAAATGATGAATCGATAAAGAAGAGGTTTCAGCCGAGCAGCAAATGGATAAATAATGTTATCGCTCCTAACGCTGAACTATTCGAGGAGGGACCTGCGCTTGTCATCGAGGCAGGCAAACAGGTGGCTGAACTCAAGTACGGCGAATACCGGCTCGAAAATGGACAGTATATCGTTCCTCTCAGAGAGGTGATTGAGAAATTCGGAGGCACAGTGAAGTGGAATACAGCTGAGCGCAGTGCTGACACGGTGTTCGGAACAAACGTAATTAAGGTAAAACCGGACGAGCAGCTTGTCACTGCTTCAGAAGGGGGATATGCAGCAGAGACTGATATCTATATGGAAAACGGAGTGATGTGGCTTCCATTGAGATCGTTGCTGAATGCTGCCCATTTTGAAGTCAAATCCCTGGTCCGAGGAACAGTCGAAATTGTCGTCTACGCCAAGTAAACAGTAGGACATTTCCAATTTTATGAATACAAATTCAGCGAACCGTTGATAAGACTTGGAATTCATGCGTTGTCAAAAAATGCTTGACTTCAAGCTCTGATTTTAATATGTTTATATCACGGTTTAGCTGATCATCATATCAGTTAAGCAGGAACGTGATTAAAGGGGAGTAGCTGTACAGCAAAGTCGTCAGTTCGGGAATAGTCCCCGGCTTTGTTGGCAACCATTCGTTGTTAGCGAGACCTTTACCACAGACTGTGGTAGAGGTCTCTTTTTTGTGAGACCTTTGCCGGCCGGTGAAGGTTTTTTTTGTAATTTATTTTATTACTAGGAGGATGTTTCATGGAGCTGTTTTTAGAGTATGCATGGGTACTGCTTGTGCTCGTTGCTCTAGAGGGATTACTTGCGGCAGATAATGCCCTGGTTCTCGCAATCATGGTTAAGCACCTGCCTGAGGATCAGCGTAAGAAGGCGTTGTTCTACGGTTTGCTTGGTGCGTTCGTATTTCGTTTGGCATCACTGTTCATCATTTCGTTCTTGGTGGACGTGTGGCAGGTACAGGCACTTGGAGCCCTATACCTCTTGTATATTTCCATAAATCACGTGGTCAAGCATTTTGTTGGCAAAAGGCAGACCGAGGATGCGAAGCCTAAGCCGGAGAAGCCGAAGAAGCAGTCTGGCTTCTGGATGACGGTACTCAAAGTCGAAGTTGCCGATATCGCATTTGCGGTCGATTCCATACTTGCAGCGGTAGCTCTTGCTGTTGCGCTGCCTCCAAGTGGAATTCCAGAGATCGGTGGTTTGGATGGCGGACAGTTTATCGTTATCTTCTTAGGCGGCTTCATCGGGCTTGTGATTATGCGTTTCGCAGCGACCTTCTTTGTTAAATTGCTGCAGCAACGTCCAGGTCTTGAGCTTGCGGCCTTCGTTATCGTAGGCTGGGTAGGGGTTAAGCTGGCAGTTATTACACTGGCACACCCTGATGTAGGTCTGATTGATGAGCACTTCCCGCATAATGCAGCATGGAAAGCAAGCTTCTATATTGTGCTTGTGCTGATCGCGGTTGTTGGATGGTTCGCTTCTTCGAAGAAAGAAGTTCCTGCCGAGGATGTGGCAACGAAGGAAGTCGAGGAAGTACAGCCTGGTAAAGATACATCAAATTAATTTCATAGAGCACTAACTGAGGATAAGATCCGGAGTTCATATTTGAACTCCGGGTCTTTTTTTGTGCCTGTAAGCTCTTTGATTGTCTAGTGTCTATATCATTTGTGGATTGGAAATAATAGAAGTAAATCATGTGAGAAGTGATATATGAACTAGCGCCAAATAAGGAGGGGAAGCGATTATGGAATTCTCAAAATCTAGCGATTATGCTGCCAGTTTGCTTGAACGATTGGTGCAGCGAGTTGAGACAGTCATGGTCGGCAAGAAACAGGAAATTCGTTTGATTCTGATCGCGATGTTATCGGGAGGCCATATTTTGCTGGAGGATGTACCGGGAACAGGAAAGACCAAGCTCATCAAGACGATTGCCTCATGTCTGGGTGCAAGCTTTGGAAGAATTCAATTTACTTCAGATGTGATGCCTTCAGATGTTACAGGTACATCGGTGTTTAAGCCGATCACAGGTGACTTTGAATATAAACCAGGACCCATTATGGTGAATATTGTGCTCGGCGACGAGATTAACCGGGCTGCCCCGAGAACCCAATCGTCCCTGCTTGAAGCGATGGAAGAGAAAAGTGTAACGGTGGATGGCACCACTTATGCACTGCCTAAACCCTTTCTGCTAATGGCTACACAGAATCCTATGCAATTCGAGGGAACGTTTCGTCTTCCAGAGGCGCAGCTGGATCGCTTCATGATGAGGCTGAGCTTGGGTTATCCCACAGTCCATGAGGAAGTAGAAATGATGAATCGGCAGGGAGGATCCGGTGATGCATTCATCAGACCCGTTATGCTGGCGGAAGAGCTTGTCAAAATGCAAAGAGAAGCATCGGCTGTTTTTGTGGATCCAGTGATTAAGGAATATATCGCCGGTATTGCAGCCCATTCGAGAATACACCCGGAGCTCGTACTTGGTATTAGTCCAAGAGGAAGTATTGCCTGGATGTGTGCTGCTCAAGCAGCGGCTTACATGAACGGCCGAATGTACGTTATTCCCGATGATGTCAAGGAAGTGGCTATTCCCGTATTGTCTCACCGTATTCGAAGTCGTGCAGATCTATCTCATCATTATAATTCAGAATCCATTATTCGCTCTTTGCTTCAGGAAATCCCGATCCCTGTTCAGCCCGCACGGGCAAGAGGGTGATGGAAGATGTGGAGGACATATCGTAACTGGCTGTTCATGACGTTGCTGTTAGCTGGTTTGTCATTTGCTTACCATATCCAAGGTGGAGGGACGTTACTGTTTCTCTTGATTTGCTGTGCAGCCATAGCGGGCTATGGATTACTGATTCTATGGGCAAAGCCCCGGAATATACGGATCGTACGGACATTGGAAACGGACAGAGTAGCAGCTGGAAATAAAGTGAATGTACATGTTCACCTTGAAGCAGATATCCCATTATTACTGCGCTGGCTGAGGATCGAAGAGGTCGCAGCTGATTCTCAGCTTGAACATAAGCAGTTGATTTTTACGGGACGATCGCGTTCTTATTCATATAAATATACGATTCGTGCGGTGCATAGGGGAGTGTATGTATTTGACACCTGCAAGGTGGTCTGGGGTGATGTGTTCGGCTGGTTTACAGGCAGCTGCCGGGTTGAGGCACCTTGTACTTTGATTGTTCATCCATCACTCCAGACAGGCTCGGGTCATATACGTACTGGTTTGAATAGATCCTGGGAAGGCGCGGCTTACCGTACACGCTATCATCAGACCTCAATGGGGACAGAAGTCAGAGAGTATGTAGAGGGGGATCCAATGCGCTATATCCATTGGAAGAGCTCGGCTCGCAGCGGGAAGCTGCAGGTTCGCATTCCAGAGGAACAGAGAGGCGGACAGGTTTATCTCATGCTGGATAACAATATCCATGCCTATGTGTCTAAACGGGCAGATGGCGGAAGTGCGTTTTCATGGGATGCTTATGAGGAGGCGGTGTCTACCTGCGCGAAGCTCCTCCGGTCTGCCTATGAAGAGGGAATAGGTGCTCATTTGACTATTTTTGATTGGGGTAAGGGTAACAGTGATAGAGAAGGCGGAGGCGTAAATAATTCAGTGCTGAATTGGATCGCTATGCCTGCCGCCGGAGAAGGGAAGGGGTACGAACAGTTGGATTATCTGGCAGGTCTTGAACCGGCAGGAACATGGAAATGTCAGGGAAGACAATGGAGGCAAGATACGGGAAACAGTCTCCATGACCCTTCCTTTTACGGAAACCTTGCTCCAGGCTCCCTAGTCTATATGATTACTGGCATGTCAACGGAATTGAATAAAGCAATCTGTGAGCATTACAGCGGACAGCATATACAGATGGTCTTATGTGAAACGATCGGAAACGGCCAGGATGGTGTGGATCGGATGAATTCAAGGGGAAGTGCCGTGTAATCGAACCTAAGGGAGGAGGAATGACTATTTACAATCAGAACCGTTTTGATCCCAAAGAAGTTGGTGCGGGAGCGACGGCAGCGCAAGCGGCGGCCTTTCATGAACCATGGTATTTTCGCGCAGCGGCCTCCCTCGCTTTATTTGTTATGTTCCTGGAATGGCTCAGACCGGGAGGAATAAGCGGTGATTTATGGAGCCCATCCTCCATTAGTTTGATCGTACTAACTCTTCTCTTGCTGCTGATTGGCACATGGAATATGTCACTCGGCAAGTCCCTTATGATCCGGTTACTCCTATCATTCATAGGCTTGTGGTGGATGGTGAAGGAGGTGTCAGGTGCAGATTGGATGCTTCAATACCCGTTGATCCTCAAGCAGGACATATTCATCTGGTTAAATCGTGACGGCTTCTGGCTCATCAGTGACGAGACCAAGACAATCTTGGTTACGCTGGGCTGGTCCTTGTTCGTAAGTGCTGTACAAATACTGGTCATCCAATTAAGGACTGTCCTGTTATTTGGTGTGGTAACGTCCTTGTACGTCTTTGGTGTTGAACTGGTAAATGGAGAGAATGCGACAGGTGCCATGATTCGAATTATCAGCTGTTTTTTATTCCTGCAGACACTCATGCAGCTTCCGAAGCTTAATAGTATGGGCTTATCAGCTCGGGTGAAGGACAAGGAACGCCATCTGTTGTGGATTGGCATTGCCTTGGGTTCTGTGCTCCTGGTCGGAGGTGCGGCTGCTGTATCCTCGGTTCTTCCTGTCAAATCCCCGGATCTCAATGCTCTGGCGGATACCAGGGAACGCCTCATCGACTGGGCGGATGGATTGCAATCCTCTCCATCTGAAGCTGCCTTGGCAAGGACCGGGTATGACAATGGAGGAAGTGACATGGGCGCCCCCCTTGTTACCAACAATGAAGTGTTTTTTACAGCATATAGTCCTGTGGCAACTTATTGGAGAGGGCAGTCCCGATCCATCTATGATGGACGAAGCTGGAAGAGTGAATACAATGATGCCGAGCCTAAGCATTACATCAGCACTTCAGGTCGGATTCGGGAGGATGAAATTGAGGAGAATCCCTATTTTCGCCTGATCCAACAGACAGTAGAGCTGCAGACACCAGCCCAGGGCGGTGCAGACATTTTTACAGGTGGAGTGCCTGTTCGTCTGAATCTTTATCAATCAGAGAATGCTCGCGCCCCACAGAATGAGAAAGGGATCACTGGACAAAATAAAGCCAACCAGCAGTTTCCGTATATAGTAAGCGATTATGCCTCAGGGAATTTAAGGTTCGATGATATGCATTCAAACAGCTATAAGACTGTGACGAGCTATAGTGCTGATGTCTTGATTCCTATCGAAGATCTAAGCAGCCTGCGGGGCGTAACGGGCAGCGATCCTGCAGAGATCAAGCGCATGAATTTGCAGCTGCCGCAGGCTCTTCCGGACAGGGTTAGAGAACTGGCCGCCAATATTACGGATGGAACAGCGAATAGATATGATGCTGTAACTAGGGTTGCATCGTATTTGAGATTGAACTACTCGTACAGTCTGGATACCAGAGTGCCTCCGTCCGGCAAGGATTTTGTAGATGACTTCTTGTTCACCACGAAAAAGGGTTATTGCAACCATTTCTCCACTACCATGGTTGTGCTGCTTCGCAGTCAGGGGATCCCCGCGAGATATGTACAGGGATTCGGCCCTGGCGAACGTAGTGATCCGCGATCCAATGAATATACGGTAACTCACGGGGATGCTCATGCATGGGCTGAGGTGTACTTTTCGGGAGTAGGGTGGATTCCTTTTGAGGCGACACCAGGATATAGTACAGAAGAGCTTGAAACTGCGGGGGCTTCCGAGCCTGACGAAGCTGCACCGTCCGAGCAGCGAAATATAATCAGCATGGTACACAAGATTGGCAGTGCTATTAAGAGCGGACTAGTATCGATCATGCAGCCATTGACGCTGTCTGTGACAGCTGCCAGCGCACTCCTGCTTGCAGCAGCGGTGCAGGCGGGGCGAAGCTACAGCCCCGCTATAAGACTGAGGCTGATGCTGAGCTGGCAGCGCAGTCGTGTCTTTCCAGACCGTGAGCGTCTGCTTCGTGTGGGGACTCCGGTCTGGGAGCGAATCGCACAGAAATATGGGGTGCGAGAACAGGGTGTGACGCTGCGTGAGTACACCGCAGCCCTGCCTTTAACCGGTACTCCCGTACACGATGACGTGCGGCAGTTCGCCGCCGATTGGGAGTCGCTGGTGTATGCAGCGGAGCCGTTCTCTCGGGCGGCGAGCGTAGCGTTTCTGAATCGCTGTCTGCGGATTTCTAGATCACTTAAGTAAGAATCAATTTCATAAATCATTAAAAAGGTTGGAATTGAAACTATATATAGACAAACAAAATCATTTTGATCTATGCATACCCTTGATTGAAGCAGCTAAAGGTAATATGAAATTGATTCAAGAAGTAAATAATTTACGAAATAAACAGTTTACACCATGACATTTTGATTTACATTATTTCTTAATGATGAAGAGGACGAGCTATCCTTGACGTTAGGTTTTGTCGTTCAGTATAATTAATCTCATTAATTGAGGGAGGCTCGGTAATGATAAAGCCAAATGAAATTGTTGTCGTTCTTGATTTCGGGGGACAATACAACCAACTAATTGCGAGAAGAATTCGTGATCTCGGAGTATACAGCGAACTGCTTCCATATAACACGCCTGTTGAGAAGATTCGTGAAATCGCACCTAAGGGGATTGTCTTCTCTGGTGGACCGTCCAGCGTTTATGCAGAGAATGCACCCCATGTAGATCCAGCTATTTATGACCTGGGCTTGCCGATCTTCGGTATTTGTTACGGTATGCAGCTCATGGCGCATCAGCTTGAAGGCAAAGTAGAGCGTGCACATAAGCGTGAGTACGGCAAAGCGGACGTGTTGTTCAACGAAGGTTCTCATCTTGCAAAAGGACTTGAAGCGAACCAAACGGTATGGATGAGTCATGGTGACCACGTAGTTACATTGCCTTCCGGTTTCCGTCTTGACGCAGGTACGGAAAGTGCGCCAATTGCGGCGATGAGCCATCCTGAGCGTAACTTGTTTGCGGTTCAGTTCCACCCAGAGGTACGTCATTCTGTGAATGGTAACGATATGATTCGTAACTTCCTGTATGAAGTATGCGGCTGTGAAGGTAACTGGACCATGGAGACCTTCATCGAGGATAAGATTCGTGATATTCGTGAAACCGTTGGTGACAAGAAAGTGCTGTGTGCGCTGAGCGGTGGTGTTGATTCTTCTGTTGTCGCGATCCTTCTTCACAAAGCGATCGGCGATCAGTTGACTTGTATGTTCATTGATCATGGATTACTGCGCAAAGGTGAAGCGGAGAGCGTTATGGAGACCTTTGTCGGCAAGTTTGATATGAAAGTCGTTAAGATTGATGCTCGTGATCGCTTTATGTCCAAGCTTGAAGGCGTTGATGATCCTGAGAAGAAACGTAAAATCATCGGTAACGAATTCATCTACGTATTTGATGAAGAGTCCAGCAAGTTCGACGATTTCGACTTCCTGGCACAAGGTACGCTGTATACCGATATTGTCGAGAGTGGTACAGCTACGGCACAAACCATTAAATCTCACCATAACGTAGGCGGACTGCCTGAAGATATGAGATTTAAACTGATCGAGCCGCTTAACGCTCTGTTCAAGGATGAGGTGCGTATCGTAGGATCTGAGTGCGGATTGCCGGATGAGATTGTTCATCGTCAGCCTTTCCCTGGTCCAGGTCTCGCAATTCGTGTGCTTGGTGAAGTAACCGAAGAGAAGCTGAAGATCGTTCGTGACTCAGATTATATTCTGCGTGAGGAGATTGCCAAAGCCGGCCTTGATCGTGAGATCTGGCAGTATTTCACTGCTCTCCCGAACATGAAGAGTGTTGGTGTAATGGGCGATGCTCGTACGTATTCCTATACCGTAGGTATTCGTGCAGTGACGTCCATCGATGGTATGACCGCAGACTGGGCGCGTATCCCTTGGGATGTTCTTGAGAAAATCTCTGTCCGCATCGTCAACGAAGTCGATAACGTAAACCGTATCGTTTACGATGTGACGAGCAAGCCGCCGGCAACCATTGAGTGGGAATAGGAATACCAGGTAGGGTGAATCCACCTTGTATTTGAAGTGAAGAGTCTTCGACAACGTGTCGGAGGCTCTTTTTTTCCTTTTGTTAGAAAAATCATGAAAATAGATGTCGGTACTTTCTGTTAGTTTTCACGAATATGAAATTACCGAACATTGCTAACAGATAAAGTTTGTATTATTCGTATTTTTATATTGACAATTTTACATATCCCTCCTAGAATGAGACAAGGAAAACCAATAAACACATGCTTTTTCGTATAATCTCGGGGATTTGGCCTGAGAGTTTCTACGAGATCACCATAATGATCTGGCTACGAAAAGAAGAGAAGTGCAATCCAGAGCAAAAGGTACTGACACTGTCCATATTGATCGGAATAAAGTGTAAGCTGCTTTTTGGTTGCTTTTGCGTCTCTTTTTAGCGTAAGCCCATGAAGATCAAACATCTTTGCGGGCTTTTTGTCGTTTTAAGGTAACCGACTTATCTCTAAGGAGGAATATTCGGATTATGGAGCGGTTCTTTAAATTAAGGGAACACGGGACAAATGTCAGAACAGAAGTTATTGCAGGTTTAACCACGTTTATGACCATGGCTTATATTTTGGTGGTCAAC